>VGRX01000001.1 GCA_016875215.1 Deltaproteobacteria bacterium
AGTCCCCCTTTACACGCGCTAGCGGGCTACGTATGCTCCTTGGCGCAGTCGGTTCGCAAGCGCAGCTACAGGGAGGCAAGAGACATGGCCTGGAGAACATGGGGCCGAGCGGGGGCGGGTGCTCAGAGACGGTTCGTCGTCCTCCTGCTGGTTCTGTCCGCCAGCCTGCCGCTGGCGGGCTGCGGGCTTTTCGGCTGGACGTCGGCGGGCTGGCTCCTTCCGCTGCTGGCATTGCTCGGGTTGTGGCTGGCCGGTTGCGGCGGTGTGGGCAGGGAGCCTGCCGGAGGCAACGACGTTTCGGAAGGTGGCGACGTCGTGGCCGGTGCCGACACGCCGGGTTCCGAGGGGATCGGCCTTCCCGACCAGGCGTCCGAGGAGGACGGCCCCTCCGTTCCCGACGGAACGGCCCTGCCGGACGAGACGGCCCTGCCGGACACGCCGAAGCCCCCGCCGGGCGACCTGGATGGCGACGGCATACTCGACCCGGATGACAACTGTCCGCTCGTGCCCAATCCGGACCAACTGGATGCGGACAACAGCGGGTACGGGGATGCTTGCGAGTTCCCGGCCTTCATCAGCCCATGCTGCGGCCCTGAGTGCGTGCTGGACAGCGACGGGGACGACATCCCGGACGTGCTCGATCTCTGCCCCTGGATCCCCGACCCGCTGGGTGTCGAAGGCAACCTGGACTCGGACGGGGACGGAGTCGGCGACGACTGTGACACCACGGACGACTTCGACAAGGACGGAGTGCCCGACGTCGACGACAACTGCCCTCGGGTGAAGAACGCGGACCAGACCAACTCGGATGACGACGGGACCGGCTGCGACATCCACGGAGATGCCTGCGATCTCTGCCCGCAACCGGAGTGCCTGTCGCCATGCGGCGAATGGTGCTGCTACGATGCGGACGGGGACGGGCTTCCCGGAGGCTTCATCCCTCCAGGGGTCGTGGGATGCCCCTCCATGGGTACGGAAGAGGACAACTGTCCCTTTGCACCGAATCCTGACCAGGAAGATGCCGACATGGACGGCATCGGTGATGCCTGCGACAACTGTCCGGACACGGTGAATCCGACTCAGTGGGACGTGAACGGGGACGGGATTGGAGATGCATGCGAAGCAGATAGCGTTGCGACGCTCTCCCCCACGCCCCCTGGCTTCTCCCCCGCCGCTGCCGATGCAGGAGATCTGGCTCGGGTCCGGGTGCTGGTCGGAATGCTGGTGCGGGGGACGATCGACTCGACGACCTTCATCCAGGCCTTCCCCGATACTCCGGATGCGGCCAGAGTGGCCCTTGCACGGGCACTGACACTCCGGTTCCGGAGCCGGGGAATCCTCCCGCCGACGGCTTCGGAAGGATGATGCAGGCAAATACGGACTCGCTTCGCACTGCGGCATCCAGTGCTCCGCTCGCAGTCGAGGTCACCTCCCGCTGCAACCGGGCCTGCGTCTACTGCTACAACTCCTGGCGCACCGGATCGCCTGTCGAAGGGAAGGAACTGACCGCCTCCGAGCTGGTTCCGCTTGTCAACCGGGCGCTCGATGCCACCGGACGACGGGTCGTGCAGCTCTCCGGTGGCGAGCCCCTGCTGCGGGAAGACCTGTTCGAGATCGTCGAGAAACTGCGGGCCCCGGGCAGGACAATCTCGCTGGTCACGGATGGAGGCCTGGTCGACGACGGAGCGGCCGGTCGCCTGAGAGATCTGGGCGTCGGGCCGGTTCAGCCGACCCTGCTTGCGGCCCGCCGCGAGGTCCACGACCGGCTGAAAGGGGTGTTGTCCTTCGACGCGACCGTTGCGGCAATCGTCCGGCTGAGAAACGCCGGCGTCCTCGTGTCCGTGTCGTTCGTCGCCACCCGGGCCAATCATTCCCATTTCCGCGACGTGGTGGAGCTCTGTTTCGCCCTGGGCGTGCAGACCGTTGCCTACAGCCGATTCTGCAATGCCGGCACCGGCGGGGGACCGGCTGGCGAGTTGACGCCCACGCCGGAGATGATCGCGGACGACCTCGACGTGGCGGCGTGGGCACGCTCAGCGTTCGGCATGAAGGTGAACGTTGCCATCTCCCTGCCGCTCTGCCTCCCGAGTCCGAAGCACAGGACCGCTCTGAAATTCGGGCGTTGTGCGCTTGGAACGGATGTTCCCGGGTACACCATCGACCCGTGGGGCCGAGTGCGGGCCTGCTCGGTGTCCCCCGTGGTCCTGGGCGATCTTCGCACGGAGAGCTTCCAGACCATCGAGTCGCGGGCGAGATCCAGCTATTTCCGGGAGGTTGCTGCGCTGCCTGCGGAGTGCCGGGATTGCAGCGAAGCGGGCGCTTGCGGCGGAGGTTGCCGCGAGAGCGCCCGGTCCGCGTTTGGCACTCTCGAGCGGGCGGATCCTCTGGCGACGCCGTTCCGGGTCGCTCGGGGGGCTCCTTCCCGCTGATTCCGTTTGTTTCCCCGTTCCCGGTCGTCCGCCCTCCCCGCCGCCTGCCCGAGCGGACGATCTGGGCGTTCTGTCCAGCCTTGCCTTCCCGCCGTTCTTCGTCTACCATGAATCTGGTCACTGGTCCTGGGAGGAGGTCCCCATGCTATTCTCTACCCGGTTCTGTAGTTGCGGAGCGGGGCAGTTCGGAAGGTGGATTCTGCTCGCCAGCGCTGCCTTGAGCTTGACTGCCGGGGCGGTCGGCTGCCGGGAGGCCGTGCAGGACGAGGCACAGTGCAGCCCGCAGATGGAATATTGTGCGGAGCCATCCGGGCCGGCTGTGAGCGGAGTCCTGGAGACCAGGCCTGGCCCGGTGGAGACCGGTTCGGCCGCAACGGCCCGGAGCGTTGCCGACACGGCCGCTTCGGTTGCGGCCGGCGCTCGCGGGGAAGGGGCTGCCCATCGCTTCGCTGCCGCACATGTCGTGGAGGCGCTGCCGTTCGGGGACGTCGCTGCGGATCCCTTGGTACCGGCGGATCCTCCGGTTCTCGAATGTCACACGATCTGCACGCCCTACTGCAAGGGCAAGGTCTGCGGATCGGACGGCTGCGGGGGGAGCTGCGGGACATGCGGCGAGGGCCAGACCTGCAAGAACGGGAAGTGCGTCTGCCGCCCGAGCTGCCAGGGCAAGAAATGCGGACCCGACGGGTGCGGCGGCTTCTGCGGGAGCTGCGCCAAGGGCAAGGTCTGCCAGGAAGGCAAGTGCGTGTGCGTCCCGGACTGCTCCGGCAAGGAATGCGGCTCCAACGGTTGCGGGGGACGTTGCGGAACGTGCGCCAAGGGCAGGGCATGCGTTGCGAACCAGTGCATCTGCAAGCCGAACTGCAAGGGCAAGGTCTGCGGATCGGACGGCTGCGGCGGGAGCTGCGGCGCCTGCCCCGGAGCGCATGACGTCTGCCAGTCGGGGAAGTGCGTATGCATCCCGAGGTGCGGCGGGAAGGTGTGCGGTCCCGACGGCTGTGCCGGGTCGTGCGGCACCTGTGTCGGTGCTCAGGAGGTCTGCGTGGACGGGCAGTGCGTGTGCGTTCCGGACTGCATCGGGAAGGTGTGCGGTCCCGACGGTTGCGGCGGCTCGTGCGGGACGTGCTCCGGCAACCAGGAGCAGTGTGACGGCGGCCAGTGCATCTGCATCCCGTACTGCTTCGAGAAGGAATGCGGCCCGGACGGCTGCGGCGGGAGCTGCGGTGACTGCGAGCTCGATGAGGAATGCGACAACAGTCAGTGCCGGGAGGTCGGGGAGAACGGGGACTGCGAGGACATCCTCCTGTGCGCAGTGGAGTGCACGGTCTACCAGCAGTGCATCGACGACTGCTACGACATCTCCTCCATCATGGGACAGGATGCCTACGATGCCATGGTCGAGTGCGCCAACACGACGTGTGCGGCCTTCCCGGATGCTTCTGCGGCCAAACACCTGTGCCTGGTCCAGTTCTGCCCGGGGCCCTGGTCCGAGTGTCTCGGAGGTTGGGGAGACCGGGACTGCCTCTGGATCCTGCAATGCCTGCCGGGTTGCGCCGGCAACCGCCCCTGCCAGTGGAACTGCATCTTCTCCGGTACCGAGGATGCCCAGGAGCTGTACTGGAAAGCTCAGGTCTGCGTGTCGAACAACTGCAGCTACTGCGGCAACGATCCCGCCTGCATCCAGCCCTGCGCAGAGATGTATTGCGCCAAGGAAATCCTGACGTGCGAAGCCTGTATCCCCACGTGTCCGACGTGCCAGTAGCCCGGCCGGCTACGGAGTCCAGAACCGGACTTGCGGAGGTCGCCATGACGCCAACTGTGCTGCCACCTGCCATTCGACAAGCGGTGCGGATGGCCACCCGACTTCCGGCGCCCCTTGTGGGGCTGGTCGCACTGCTGGCGCTGCCTGGATGCTCGGGAGGCAACAGGACCCCGTCCATGGGAACCGAAGGGGAGCTGGTCGCGGACGCAGCGATTCCTGCGGACACGCCGACGCCGGAGCCCGATGCGCCCGGGGGCGACGGGCGGACGGGGCAGGACGGGGCCGTGATCCCGGATGCCGCTGTACCCGACGGCAGCACGGATGCCGAGGACGGGATGGCCGACGTCGACCCGGCGGATGCGCTCCCTCCTCCGCTCTGTCCCGGCACAGAGCAACCCTGGCTCAGCAAGGTGTGCTTCAAGTTCTGTGACAAGCTCCAGACGTTCAACCTCAACGATCTGTTCGCTCCGCCCGAGGAGTGCCTCGACTTCTGCAAGGAGGTGCTGGCCGAGCACCCGGACTGGCTCCCCAACTTCCTGTGCGTGACCCTGATGCAGCAGCACTACTTCTTCGGGAACTGCTGGTGGCCGAAACCCCTTTTGCCGATTCCCGGATGCGATGCCTGGTGCGGGGAGGTGCTGGCCTGCGACGTCGAGGCCGCGTACCTGATCCCGGAGGACCAGTGCCTGTGCGAGGCGACCTGCAACGGGATGTTCGCCATGACCGGCGAGGCAGCCGAGCCGCTGGTGGCGTGCGCAGCGGAAACGCTGGAGAAGACGTGCGATCCGGCCGCGATGAACGACTGCTTCTCCATGCCGCTCAACTGCAAGGAGGTGTGCCAGGGGTTGGAGCTCCATTGCGACCCCGGATACACGATCGAGCCGCTGTTTGCGGATGAGACGGCATGTATCGACCAGTGCCAGCAGTCGAGCCAGGATCAGCTCCTCGGGCTCCAGATCTGTCTGGCCGTGGACAAGTGCCACGATCCGAAGTCGTGTGCGGACATGCCCGAAGAGCCGCTTCCCGGATGCAACGAGTTCTGCGTCGCGTTCCTGGGGCTCTGTCCTCTCGCTGAGATGACTGCAGACATGTGTCCGTGGGTATGCACCGCTGCGGCACTCGCGATGAAGGCGAAGGATGCCCTACCGGCGGCCGCCTGCCTGGAGCAGTACGACACCTGCCCGGCGGATCCCAACTACGCGCTGGTCGGCTGCCTGGCCGGTCCTTGCGCCCTCCTGTGTACGGAGGCCCCCAAGCAGTGCGCAGCGGACAGCGCATGGTTCAAGCAGTTCCCCACGTCGGACGCGTGCATGGCTGCCTGCGAGGGGTTCTCCATGTTCCAGGCACAGGCAGCCGGAATGTGTGCGATCATCGGGGGATGCGACCACCCCGAGGCCTGCATGGCCCCGCCCGCCACTCCGGCCCCGGGTTGCGATGCCTACTGCTCGGCCCTGTTGAAGCTCTGTCCTGCGGTCCCCTGGCTCGATGCCTCGTCGTGCCCCGCATTGTGCACAGGCGTCGGGATGCAACTCCCGGTGGTCGACGCGGCCACCGCCCCCCTCTGCCTCGAGCAGTTCGACCAGTGCCCGGCAAACCCGGAGGACGCTATCTTCGGCTGCCTGGCCGGCAAGTGCGGCGCCGTGTGTGGCCTGTTCGAGTACTGCAAGGCTGGAAGCGAGTACTACACCGTGTTCGAGTCCAAGGCTGCGTGCAAGGAGCAGTGCGACAATCTGAGCTACCACCAGGCTGTAGCCACCGCGTTCTGCCTCTCGTGGGCGGGGTGCGACAACGCCGCGGACTGCACCTCCCCCCCGGACAAGCCCGCCAAGGGTTGCTCCCCGTACTGCGACGCCCTCCTCGAGCTGTGCCCTGACAATGGCGTCGTCAACACAGCCAATTGCGTCGATGGATGCACGGGGATTTCCATGGCTATTCCGGTAGCGGACCCGGAGGGCGCGAACAAGTGCATCAAGGCCCTGCCCGCATGCCCGGACAAGCCCGAGAAAGCCGTCTACGGATGCCTCGTTGACCCGCCGGGAGAGTGCATCGATGCCTGCGCCGGCCTCGAAGCCTGCGCCCTCACCGATGGATGGTTGTGCGAGATCTTCTGTACCGTGCTCGAGGATTCGGACGAGGACGGGTTCGAGTGGTTCACCACGTGTGTCGAGGACGCCTCGACCTGCTCGTCCATGAAGGTGTGTGTCGGACAGTAGCATTCACGGAGTCGGTTCAGCGGAGGTTGTCATGCCTTGCCGACTTGTCTTGGCAGCCATGCTTCTGTTTTCCTGTACCCGCTGCCCTCTGGTTCCGCTGAAACTCGTCCTGGACACGCCCGACGGCAAGACGCTCGAGGTTCTGTCGCTTGATGATGATGGCAACCTGCGCGTGGCCCTGAGCGGCACCAACCCCGTGGCCCGATTCGATTCCCGGGGATGTCTGGTCGGACCCGACGGCGTGTGGGTCGAACAGACCCGCTCCGGCACATTGTGGACGCAGAGAACATCGGTCGATGTCGGGGAGTGCTTCCTCAAGATGCCGGACAGGACCCTCACCATTCTTCCGGATGGCATGGTCCAGGCGGGCGACGAGGCACTGGTCGGCACGTTCCGCTTCGTCGGCTTCGACCGCCGAAGCTGCTGCGCAGCACGAATCCTGCTCCAGACCTTCCTCTCCATGATGCCCAGCATGGCGGTCTCGGACGGGAATCCCCAGGTTCTCCCGAGGCCCGAGCACTCCTTCTGTCCGGACCTGCACCGCTGACGACAGGGCCCCGCTCGGCGTCTGATGGCTTCGGATTTCAGAGCTTCGCGGCGGGCATCAGGGAGGAACTACGGACGCTTGAACTTGCTGACGTCGCCGCCGAGGTCGGCGATGGAATCGATGAGGACCTGCACCATGTAGTCGGTGTTGTGGGCCCACGCCCCCTTCTCCTTGTGCCACGCCTGGAAGTTGTGCGAGGCCCTGAGCATCGGAGCGGTCCAACCCTTGTACGAGTTGGT
Source organism: Deltaproteobacteria bacterium (assembly GCA_016875215.1). GTDB lineage: Bacteria > Myxococcota_A > UBA9042 > CAIXZC01 > CAIXZC01 > CAITUV01. The sequence goes on from VGRX01000001.1 coordinate 7,191, forward strand.
CGAACCCAGCTCGTCCGGATCAACGATGCCGTTACCGTTCTTGTCCGCATAGAAGTACGGGTGCGCGTTCTCGTCGTAGGCCAGCGGCTTGCCCGAGGCAGTCGCCACGGTTTGCAACTGCTTGTACAAGGCTTCGCCCAGGGTGGCGATCTCGTCGGCCAGTTTCTCGGTGTTGTTGCCGTCTCCGTCGTAGTCCAGGGGCCGGTTCTTCCGGATCTTGGTCAGGTCGCCGGCAGCCTCGGAGTGGCACCCCTTGCAGGATGCCGTCAGCTCGGGCTTGAACTTGTGGTCCTCGCCATCGAGGTTGTGGCAGTACGCACACTGGGCCGACTCGGGGCCGATGTGCGCAAACTTGGCAGCGTAGGTCTTTCCCGTGTACTCGTAGAGCACGCCGGCATCCTTTCCGTACAGGAGCGATGCTGCCGGAGCGTAGTGAATGTTCTTGAAGCTGAGCGCACCGCCGCTGGCGATCAGGGTATCGATGGTGGTCTTGGACTCGCGACCCATGTGGCAACCCGCGCAGAGGAACGAGTCATCCGGGTTTGCGGGATCGTTCTTGATCACCTTGGTGCTCGGGAAGGTGATCTGGGCAATGTACTTGCGCGGCGCACCGGTGGCGTAGTCGACGTCGGTGTGGCAAGTCATGCAGTTGAGGCCGTCCGACGGGGGCTGGGAAACCAGCGCGTCCACGCCGTACTTGGCCCACAGATCGTAGCCCGTCGGGGTGTGGCAACGGACGCAGGAAGAAGAAACGGCGCCGTCCTTGTCCCAGCGACGGAACGCATAGGAACCGGAATCGAAGTGCCCCTCGCCGCTCCGGTGCATGCCGGCCATGTTCACGGCGACCTTGGTCCCGAGGTCTTCCAGCGAGTCGTACAGGAGCTGCACGATGTACTTGCCGTTGTGCGCGAACGCGCCCGGATCCTTGTGCGAGAACTGGTAGTTGAACGCGGCCCTCAGCAGGCGTGGCGTCCATGCCTTGTAGGAGTTGGCGCTGACCGTCTCGTCCGGGTCCGGCGTACCGTTGGCGTTGGTATCCTTGAAGAAGTACGGGTGCGCCTCGGCGTAGTACACGATCGGGGTGCCGGCCACGTCCTTGGCATAGAGCTGGATCGCGGCATACAGCTTGTCACCCATGGTCTCCAATTCATCGCGCAGCCCTTCCTCGACGTTGCCGTCGCCATCGAAGTCCACGCCCGAGCCGGTCATGCGGATCTCTCCGATCTTGGCCAGGTCTGTAGCACCCGCATGGCACGCCACGCACTCGGACGTCTTGAGCTGCAGGGTGTGCGGGTCGTGGCAGGTGTTGCACCGGTCGTAGCCGGTCGCGTGCGGGAACTTCTTGTCGTAGTGCTTGCCCGTGTACTGGTAGCCACCCATCACTTCCCCGCCGAACAGCGTCGCACCGGCTGCGAAGTAGTGGATGTTCTTGAAACCGAGCTTGCCGTCACCCTGGCTGTCGGCATCGACGTAGCTGACGTTGTCCGTGATCGCCTTGTCGACGGACACCGTAGACTCGCGGCCCTGGTGGCACACCATGCAGCGGGCCTCGTCACCCAGCCCGGCCACCTTGACGCCCGACGGGAAGGTCACTTCGGTCAACGCCGTCGTTGCCGAGTTGTGGCAAGCGGTGCAGGACACGACCGTGCCGATGGGGGCGGCCTTGTCGACCGTGCCGACGGCCGAGCCGTCCACGCCCAGGTAGTCCAGGTAGCCGGGGGTGCTGTGGCACCTGGCGCAATTCGTCGGCACTGCCGGCGGGTTCGACTTGTCCCAGTAGGTGAACGCCACAGCGCCGAAGTCCGCGTGGCCGGAACCTTCCCAAAGCTGCTCGAACGGAACCTCGGGCACGAAGTCCATGACCACGATGCCCTGCTGGCCAGCGGCCAGGGAGTCCTTGCCCGTGGCGGAGATGATCGCAGTGCCGGGGGCAACCGCGGTCACGATGCCGGTGGCATCCACGGTGGCAACGGCTTCGTTGTCCGACTTCCAGTCGTAGGCATTGTCGTTCCCGTTGAACGTGGTGGCAACGAACTGCTTGGTCTCCCCTTCGATGGCCGAGAGGGGACCGGCCACGGTCACGACCGGGTCGGGCGGCGGGATCTCGTCCCACACGTACACGTTCCAGTCGGCCGTCGCGCCGCTGTCCTTGCCGGTCGCAGTGATGATGGCCGGCCCGATGGCGATGCCGGTCACGGTGCCGTCCGCATCCACCGTGGCCACTGCGTCGTTCGAGGACTTCCAGTCATAGCCGGTATCCTCGCCATACACGGTCGCGGCCTCGAGGTCGATGGTCTCGCCCAGCTTCACAGCGGCCGGTCCGGAGATCTTGACTTCCGGGGCCGGAGGCGGAACCACGACGAACGCGTACACGTTGTAGTCGTCGCTGGCGCCGGTATCCTTGCCGGTCGCGGTGATGACGACCGCGCCTTCCGTCACGCCGGTCACGACGCCGTCGGCAACCGTGGCAATCGCTTCGTCGGAGGAAGCCCAGTCATAGCCGGAATCGTCGCCGTTGGTGGTGGCAGCCTCGAGCGTGATGGTCTCGCCGACCTTCACCGCGGAAGGACCGGACACGGTCACTTCGGGCGTCGGGGGAACGATCACGAACACATACACGTTGTAGTCGTCGCTGGCACCGGTATCCGTGCCGGTCGCGGTGATGACGACGGGGCCCTCGGCCACGCCGGTCACGACGCCGTCGGCAACCGTGGCGATCGCTTCGTCGGAGGAAGCCCAGTCATAGCCGGAATCCTCGCCGTCGGTGGTGGTGGCTTCGAGCGTGATGGTCTCGCCGATCTTGACTGCGGAGGGGCCGGACACGACGACCTTCGGCTCCGGAAGCGGCGGCTCGTCGGTCTCGAACACGTAGATGTTCCATGTTCCCTTCTCGCCGGTCTGTGCGCCGGTGGCAGTGATCGTGACCGAACCCTCGGCCACGCCGGTCACCTGGCCCTTCTCGTCCACGGTGGCGATTCCGGCCTCGGAGGTCTCCCAGGTGTACCCGGTATCCTCGCCGTCCACCGTCTCGGCCTGAAGCGTGATGGCCTGGCCCACTTCGACCAGGGCCGGCCCGGACACGAACACGCGGGCAACCTTCTCGGGCTCGACTGCGGCGGCATACACGTGCACGCCCCAGGTACCGGCAGCACCGGTCTGCTTGCCGGTGGCCGTGATGATGGCCGTGCCCTCGGCCACGCCGGTGACTACGCCGTCCGCTGCGACGGTGGCGACCTTCTCATCGCTGGTGGACCACTCGTACTCGACGTCCATGCCGTCCTTGGTGGTCGCCGTGAATGTGGCGGTCTTTCCGACTTCGATTGCCACGTCTCCCTGCACGCTCACGGTCGGCGCAGGGACTTCCTTCGTGACTTCCTTGGTGTCCCCGCCGCAGGATACGACGAGCGCGGTGAACAGGACACCGGCCAGAAACATTGACAGTCGCCGCATTTCTTCCCTCCCCTTTCCTATGGTCCAATGCCGCCTTCCCACCTGGATGACGGCCCGATTCGCAATGCCAGCGCCCCCTGTGCCTTGCAGCGGAGCCATTCCTCTGCAAGCCCCGGAGGATTAATTCAACTTTTCCTAGCGTATTTCAAGGGAATTGTCCACCCCTTCTTCGACTCGGGTGCCATTTTCCTTGCGCATCGCGACGCAGGGCCATCCTGCGAAATCACTTCCGGATCCCCAGAGTGTGGCGGAATTGCAAGCGAATCACTTGCATAGGAGCGTGCCTACAAGACCCAGGCAGCGGACAGACCGACCACCCCCTCGGACGGGGTTCCCCAGGGAAGGATGCCGACGAAGCTGGCCGGTTCGGAATCCCGAAGTCGGACCGGAATGCCATGCCGGTACCGGTAGCGGCTCGAACGATGCTCGAGCATCCACTTCCCGATGAAGTACCCCATGGGTGCGCCCCAGACCACGTCCGAGATGAAGTGCTGGTTGTTGTAGAGCACGGAGACCGAGATGTAAGCCCAGGCCGCGTACCCCAGCCAGTCGAACCACGGCTCGTCGAAGTACCCCATGAGCAGTGTCGAGATCGCGAACACCGAGGCCGTGTGTCCGGACGGAGTGCCGGCGGGGAAGAACCCGGGGCCGGCGGTCGGCCCGTAGACGATTCCCAGGCCGTCCCCCTGCTCGGGCCCCTCCCGCCCCACCATGAGCTTCTGGCCCACGTGCAGGAACTGGGTTACGCCCAGGGTCTCCAGCATGAGCGACGACATCTCCAGCAGCTCAGGCTCGTCCAGAGAGAGCCCGGCCAGTGCAAATGCACCCATCAGGCAGAAGCCGAACGCGCTGAAACGCTCAGTGGTCAGGCGGGGGAACACGTTGTCCAGAAGCCGGGTCCGATGGTCCTGGATCCAGAATTGGAGTCGGGCATCGGGAGAAGGGTCGGTCGGCGCCATGAACGCCAGGGTCCCCGCTGCCGTGAGTCCCGCGGCCGCCCAGTCCCGGCCATCCCAGTACACCACGCTGACGGTCGTTCCCGCCAGCGAGGAGAAGAAGCGGGGCACGATGTGGGCCGGATAGCGCAGATCGTCCGACTTGTAGAAGGGGCGCCGGGCCTCGTTCCGCACCGCTCCGGCCTGGGTGGCCGCACAACCGGCTGCCACCGCCATCAGAAGCCCGATCGTCGCCAGCCGCAAGCCCACGACGCCTCCCCATCGTTCCGCTCCGTGAGGATAGCGCCACGATTGTCCCCTGTCGACCCGCAAAAAAGAACTTGCAGAGCGCCGCAGCCGGCGGCATGGTTGACACGTCACGGTCCATCGCTCACGGAGGATGCCATGGGAAAGCAGAAGGAAGTCAAGAAAGAGAACAAGAAGAAGCCGCAGAAGACCGCCAAGGAAAAGCGGCAGGAGAAGAAGGACAAGAAGGCCGGAAAGGGCGCATAGCAGCTGGGTCGTCAGCCCCCCCTCTCATCTTCGCGTTCGGGCAACAGCATGCGCGCTGTCCAGTTCGACTGGACGGCAAGGCTCAGGTATACTGCCGCCACCGTGCACCGGCACAAGCTGGTGCACCCGGAGGTACCGTGTCACTTTCTCCTCTTGGAATCACCGTTCTGTGTGGCGTGCTCGTTCTCCTCGGGGGGTGCGGCTCTGAAAGCAACTGTCCGTTGCCCTCCTGCCAGGATGCGTCCCGTCAATGTCCCGACGCCGCCTCGTATCCTCCCGTGGGCAAGGATGCGCTGGAGCCCGACCTCCCCGGCGCCGATGCGACAGGCATGGACGCCGCCCCGGAAACCGGTGCCGATGGACCGGCAATCGACGTTCCCCCGGCCTATCCCGCCCTCCGTCTGAACGAAATCAACTGCCATGGCAGAGACTGGATCGAGCTGGTCGGCGAATCGACTGCGGAGAGCGGCTTCCTGGCGGGATACGCAGTGACCGACGACCTCGACGACCCGGACGACCGCTTCTTCCTGGCCCCGGACGCGCTCCTGCTGCCGGGCGGCCGGTTGGTGCTTTCCCGCCAGACCGAGGATGAGGACGGCTTCCTGTTCGGAATCCGCTGCGGCCTGGACACGCTCTACCTCGTGGCACCGGACGAAAGCATCGCAGACGAGGTGAGCCCCGGGCTCGCCCCCGAAGGCCGGACCTGGGGACGCCTTCCCGATGCGACCGGAGGCTGGACCGTCACGGCCGCCACTCCGGGGGACCCGAACGAAGCGGGCCCCGACCTCGACGCCCTGGTCTTCAACATCGGTCGCGTGGCCACCATCGACATCACCCTGCCGCCTTCTTCGGTGGACTCCCTGTGGAACGACCCGAGGACCTTCGTCCCGGGAACGTTCACATACCAGGCCGACGACTTCGAGTCGGGCGAGCTGCCGGTTGCGGTCCGAATCAAGGGGAAGTGGGGGTCGTTTCGCGACCTCAACGGCAAGGCGGCATTCCGGGTGCGCTTCAACTGGGACTCCCCCGAGGGCAACTTCCTCGGCCTCCAGAACCTGACCCTCAACAACATGGTCCAGGACCCGTCGATGATCCACGAGGTGCTGGCGTACCGCCTGTTCGACGCGGTCGGGGTGAACGCACCCCGTACGGGCTATGCCTGGGTGCGGGTCAACGGCGCGGACTACGGCCTCTACCTCACGCTCGAGCGGTACGACGACGTGTTCCTGACCGGCCACTACCCTACGACGCAGCACCTCTACGAGGGGGAGTACGGAACCGACGTGGTCCCGGGCAACAGCACGGTGTTCGACGTCGACGAGGGAAGCGTGGAGGACCGGGAAGATCTCGAGACCCTGGCCGACGTGGCGTGGAACACCGAGGATTCCCACTGGATGTCAGCCATGGATGCAGTGGCCGACCTGGAACAGATGACCCGCATGTGGGCGGTCGAGCAGTTCATCGGCCACTGGGACGGCTACGCTCCTACCATCAACAACTACTTCCTCCACAGCGACGATGCCGGCCGGTTCGTCATGCTCCCCTGGGGAACGGACCAGACGTTTGCCGACTTCCGTGACTACTTCTCCGGCAGCGGCTACCTGTTCCAGCGCTGCATGGGCGTCGGCCAGTGCGGGTACACCTTCGTCATGGGTCTTGCACTGATCAGCGACGTGCTTCCCGGACTCGAGCTGGACAAGCTTGCGCAGGACCTGTCGGCATTGCTGGCACCCTATGCCGAGGCCGACCCGAGAAAGCCCTACTCGTTCGAGCAGGTGGGGCAGCACGTCGAGGCCACCCGGGATTTCCTGGTGAACCGCAAGACCAACCTGGACGAGATCCTGGCCTGCTACCTGTCACCAGGCTATGACACGGACAACGACGGCTTCGGCTGCGGTGCCGACTGCAACGACATGGACCCGGACATCCACCCTGGCGTGCCCGAGATCTGCGGCGACCAGGTCGACCAGGACTGCAACGGCTGGGTGGACGACGGCTACGACTGTCCCGATTGCAAAGAGGAGTACCGAGGGACTCACCGATATCTGATCTGTCCCGTCCCCCGGCCGCACTCCATGGCCGTCCAGCATTGCATCGACTATGGCAGTGCCCCCATCGTGCTCAACGACTTCACCGAGGAGCAATGGCTGCGCAGCCGCCTCCCGGCCTATCCGCTCGATACCCTCTGGCTCGGCCTGACCGACGAGGAAGAGGAAGGACACTTCGTATGGTGGGGCGGGCTCGAGCCGCCGTACGTGAGCTGGAACCCGGGCGAGCCCAACGACTGGGGTGGAGAGGATTGCGTCCAGCTCCTCGTGTGGGGCCAATGGAACGACCTGCCGTGCGATGCCGAGCTGCCGGTCGCGTGCGAGGACCCATGCCCTGAAGGGCTCGACATCGACGGCGACGGCTTCGGCCCTTGCGACCTCGACTGCGATGACGGGGATCCTACCGTGTATGCGTATGCACCCGAGATCTGCAATGATGGGATCGACCAGGATTGCTCCGGTGCGGACAACGACGCCCCCAACTGCCTGGGCGGCGACGCCAAACCGCTCCAGCCGATCATCAACGGCGACATCTTCTACTACCTGCCCGGCTCCATTTCCAGAGAGCTGGCCCGCCAGGTTTGCCAGACCCAGTTCTGGGGCGGGGATCTCGCCTGGTTCGAAACCAAGAAGGTCCAAGACCAGGTCCGGGCCGCGCTCGATGCGGTGGCACCGGGCAGCGAAGTGTGGTTCGGCCTCAACGATCTCGATGTCGAAGGGGCATACGTCTGGGCGGACGGCAAGCCAACGACCTACACCGACTGGGCCAATGGCCAGCCCAACAACAGCGGAGAGCAGGACTGCGTGCGCATGCTCGGCGACGGAAAGTGGAACGATACCGATTGCAAGAACCAGCATCCCGCAATCTGTCGGACGGTGGCCCCGTGATAGGCAGTAGACAGTGGGGATATCCCACACAGCCCCGACCACGCAGCAGCGGACAGTGGGGATATCCCACACAGCCCCGACCACGCGGGAGGGGCCCTCTGCGCACCGGCACGAACCGCAGGCTCTGGCAGGGGAAATAGATGGACCTGGGCGCAGTATTCCTGGTTGCGGTGGCTCTCGGCGTGGACGCCCTCGCGGTTGCCACGGCCATTGGCGTCAGTCTGGGCAGGATCTCCGGGAGACAGCTCTTCCGGCTCGGCTTTCACTTCGGCCTCTTCCAGGCGATGATGCCCGTCCTCGGCTGGCTCGCCGGCGGTGCCGTCGCCGGCTTCGTAGGAGAAATAGACCACTGGGTCGCGTTCTCGCTGCTCGCATTCGTCGCTGGGAAGATGGGGTGGGAGGCGTTCGGCCACGAGCAGGAGCGACGGACCGATGCGGACCCCACCCGGGGCTGGACTCTCATCCTGCTGTCCGTCGGAACCAGCATCGATGCCCTGGCGGTCGGCCTGAGCCTGTCCGTTCTCGGTCTGCCCATCGCGTTCCCCGCCCTGGTCATCGGGATCGTCTGTGCGGTCATGACGGTCGGCGGCATGCTGGTCGGCAGCCGCATCGGGCTCCGCTTTCCCCTGGCCCGGTTCGCAAACATCCTCGGGGCCCTGATCCTCCTGGGCATCGGCATACGAATCCTGTTCGAGCACGGAGCCTGGTAGCTTCCCCGACGCACTGTCGCCTTGCCCCCGGGCGCATCCCCCTCTGGTCCATTTTTTCTACACGAGCGACACCGATGTCCTGGCCGGATGCGTGCATCGGCCCGTCCCGTGCAGACAGGATTGTCGACCCAGACAGCGAATGCCGCATCACCGCATTGCACAAGGCCCGGCGGCATCACGACCACACTCGAGAATCCCCACGTCCGGAAAGTCCGCCTGGGTTGGCACGGGGGTTGCTTCAGGAAGCGGCGGTTTTGGCGGCAGTACACATCAACGCTCACAGCGGAGGACGGCAATGATGAAGACATTGGCGAAAAGACGGTGGTCTGTCCTGGTGGTTCTGGCGGCAGCGCTGACGCTCACCTCGTGGCTCGGATGCGACGGCATCGACCAGGGAGCGCTCGACAACGAGGAGGAGGTGGGGCGGCAGGAGCGCGGCCGCGACACCGGTTGGTACTGGCGTGAGAACGATACCGACAGCGCAGGCAACCCGGTCTGGGAGTACCACCCTTTCTACTCCGAGGTCATCCTCTCCCCCGACGGGCTCAACCTGCTGGCCATGGTCCCGGTCCCTGGCCCGGACAAGGGCTATGACTCGCCCGGCATGATCCTGGCCGTCCAGCCGCTCCCATCGGGGCAGAAGCGGCTCTTCCCCGAGGTCAAGGACATCGCCCGGCTCAACTTCTCCCCGTCGGGAGACCGGGCCTACGCCCTCGCCAAGGACCTGGGCGGGCTCATCGTGGTGAACCTGCGCAGCTTCGTGCTCGAGAAGAAGGTGGATCTCCCGGCCCTGTTCGGCGTCGTGGACGTCACCCCCGACGGCAAGTACGCGATCCTCAGCAACCTGCCTGTGGGAGACTGGGCGGAGATGTTCTACTCGCCCGATACCCAGACGTGCACTCCCTTCCAGCTCGAAGTCTCGGGCAAGGCGATGAACCACTGCCAGTTCGCGGTCGTCGACCTGGCCACCGGCGAGGTGAAGACCCACGTCCTCCCCTACCGGCTCCGGGACATCGACTTCTCCCCGGTCGGCGGCGAGGTCCTCTTCACCTACTCCTACTACCAGGAGACCCCGACCCTGTTTCTGCCCCACGCGGTCGTGCAGTTCTACTCGCCGTCGCTCAACCAGTTCGTCACCGAGACCGACTTCCCCAACTGTGCGGACGAGCTGGTCATCGACCCGACCCGCAACGTCGCGCTCCTGAGCCCGACCACCTGCGAAACACCGACCAAGGAGGAGATGGAGCAGAAGCAGCACGACCCCATCTCGGTCATCGACCTCGAGACCCGCTCCTTCGTCAAGAACCTGCCCGGCTTCGGGCCCGTAGTCATCGCATCCGACGGCTCTCATGCAGTCGGCTTCACCCGCCGGGACAACATGGTCTCCGACTGGGGCTACACGTCCCAGAACACCGAGATCGGCCTCATCGTCGTCGACCTCGAGACCCTCTCGTGGAAGGTCATGGACTACGGAAATGACATCCCCACCTATACCCTCTCCCCGGACGGCAAGAACCTGTTCGTCTACGCGGAGACGGACAATGCGCGCCGGCCCATGGGGGACGGACCCGAGGTGCTCGACCCCTCCGAAGGCATCATCCAGGTCAAGCTCCAGGACCTGTCGTGGAAGACCATCGCCAAGAGCGCCGCCATCGAGATGACCCGCTACGTATGGACCGAAGATGGAAGCACCATGTACTTCTTCAGCAAGAAGGGGCTGTTCCGGCTCGACGCCGCAAGCGGCAAGATCAGCCCCATCGCGCTCTACGGGACCCCCACGCTCATGAACCTGAGGCCGCAGCAGGACTTCCTGGTCCTCGGGGAGGCCGGGGAGCCGACGTTCTACCTTCTGGACCTCGCAAACGGCATGGAGCAGTCCTATCTGCCCGTCGGCCTGTAGCGGCCCCCCCCCAAAACAGACCTCTTGAACATTTCGCCTGATGCTGCTAACGATCGGGCGTCATCGGCAGAAACGTTCACCGCCATCGGCGGAAGGAGGAATCATGGCCGTCAGCTACAAGAAGATCGGGTTGGTCAACACGAGGGAGATGTTTGCCAAGGCCGTTGCGGGCGGCTACGCCATCCCCGCGTACAACTTCAACAACATGGAGCAGCTCCAGGCAATCATCCAGGCCTGCGTCGAGGTCAAGTCGCCCGTGATCCTCCAGGTATCGTCCGGTGCGCGCAAGTACGCGAACCAGACCCTGCTGCGCTACATGGCCGAGGGCGCTGTCGAATTCGCCAAGGAGCTGGGAGGCAACATCCCCATCTGTCTCCACCTCGATCACGGTGACACGTTCGAGCTGTGCAAGTCGTGCATCGAGACCGGGTTCAGCTCGGTCATGATCGACGGCAGCCACCACCCCTACGAGAAGAACGTGGAGCTGACCCGCCAGGTCGTCGAGTACGCGCACCAGTTCGACGTGACCGTGGAAGGGGAGCTCGGCGTCCTGGCCGGCATCGAGGACGACGTCAAGGCCGAGAGCCACACCTATACCCGCCCCGAGGAGGTCCAGGACTTCGTCTCCCGCACCGGCGTGGACAGCCTCGCCATCTCCATCGGTACCAGCCACGGCGCGTACAAGTTCAAGCCGGGCACCAACCCGAAGATCCGCCTCGATATCCTCCACGAGATCGAGAAGCGCATTCCGGGCTTTCCCATCGTGCTCCACGGCAGCTCTTCCGTGCCTCCGGAAATCGTCGCGATGGTCAACAACTACGGCGGCAAGCTCAAGGATGCCATCGGCATCCCCGAAGAGCAGCTCCGTGAAGCGGCCCGCAGCGCAGTCTGCAAGATCAACATCGACTCCGACGGCCGCCTGGCCATGACCGCTGCCATCCGCAAGGTGTTCGTCGAGAAGCCTGACGAGTTCGACCCCCGCAAGTACCTCGGCCCCGCCCGCGACGCGCTCAAGAACCTCTACAAGCACAAGTGCGAGGCCGTTCTCGGCAGCGCCGGAAGGGCGTAGAAGCCGGCCCAACGCCAGCGACTTGCAAGGCCGGTCTGTTGCTGATGCCGTTGCGGGACACGTCGGACGGCGCCGGTCGGACACGTCGGACACACGAAAGGAAGTCGGACTCGTCGGACACGTCGGACGGCGCCAGTCGGACGAACGGCCGCTGGTGCGGGGATGAAGACGTACCGTGGGTGCGGGCAACCCAACGGCCGATGCGCTTCCCGGGCCGTGAGTGGCGGACCAGCCCCGGGTTGGCCGGCAGGCCTACCCGGGGTGGAGCAGATGTGCCGCTGGTAAAGGAGGTAGATGGGCCGATGGTGCGGGCAACCCGACGGCCGATGCGGCGAGACTGACCGTGGGTGCGGGGGACCCCTCGCCACATCCGACTCCGCACTCAGCACGTCATCCTGACGCCCCCGACACACGGCCCGCTCCCCTGGCTGTGCCTTTCTGGAGGAGGCGGAAGGACCTCGACCTGGGCCCCCGCACGGCCGCAGGTCCAGCGGGCAGTTCCTTCGCACGGCCGCAGGTCCAGCGGCCGTTCCTCTGCACGGCCGCAGTTCCAACGGGCAGTTCCCCCGCACGGCCGCAGTTCCAGCGGCAGTTCCTTCGCACGGCCGCAGTTCCAGCGGCAGTTCCTCCGCACAGCCGCAGTTCCAGCGGCCGTGCGAACGCAAGAGAGGCCGGGGTCCTTCACTCCCGGCAGGACGGCAGATCTGACTTCGCAGGCAGAAGGGCCGGGTCGCTCAGGATGACGTGCCAAGCATGATGGCCGTTTGTTGCCCGCAACCCCAGCCCATCCGAACCTCCTTTGGGACTCGACCTAAGGCAATGATCCGCCAGATGACGAAGGGGCGGGCAAGGGCCGTTGCGGTCCTTGCCTTCCCAGGCAGCCGGAGAGATACTGTCGTCCAGGGAGGAAACCCATGTGCACAATCCGGCGGGCTGCGTGTCTGGCGGTGGCGTTGCTTGCGGCTGCGTGTCTGACGTCGTGCTCACAGAGCAGCGGGGGAAGCGGCCCCCCGGCGGACATCGAGATCGACTCGTCGCGCAGCCCCGATTCCGGTTTGCCCCCGGCCGACGTGACGAAGACCGACGGAGCGCCGGCCGACCTGCAACGTGGCGAATCCAACCCGGACGCCCCGGTCCAGGACGAAGGCGTCCCTCTGTTCGGCCCGTTCCCGGCGACGCCGGCGGGCAGCCCTCTCCCCCCCGGGATTGTCTCCTGCCCCGTGTACCGTCAAACCCGGTGTGACGACGGGCTGCTTTCCACCTGCGATCTCTACGACGCCGCGGCAGGGGACTGGGCCGCGTCGCCGGACGCGTACGCGGAACAGATCTTCTGGTACGACCGCTACTTCGACCTCTACCACCGGATGGAAGGGCAGCAGTCCGAGTTTCTTTACACCGAGCCCATGCCGCCCGGCACTCCGGAGAGCCTGTGGGGAGCGGCGGAGAAGGTCCAGACCTATACGGGGCACTGGGATTCGGCCGGGTGGACAGGGACTGCGCTCCAGGCCGCAGCCGCCCGCTACGCAATGACCGGCACCGAGGCCGACTACGAGCGCATGCTGTCGCAGCTCGAAGCCATGATGTTCATGTACGAGGCCACCGGCGTGCCCGGACTGCTCATGCGCTGCCACTACGCCATGCTGCCCGAAGGTGCCCCGAACCCGGTCGGCCATCCCGGAAAAGCGCTCATCCCCTATTCCCCACCCGAGGTCTGGGCTGACCGCAACCCCATCCCCGAGGGCTGCCTGGCCCGCCTGCCGGCCTACTACGCGGATGGCGTCGACATCCAGGGTACCCACTACTCGACCACCCCGTTCTGGATGGGGGATGCGTCCCGCGACATGTACGTCCGGTCACTTCCGGGCATCCTCCTGGCGTACGACTTCCTCGGCCAGGGCGAGCGGGAGGACAAGATGCGCGGCGACATCCGCACCTACCTTCCCTGCACGCTCAAGCGCCTCAAGAAGCTGCGCATCGTCAACCTCCAGAAGAACTCGGTGATCATGGAGGCGATTGCCGCGTACTTCGGCAAGAACAGTCTCCACCTCGACCCCGGAGATCTGGACCTGGCCACGCTGGACACGGTGATCGGCTACGTCATGGAGGAACCCCGGCCCGACAAGCCCGGCACTTTCGATCCCGCCTGCCCGGACTCGCTTCCCATGGAGGTCCACCCCGACTACGACTTCGATGCTTCGTCCGAGGACTTCATGATCCGGTTCCTGACCACCATGGCCCGACTGGGCCAGGGCGAGGAGCCCATCGCGTGGATCCTGTTCCCCTCGGTGCGGGGAGGCGATGCGCTCTACATGCTTCAATGGGCGCAGACCGGATACTACCTCCTCGGAGATGAGCGGTTCCTGGACTATGCCAGGCAGCTCATGGAGGAGACGGAGTTCTGGCCTGTCGTGGATACCATGGGCTCGTTCTGGCTGCCGAAGTGGTGCAAGCCGCACTACGGGCCGAGCCTGGCCTATCCCACCTTCTGGAATCTCCAGAACCGCGTCGACCGCACGCAGTTCCCCGTCTTCTGGAACAAGCTCGCCACCGCGGTCAGGGAGGAGTACCGCTTCAAGGAGCTCGTCGATGCCAACGACTGCTACTTCGGCGTCCTGTACGATTCCATGGTGGATGATGCCATCGATCCGGACGCGCATGCCTATGCCTCGGAGATGGTCGCCATGCTGCGGGAGACCGGACAGTACCAGGTCGACGACCCGTTCGAGCCACGGCGGAGCTACAATACGGACCTGATCGAGAACCCCCCCGCCGGGTTCTCGGTCAAGACGGTGCCGCTTTCGCCGGAAGACAAGAAGCTCTGCACCGAGCCGGTCGAGGTCTTCGGGATGAAGTTCGAAATGCAGAAGATGGAGGACGAGCTGCCCCGGGCGGTGAAGGGACTCCCGATCCGGTACCGCATCGGCGGGCCGTTCCAGTGGCAGGAGGATCCGTTCCAGCTCCACAAGGACTACGGCGACCGCAACGGCCGTACGCAGTGGCCCATGTCCGGTCTCAGCGCCGCATACTGGACCGGGAGGCTGCAGGGAACGATCACCGATGGTGCGGGGCTCGTGCTGGCCTGGCGCGAGGATGGCGAGACGTGCCGGGAACTCCAGGACACGCCCGGGGCCTTCCACCAGGCCGCGGACGGAACCTGGGAGGGGGGTCATGCGGCTCGAGCCCGAGGTTCGCAGGAAGCAGGCAGACGATTCCTGGCTGGTCACCGATGACCTGTACACCCGGAATCCGCAGCCCACTCCCGGGCCGGGCTCACACCTCGAAGAGGTCGTGGAAAGCGGCGGGACCGTGGTCGGCCTCCAGACGGGGGGATGCCCGGCGATCGACCAGCTCGCCGCTCTCAAGCTTGGCGGATAGCACCTTCTTCATCGACTCGATCTCGCCATCGGTGTAGCGCCGGTCCTTTGCCGGCGTAGCTCCCTTCAGATTCATCACGCTTCCCTTCGCCCTGGTGTGCGACAGGCCGAAGAAGTGCCCGAATTCGTGAACCAGCGTGAACGGCCAGGCGATCGATGACACGATGATCCAGCGCTTGCGAACGTCCTTGCGCAGCCGCCAGTGCACCCCGTAGATCTCGCCGGCCTCGTCCACGTTGTCCACCTTGCCCGGGACGAACACGTTGACCACTCCCTTGCGCCAGCGCTTCTCGCCCAGGCGGTCGCGGTCATCCTTCGATACCACGTGGTACTCCTCCAGCGGCAGGAATTCCACGCTGTCCAGCTCCAGAGCGATGCCCAGCGGCGCCAACCCCTCGTTCGCATGCGCCACCTGCTCCGCCACCCACTCCGGCTTCTGCACCGGGCCTGTGTCGTCGGTCCCCACGAACAGGGCGATGCCGAGGCAGACGACCTCCCCCTCCCGGCATCCGGGGACGGCCTCGACATAGGCCTCCCCGCTGAGCCCCGCAACCCCGCCCGCCAGCGCCTCCATCAACTGCACCTCGCCGCTGCCGGCCGGCTCCTCAGGCTGCGCAGACGGCTCAGGCTGCGCCTCGGCAGCGTCCTCGTGCGCCGCTTCAGCGGCCTTGACTGGCTCATCGGCTTGTTTTCCGGCTGCAACCGCTGCCAGCACCATCATCGCGACCAGGACCATCCTCCCCCCTCGACTCTGTCTCGCTTTCGGGCTTGGTCGCCTACTCCCCCCCCACCATGCATAACCTGGGGAACCGCTTGCCGACCTTCTGCACCAGCCTCCCGTCCGCCGTGAACAGCGACACGTCCATCCACTCGGACAGGGCCAGATACTGGGCATCGTACGCGGACGGAAGCGCCAACTCCCGGCTCAGCACCAGGGCGCGATGCAGCAGCACCGGATCGTAGACAAGCTCCATGCCAAGCGCCAGGATGTCGTCCAGCGCCTTCTCCGAAGCAGCGGACGTCAACACCCGAGCCCGTTCCAGCTGGCGAAGAGCGTTGACACACTCGAAGGCCAGGAGAGACGGTGCCAGAACCCGGGTCTGCTCCTCGGTCCACTCCCGCCACAGGGCATGGACAGCCTGCTCGCCCGCCCCCCCCACGACCAGCCTCATGACCAGACATGCATCCACGCAGACTGCGGAACTGGCGCTCACCATCTCCCTCCTCATGGCTCATCCGGGACCGGCAACAGCCTGGAGGCGACGCACCAGACTCAACTCAGGTTGTCCAGGAGCTGCTCGTCCCTGTCCCCACGTTCCCGACGAATGAGCTCGACGACATCCGGCAGTGGCTTCCCCTTGCGCCTGCGGGCGATGCCCTTGCGAAGAGCCGCCAGCCTCTCCAGCGCATCCGCCCGGGTCGCATGGGCCCCGGCCGCGGCCAGCCGCTCGTAGCTCTCCATGGACAGGACGACCACCATGGGCTTGCCTCCCCGCTCCACGAAGACAGGCTCACTGCCCTCGACGGCCATGCGCATCACCTCTCCGAACCGGACCCTCGCCTCGGTCGCGCTGACCTTCCTGCCACCCATGCTTGCCCCCCAATCCATCAATCATCGATCAATCAATCCAAGGCCATTGTGCCACCTGGCCGGCTCGGTGTCAACGCGCGGATCGACATGTCGGGGTTCCATCCATGAGCCGTGGGTGCGGGCAACCCGACGGCCGATGCACCGAGACGGGCCGGCGGTGCGGGCAACCCGTGGGCCCACGCCATTGACAGGGCCGGCGGTGCGGGCAACCCAACGGCCGGCGAGGGTGCGGCGGGTCCGTCGGGAAGGCGGTCTTGCCAATGGATTGACCTCATGCGTCCGAGTTCCCGGACCTCGCATTGGCGGTTCCGTTTTCCTTTGGCATTCAAGTATCGACATCGGCTACACTGACGATGAACATGTCGGTGAGCGGGATGGTTCGAAAGAAGTACATGTCCACCAAGGCCCTGGCCGGCTGGCATGCTGTCGTCGCGGTCACAGCAGCGCTCCTCCTGGCCGGTTCCTGTACGAGCAGGGCCGAGAAGTGCGCCAGGATCGATGCGCTCTGCTGCGCGGAGCTGGTGGCCGCGAGCGCGCCGGATCCACTGTGGCATCCTCTGCTCGGTGTTGCAGTGGGCTACAGCGAGGCGGGCCGCTACGACGATGCGCTGAGACTGGCCCGGGAGTGCAATCGTGACCAGTGGGTCCTGTTGGCATTGACTGACATCGCCCGGGAGATGGCCTCCGGCGGAGCCGCACAGAGCGTTCTGGAAGAGACCGTGGAGTACGCTCTCGAACAGGCCATGGAGACACCGGACTACAGTGACTTGAAGCCACCTACGGCTGCGCTCAATGCCGCCATACAGGCGACCAGCGTTGTCCGACTGGCGTCGCTCCTTCCTGCCGTGGGAAGACAAGACGAAGTGTCCGCAGCAGTCCGCCACTCCGAGGGACTGATCGAGATGCTGGAAGAGGCGTGGGGAAAGGCCCTTGCCTCGTGCATGGTCGGTGCAACCATGTGGGAAGAGGGCTTCATGGAGCCGGCCCGCCGCATGAGGGACGTGTGCATGGGCCTCAACAGTCGCTCAACCGGCCCGGAGTTCCCGCAGCTGGCAAAGGAATCGCTGTTCGTGACCAACGCAGAGAAGTGGGGCACCGCCGGACACCCCGAATGGGCCCGGGAATTCCTCGATGCCGCCGAGGATTGTGACGACGACGGTTCTCTCGTTCGGGGTATGTCGGAGTCAGTCGCCCAGGCTTTCGCCAAGGCCGGCTTGCTCGACGAGTCGGAGGAGTGGATGGCCCGGATTCCAGGGGCAGCCGGGCAGGTGCGGGTTCTCGTCGCCATGGGGAAGAAGCTGGCCAGCCTCGATCGTCACGAGGATGCCGCCCTGCTCGTGCCGCGCATCGAGTCCCTGATACGGGAAGCCCGGGACGACCTGGCGGTGGACGACGTGGGATGTGGCGAGCTTCGCGCCTCAATCGAGCTTGCCGAGTTGCTGCTGTTGCTCGACGAAGCCGGCCGCGCCCGAGATTTGGTGGCTTCGGCGTTGGAACGTACCGGGAACAAGCCGGGATGTGGGGCCATGCTCGAAGTCGTCGTCACCGTGCAGGTGGCGGAACTCCTGGCCGCGACCGGCGACTTCCTCGCTGCGCTGGAGACAGCAGAGAGCATCCGGGACAATGCTCCGAATCTCAGCGGCGTGCTCGCACGGATTGGTGTCCAGGCCGCCCGGCAGGGGCACACGCTCACATCCGACGAGACGGCCGTGCTGGGCCGGATCGTGGATCGGTTGGAGAAGGACGATGTTCGCAAGTAGGCTGGACGCGTTGCTGCACAGGAGCCGGCTCCTGCGAGGAGTCGGAAGCTTGCTCATCGCGTTCTTCTGGACAGTCATGCTGCTGTTCGCCCTGGTATTCGGCGGGGGGCTCTACTTCGCATGGAAGAACAGCCGGGGACGTGCCGAGATGGAGGAGCTCTGCCGGAGCTCGGCCGGACAGCCAATGGCGGAGGTGGTCGAGCACTTCGGATACCCGATTGGCACTGTGAAACGCAACGTCGATGGCCAGTTGTGCACGGACGGGGAACTCGGCAACTGCTCGGGCTCCTGGGACTGCCCCGTGGCCGACGTGTTCTACCGCTACGGGGCCGTGTGTTTCGTCTGCGTCGGCCGATCATCCGACGGGACCAAGGTCGCTGGCCAGCGACGTCTCGTCCTGGAGCCGTGAAGTGGGTGCGGCGGGGGTGCAACCTGGCCACCCCGACGCACGGCCCGCTCCTCTGCCGGCCTTGTGTGCGCTGGTGCTGGCTGCCTCCTGCGGTGGGGGCGGGAAGAACACCGACGGTTCGGATGCACGCGTCGACCCGGACAATTCGCAGGGTGTGGACCGTGTACAGGGAGACGGCCGGGGCACCGATGCAGACGGCGATGCAGCTGCGAAAGGGCCAACAACGAGGGCCCCATCGGCTGGCTGGAGTAGACCCTCGGGACGTAGCAGAAGGTCCTCTCGACCGGGATTGCAATGCGGCCCTGTTCGCGCGGAAGTCCGACATCGGAGGAAACGGAAGATGCAATGGGAGAGCGAAGACCGGCTTTCGACCGACATGGTGGCACGGGTGGTAGCCCGGAAGATCGCCGAGTCCGCCGGCCCGACAGGCGCCCCCTGGCCGAAGTGATCAACGAGTTCGTCTACCACGAGCGGGAACGGCTTCGGCGCGAAGAAGACGGCAGCGGAACTTCTCCGGATCTGGCGTTCCCTTCTTCTGTCCGGCGGGATCTTCCCAGGGCCGGGAGAGCACGAGAGATCGGGCTGCTCACCCGCATCATGGAACGTTATGCGGACGAGATCTGCAGCCACTTCAATCCCCTGGTCTACGCCCTTCGCAGTCGGCCGGAAGAAGACCGATTCCCTCTACCAGGAGGCGCTTCGGGAACACTCGACGCTGCTCCTGGAGCAAGGCCGCCACGGTCTCTTCTTCCCGGGAGGGCCGCCGCTCCCGCTCCAACCGGATCGAAACCACACGCGAAAACGGCATGCTCGGCGTCACCCTCGCAGCGTCTTTCCTGGCCGACTCGGTGGTCTTCCCCAATGCTCCACTCTTCGAGGAGGTCCACCGCTTCGTGCACCGCGGGGGCGACCCGTCCGTGGCACTCGAGCGGCTCATGCGCATTGCTCCCCATGTGAACGTCCGGTAGGTAGCCTGCGGAATTCCTTCCATTCCTCCGTGGATTCCTGTACAAGGTCTGGCATCTTGAATGGGTCCACTCGGGTCGCGCCTCCAGATTGCGGACAACGGCCTGAACCCATGAAAGGAGTCGAACATGAAGAAGTTCCTGGTAGTTGCGGCAATGCTGGCTCTCGGGCTTTGCACCGTCGGTTGCGGCAGCGGCGACAGCAGCAAGGATACCACCACCCCGAACGACACCACCACCGGCGATGCAGTCGTGCCCACGGACGACACCGTCCCGGCTGACGACACCGTCCCGGCCGATGACACCGTCCCGGTCGATGACACCGTCCCGGCCGATGACACCGTCCCGGCCGATGACACCGTCCCGGCAGACGACACCGTCCCCGCTGACGACACCGTCCCGGCAGACGACACCGTCCCCGAGGAAGTCGTGGTCCCGACCGATGCTTGCCAGAACGCGGCCGACCTCGCCATCATCCAGGCCGATGCCGATGCCATCTCCGCCAAGGCCAAGGAATGCGGCATGGGCTGCATCGCCGACCCCGACATCGTCACCTGCGCCACCCCGTGCGTCGAGGAAGGCACCGGCCTCACCGCCGCCTGCTCGAGCTGCTACGTCGGCATCATCGGCTGCACCATCCAGAACTGCATCGCCGAGTGCTTCGCCGACGCCGAAGCTCCCGCCTGCAAGACCTGCCAGGAAGAGAAGGGCTGCACCGAGGCCTTCTACGCCTGCTCGGGTCTGCCGCAGAACTAGAATAGCGCCTCCTTTCTCGTATGGCTGACCGTCATTACCACACCGGAGTAGAAGACCATGTCGATGAAGAAGATCCCCCTGATGCTGATCCTGGCGGCTCTCGTCCTTGCGGGATGCAAGGGCAACTCGGACGGTACCACCACTGGTGACGTCCGAACCGGCGACACAACCGTTGCCGACGGCACGACCGACGGCTTCACCACCGACACCACAGCCCGGACCGATTCCGGAGAGACCCCGGGAACCGACATGCTTCAAGAGTTGTTCCAAGAGAGCCTTGGTCAAGACGCCGAGGCCTCGGACATCCCCCAGACCGACCTTGCCCAGGACACTCCCGACCCGCTCGACCAGCTCGAAACGCCCGATGGCGAGTCCTCGCTGGACACAGCGTCCGACGTCGAGCCGCAGTCCGGCGTCTGTCCCGTCATCGGCTACGAAGCGTGCGGCGGGGACCTCATCGGGAAATGGAAGTTCCTGGACATGTGCCCGGATGACCCCAAGGCAGCCAACGACCTTTGCGAGAGCCCGTTCGACAACCTCCCCGCGTGCATCGGCGGAGGCAACGACATCCTCTGCGATTCCGTCATCGACGGCACGCTGGAGTTCATCGATTCCGACACGGCCAAGATGGTCTCCGAGCACTGGATCGTGTTCTCCTGGGTCTTTACCGATGCCTGCCTCGTCGCTGCCGGGCAGCCCGGAGCCGACGCTGAGGCCCGCTGCCTGTCGCTCAGCTCGGAGAAGCTTTCGTGCACCTATGCCCCCGATGCCTGCACCTGCTCCGGCGCCAGTTGGAAGGAACCGGACGATACCGAATTCCCCTACACCGCGGCCGGCAGCGAGCTGACCCTGTTCCAGGACAAAATCAATGCGTCCTACTGCATCACCGGCGACCAGCTCGTCATCGACCACTACTTCTATCATCCGGTGAGCTGGCGCTACTGGGTCCTCGAGAAGGCCACCGAGGAGCCGCCCCCGCAATCGCTGACGCTCGAACAGGCCCAGGCGCTCCTCCCCGGCGTATGGGAAGGGGTGGCCTTTGCGGACAGCAGCAACCCCATCGAACCGGTCCCTCCCGGCTTCTTCAACGTCTTCTTCGAGGACGGCAAGTTCACGTTCAAGTGCGGAAAGCCCTCCAACGTCACCTGGAAGCTCATCGAGAAATGGGGCTTCCCCACCGTGGAGGTCACGCTCAGCCCCGGCTCCGTGGTTTACTGGGTCATCCAGGAGCTCACCGAGACCTCGCTGCACTACATCGAGGGCGGGGATTCCTTCTACTACGAGCGCCGAGCGGATTGCCCCTGAACACGGTCACGTCCTCCGCCGATCAGCCGGCGATCCTGCCCCGAATCGTCATCAAGTGAGCATGTGGAACGGCCTGTAGATACCAATAGACCTCCGCGGACCCGTTGTGGCCGAGGTAGGTGGCGAGTTCGGGGATCTCGCGACATCTGCACCGGCACGGTACCAGTCGATGAGCGTGGCGACCGCGAAGCGGTGGCGTAAGGAGGCTGATCGAAGTTGCTTCGCCAAGTGAGGCCGCAACCGTCGAGACAAATGGCGAGCGCGCCCGGAGCGACCGACCGAGCCGTACCAGGAGGTACGGCGACCGAGCGAGCGAGGACGTAAGCCGCCAGACGTCCGGTGGATGCGGTCGTAACGGCGAAGCAATCTTGGGCAGCCTCCTAAGGCACGAAAAGCGGCCCCATGTGCCAAGAACAAGGCATTCCTGGTCCTACGCGAACCCCGCCCCTCCATCCTCAAGATGCTCCCGTCCAGCGCTCCTGGCGCTACGAACGACACGGGGGAGGACACCCGCCGACCTCACGCTCACCTCGGGGGGGGGGAGGGGCGCGGATAGTCGGATGGGCGGCACACACTGGGGAAGGGACAAGCGTCTTGTCAACGGTCATACCAGTCGGTGACAAGAACCCCCGCCAGCCCCCTCCCGGACGATCTCTTCAACGGCCTCACCGTCTCGGCCGCATCACCGCTGGCGAAAGGACGACCTGTCGTCTTGCTGTCGACATGTCGGGGTTCCATCCATGAGCCGGCGGTGCGGGCAACCCGACGGCCGATGCGGCAGGACAGACCGTGGGTGCGGGCAACCCAACGGCTGATGCACCGAGACGGGCCGGCGGTGCGGGCAACCCGACGGCCGGCGAGGGTGCGGTTCCTGCGGCGGTACCAGTGTGTTGCTGGTTTCGTGCCTGGATGGCGGCCCGGGTGCAGCCTCTCCTCCGTGGAGGAGTACCCCGGCGCCACGGGGCGCCGGGGGGAGGTGGCATTTCCGGGCTTCCCCTGGATCGTGGGTCTGCCTGCGCGTAACGGACCCACGGCACATGCAGCGCAGCGCGGCCCGTCGCTTACGCTCCGGGTGGTGCTGGGGGCAGAGCCGACGGCACATCTGCAACCCGCACTCACGGCACATCCGCACCCGCTCCCATGGCCTTTCCCCGGACCCCGCCTCTCGGGCACATCCATCTGCACTTTCGCGTAAGGATCGACCCCAGGAGCCACCCACCCCCGTTGCCACCTGCCCCATGCCCGTGTAGTATCGGTCACCGGGACGATGCAGATGGGGCGATGTGACCATGTCTCGACCGATGCCGGCCTTGGGTGCGCTGGTGCTGGCTGCCTCCTGCAACGGGGGGGAGGCGGGAAGGGGGCCGACGGTTCGGACGCGCGCGTCGACCCGGACAATTCGCAGGGTGTGGTCCGGGTACCGGGAGACGGCCGAGGCACTGATGCAGCCGGCGATGCAGCTGCGAAGGGCTCAACAGCGAAGGCGTCATCGGCTGGATCGAGTAGCCGGCAGACACGGAGGAGAAGATGAAATCGTATCGCAAGGAGCTGGTCATGAACATCCCCGGACGGCGAGGGTTCGTCAACATCTCCAACGACGTGAAGGAGGCGCTCAACGAGAGCGGAATCCAGGAGGGGCTCTGCCTGGTCAACTCCATGCACATCACGGCCAGCGTGTTCATCAACGACGACGAGTCCGGGCTTCACCGGGACTTCGAGAAATGGCTCGAGCAGCTCGCACCGTTCAGCCCCCAGGGGTACCGCCACAACCTCACCGGCGAGGACAATGCGGACGCGCACCTCAAGCGCCAGGTCATGGGCCGGGAGGTCGTGGTCGCGGTCACCAACGGCCACCTCGACTTCGGCCCCTGGGAGCAGATCTTCTATGGCGAATTCGACGGCGGCCGGCGCAAGCGGGTGCTGGTCAAGATCATCGGGGATTGACCCTGTGGGCGGATGCGCTCCGGACTCGCGGTTGCCGGAGGTGGCCCGAGATGGTGGCTCAGGGCCGGGGAGACACCGGTTGACACGCCGGAACGAGGGAATATAATCCGCCAACGTTCGGTTCTCAACCGGAGCTCTTGGACACGCGAATTGGCAATGGCATATTTAGGGAGGAGATCGATGAGAAACCTCGGATTGCTCGCAGCGGTACTGGCGGCCCTGGCCCTGGTCCTTTCCGGCTGCAAGGGAGAGGAGAAGAAGAAGGAAGCCCCCAAGCAGAAGAAGGAAGAGCCGGCTCCCAAGGCCGTTGAGGAGACGCCGCCGCCGGCCGAGGCGGACAAGGAAGAGGCTGCTGAGCCGGCAGAGCCGGCCAAGGAAGCCGAGGCCCCCAAGGGCGAGGAACCCCCGCCCGTTGCCGCGGAGGAGAAGCCCGCTGCAGAAGAGGATCCCGAGCTCACGCAGACGATCGTCGCCCGGGTCAACGGCAAGGACATCGATGCCGCTGACTACGTCGAGCGCCTCAAGAAGCTGACCAAGGGCAAGGTCACCCAGTCCATGATCAAGAAGACCGTCGTGGACCGCATGATCAACGACGAGCTGCTCCGCCAGGAGATCGAGCGCCTGGGGATCACCGTGTCCGACGAAGAGACCGCGGAAGCCATGAACATGGATATGGAGCGCTTCAACAAGCAGAAGGATGCCATGGGTGCGCGGATCAATGCGTTCGAGGAGCGCGTCGCTGTGCGCAAGGTGCTCGAGGCCCGCTCTCTTCTGGTCACCCCGACCGACGACGAGCTGAAGAAGGAGTACGAGCGCCGCTTCGGCCTCAAGATCGATGCCGTGACCTTCCCGCTGGCGGCGGAAGCGACAGCGGATGACGTTGCCAAGGCCGATGCCGAGGCCAACGCGGTCCTCGCTGCGGCGAAGTCGGGGCTGACCCTGCGCGAGGCGGTCAAGGACCCCAAGGACGCCACCGGCCGCCGCCTGCTGGTGAAGCCGATGTTCATCAAGAAGGGGGACGAGCGCCACATCGACATGTACACCGCGGCCGAGAGCCTCCAGGAGAAGGACTTCGCCGGCCCGATCAAGTCCGCGCAGGGGCTGGTGGTATTCCAGCTTGCCAAGCGGATCGAGCCCCGGCAGTCGTTCGACGAGATGAAGGACAAGCTGGCCAAGTCCGCGCTGAACATGAAGACCGCTCAGGCCAAGCACCAGCTCCTCGAGGAGCTGCGCAAGAATGCGAAGCTCGAGTACCTGATCGAGTTCAAGCCGACGCCCCAGATCCCGGCACTTCGAGATCTTCGCGGCGGGGCCCGGCTCGCTCCTGGCATCAACGCCGGCACTCGTGACATACTCCGCGGAGGGGTCGAGATGCGCGGTGCTGCCGCTCCGGTCCCGGCCGAGGGTGCTGCCGCTCCGGTCCCGGCCGAGGGTGCTGCCGCTCCGGTCCCGGCCAAGGGTGCTGCCGCTCCGGTCCCGGCCGAGGGTGCTGCCGCTCCGGTCCCCGCCGAGGGGGCTGCCGCCCCGGTCCCGGCCGAGGGTGCTGCCGCTCCGGCTGCTCAGCCGATCCAGTAGCTTCCGACCGCCACATACACACCATCAGCCTGTTGGTCGCTCATCCCGGGATCCGCACTGCAGCAGCTCGGGCCGGTACTCGAAGTGCATCGTGTCGAAGTGGTACCAGCGGCCGCCCCAGATGAAGCCGTGGCGTTCGAAGGCTTCGACCAGGTCTGCAGGGACCCGGTTCTTCCACGCACGCCTGCCGGTGGCGTCGGGCTTGTTCCATCGCCAGAAGTCGGCCTTGTCCAGTGCCACGTCGATCGCGATGCCGAAGCTGTGTGCGCTCAGCCGGTCGGTCCCGCGGACCTTGCGCCATGTGTAGGGTCCGGAGAGGTCACACGCGAGCTTCCGGGTCTCTTCGGGCAGCTTTTCGATGTCCCGGGCGACGGCCTCCAGCTTCAGGTTGACGCGGTTGACCGTGGTTGCCCTGAGGCGGGTCCGCTTGCAGCCGGCCACCCACTGCACCGGCCCCAGTCGGGCCTCGGCCTCGTGCGCGGTCGAACCGTACATCTTCAGGAAGAACGGCTCGTGGCGGATGCGCCCCGGGTCGTCGTTCTCCGCCGGGGGCTCCGGCTTGCGGCCCGCAGGATAGGGCTGGGACATCATGTCCTCGAGATCCGCGCCGGCCAGCTTCTCTTCGTGGGACTTCTTCTTCCCGTCATCCCAGGGCATCCGGGTTCCGTCCTTCCAGACGATGTGCCAACCGGAGTCGGTGCCGGGTTGCGTCGAGTGCAGAGCACCCTCCGCACATGGACCTTCGCACCGGGCTCCGGTGCCGAACGGCTCCGCCCCGCTGAGGAAGTCCGGATAGGCCTCGACCAGGCACTTCAGACCGGATGGCCGATCCGGCGGATTCGGCGGAGCGAGTGAGAGCAGCAGCGCTGCGAGAAACGGCATGGTGTTCCGTTCTCCCGTTCCGGTTGCCTCTGCCTGAGGTCTATGGCGCCACGTACAGCCACAGATACCGGTTACCCCCGATGTTCTGGGCAAAGCAGTTGGAAGCTTCCCAGCCGCAACTGTTGTTGACGGTAACGTTGGTGCTGCTTTCGCCGCACCCCCACGGGCCACCCCACCAGCTCGAGGAGGTGTGGGGGTGATTTCCGTCCGCGTAGATTTCGTTGATCCAGCCGGAGAAGTTCGAGTTGTAGATGAGCCCGTTGACCTGGTAGGCCCCGAGCCCGTCCCTGAACACGTTCTTGTTCACGTCGAGATAGCGGTAGCTGTTCGTATTCGCTCCGCAGACGATCCGGATCTTGTTGTAGGCCGCTCCCGTGCAGTCATTGCCCCAGGCCTTTGGGATGTCGTCGCCGCCTGGCTTGTCCAGGTAGCCCTCGCACTGAATCCAGGCCCCTCCGAAGACCGGCCCGAGCTCACCGGAGAAGCCGGGCACGGTCGGCGTCGTGAGGGTGCAGTTCGGCTCGCAGCCGTCTCCGGCCACGGCGTTTCCATCGTCGCAAGCTTCGCCGGCCTCGACCTTGCCGTTCCCACAGCACGGGGTGAAGGGGGTGTACTTGCACCCAGTGGCCGGGTCGCAGCTGTCGGTCGTGCACTTGTCGCCATCGATGCAGGTCACGGCCGGTCCCGGTTTGCACGCGCCCCCGCCGCAGACGTCACCCGCGGTGCATGCGCTGCCGTCGTTGCAGGCCGCTGTATTGGGGGCGTACGCGCAGCCGGTCTTCGGGTCGCATGAATCGTCGGTGCAGCCGTTCCCGTCGTTGCAGGCGAGGTTGCCGGACCCGGTGCATTTGCCATCTCCGCACGCGTCCGTCACGGTGCATGCGTTGCCGTCATTGCAGGGGACCGTGTTGTTGGCGTGCTTGCACCCGGTCTTGGGCTCGCAGGTATCCGTGGTGCACACGTTTGAGTCATCACAGCTCACCCAGGCCGTCCCGACGCAGGTTCCGTCCTGGCAGGTATCACCCGTTGTGCACGCGTTCTTGTCATCGCAACCACCTGCGACCGGCGTGTGGGTGCACCCTGCCTTGGGATCGCAGGCATCGGTGGTGCAGGAGTTGGCATCGTCGCAGCTCAGCCACTGGGCGGGCTTGCAGCCGCCGGCCGTGCACTTGTCACCGACGGTGCAGATGTCACCGTCGTCGCAGGGGGCCGAATTGAGCGTGTGAATGCACCCCTTTGCCGGATCGCACGAGTCGTCCGTGCACGGGGTGTCATCACCGCACGGCAGGGTTCCGGTCCCAACGCACTTGCCCGCACTGCATGTGTCCGTGGGAGTACACTTGTTGCCGTCGTCGCACGCAGCGGTATTGGGCGTGTGCGTGCACCCTCCCTTGGGATCGCAGGCATCCGTGGTGCACGGGTTCCCGTCGTCACAGCCGAGGGCCGGTCCTCCCTTGCACTGTCCGGCCACACAGGCATCGGGCCCTGTGCACGGGTTCCCGTCGTTGCACGGGGCCGTGTTCTCCAGGTGGATGCACCCCTTGGCGGGGTCGCACGAGTCGTCGGTGCAGACGTTGGAATCGCCGCACTCAAGCGCCACGCTGCCCTTGCACGCCCCGCCCTTGCACAGGTCCGACTTGGTGCACACGTTCCCGTCGTCGCAGGATGCAGCGTTGTGATTGTGCACGCACCCAAGATCGGGATCGCACGAGTCGTCGGTGCACACGTTCCCGTCATCGCAAGGCAGCAGGGACGAGCCCTGGCACAGCCCGCTCTTGCACGCGTCCCCGGTCGAGCACTTGTTCCCGTCGTTGCACGGGACCTGATTGAACACGAACTTGCAGCCGAGCACGGGCTCACACGAGTCGTCGGTGCACACATTCCCGTCGTTGCACGACTGCACCCCTGTCGCCACGCAGGCCCCAAGCTTGCACTGGTCGCCGGTCGTACACTCGTTCGAGTCGCTGCACGGAAGCTGGTTGGGCTGGTGCACGCACCCTTTGAGCGGCTCGCACGAATCGTCGGTGCACGGATTGCCGTCATTGCAATCCTGCGCTTTTCCCGACGCGCAGCTTCCCCCTCCGCACTGGTCCCCCACGGTACACGGGTTGCCATCCTCGCACGCTGCCGTGTTGGGAGCGAACTTGCACCCGGTCGCTGCATCGCAGGAGTCGTCCGTGCAGGGATTCCCGTCGTTGCAGTTGACCGGCTTGCCTCCGGCGCAGGTCCCGTCGGCGCACGTCTCCGAATGGGTGCAGGCGCTGCCGTCGCTGCAGGCCTTCCCCTCGGCAGCCGGGACGAACGAGCATTCCCCGGTCAGCGGATTGCACGAAGGAGCCAGGCACTCCGCCCCCACTCCCTTGGGCGCGGCGCACTCCACGACCGTCTTGAGGTCCACGATGCACTTGTGAGGGAGCTGCTTCGTGTCGCACACGAGCTTGCCGTTGCAGACGTCACCGTCCTCCAGCACCAGACAGTCGGCAGTGGTCTTGCAGTCGCAGGCGACAGGGTAGCCCCCACACTTGCCCTGGCTGCACACGTCGCTGACCGTGCATGGGTCGCCGTCATCGCAATCCGCCTTGTTGAACGAGTACTTGCACCCGCCCGTCGGATCGCACTCGTCCGTGGTGCAGACGTTGCTGTCGTTGCAGTTGATGCCTGTCCCGAGGCATTCGCCCGACTCACAGTGGTCGGCCAGCGTGCAAACGTCGCCGTCGTCGCATGACGTCCCCGAAAGCGGCTCGTGCACGCATCCCGCTTCAGGATCGCATTCGTCCTTCGTGCATCCATTCCCATCATCGCACGAGACGTCGTCCACCTTGTCGTTGCAGTCGTCGTCGACGCCGTTGCACTCCTCCGCCTGCGGTTCCGGAGCATCGCACGCGGACAAGCCGTCCGGACCGCACGTCCGCTCCCCCTGGCACTGCCCGAGGTCGTTCGCCGCCAGGCACAGCGTGGAAAGACCCAGTGCGATCGACTTCGTCGAGCACGAGCAGACCCCGCTGTCGGACACGCACTGCTTCAGCACCGTGCCTTCCGCAGTCACGGCATCCTTGCACGAGAAACCGAAGGGGCATGCGCCGTTGCACGGCGCCCCGCAGAACAGCCCTGCCGCACCATAGTCCACGCATACGTCCTCCAGGCCGTTGGGGGACTTGCAGTCCGCACTCGTCTTGCACGGCCGGCACAGGTGGGTGTACGGCGACACGCATGCGAACTGCAGATCCGGTCCGCCCGTCGAGATCTGCTGGCAGGTCCACCCTTGCGGACACTCCTCGACGCAGGTATCGGAGCACACGTTGTCCCCCATGTGCTCCACGCAGATGCCGGACAGGCAGTCCTTGCCGTCCGCGCACGGTTCCAGGAAGCACCCCGTTCCGGGCACGCATCCGGAACCCGTGTCGAGCCATTCCTCGACCGTCACGTCCGGGGGCTCGACCGAGGTCTCCGCCTGGTCGACGCCCACCGTCTCCACCACGGACTCAGCCTGCGCCTGGTCACTCGTGTCCTCCCCGCCGGTCACTACGGTGCCGCCGCCGGCACAGGACGCCACAACTCCGCTCACCGCCAGAATCCACAGTCGCCTCATAGTCCGAACCTCCGACTTGGAAGATCAGTAACGGGGCCTATGTTACCACGGTCCCGGTGCGGACGGAAATGGCGGCAGCGCATGAGGCCGTCCCGTGTCCGGCGCGCTTGCAAAACCGACGCCCCGAATGCAGGATCTTCCCTCGGCGTCGTGTGTCGAGGTGCAGCAGCAATGGCGAGTCCGGACCCGAAGAAACCCACTGTTCAGGCCTTCCGCCCCGAGGTTCTCGCCCCCGGCGGCAGCCTGGACGCGATCGAGGCTGCAGTCAACGCCGGGGCCGATGCCGTCTACGTCGGCGTGGGCTTGCTCAACGCCAGGACCCGCGCCGCCAACCTCACGGTCGAACAGCTTCCCGGCGTGGTGGATCTGGCCCATTCCCGAGGTGCCGCAATTCACGTGGCACTCAATGTCCCGGTAACTCCGACGACCCTGCCCGAGGCCGTCCGCGTCCTGGCGGCCTCCTGGCTGTCCGGCGCGGATGCGGTCATTCTTCGCGACCCGATCCTGATCGGGCTGGCTGCCCGGGAGCTGCCCGGTCTGGCCCTTCATGCGAGCACGCAGATGGGGATCCTGGGGCCCGCAGCCGCGAAACGGGCACATGGTCTGGGCTGCACCCGGGTGATCCTGCCCCGAGAGCTGTCGGCCGCGGACATCCGCCGCATCCGCAAGGCCGTGCCCGACCTGGAGCTGGAGGCCTTCTTCTTCGGCGCTCTGTGCTTCGGGGTATCGGGGCGTTGCCTGCTCGGCGAGGCGGTTGCCGGCCGCTCCGGAAACCACGGGAGCTGCGCTCAACCGTGTCGCCTGGAGTACTTCGCTGCAGACGGTGCTCCGCTCGGCCGGATCTTCAGCATGCGGGACCTCGACCTGTTTCCCCGTATCCGGGAGTTGGTCGATGCCGGCGTGTCCAGCCTCAAGATCGAAGGGAGATTGAAGTCCCCGGCATGGGTTGCGTGTGTGACCTCTTACGCGCGCACGGCCTCCCGGAACTGGCGGACGGGCGGCCTGGCTCCGGACGAGCTGGCGGCCTTCCACCGGGACGTGGCGGTCCTGTTCTGCCGGCCCCGCACCTCCGCGTTCTTCGACGGTTCCACCGACGTTGCGCTGCTCACCTGTCCGGCAAGCTCGGGCCAGGCCGGGCTGGCGATCGAACGCTTCGATACCATGCCCCGACCGCGCAGCCCGACCGAGCGGGCCGGCCGCGTTCTCGGTGAATCGGTCGAGCGCACACGGGAGCGCTGGCAGCGAACCGGAGCCTCCGGGGCTCTTCCGGGGATCGCGCTCCGCTTCGTCACTCCTGTCGACCTGGCGCTGCGTGACGGCCTGCTCGTCACGACCGCGCTGTCGGGTCCGGGGCAATCCGAGGCGCTTCCGATCGTCGAGTTGGCGGACGAGAATGGACGGCCGGCAGGCCGGATCCCCGCCGGCAGGGTGGCGGTGGTCACCCTGCCGCTCGACAGGCCGCCTCTGACCGTCGCCATCCACAGCGCCAACTCCGTCGAGGCCCGCTTCCCGAAGGGGAATCTCCGCCTGTCCCAGGCCAGCCGCAACGGTGAGCTGCCCGCCCCGAGCGTCACCCGCGTCGTGATGGCCCAAGACCGCATCTTCCTGACCGGGGCGATCGGCCGCTTCCGTACCTCGGCTGAGCTGCCCGTTGCCACCGAGCCGGCCCGCAACCAGGGGATGACGCCCGGGATGATGCAGCGCTACTTTCCGGAGGCCGAAGCCGACGTGGCTCCCGATCTGTACGCCAATCCCACGGAGCTCAAGGCCGTGCGGCGCGCCTTTGCCGCGCAGGGCAGGGAATCCTATCGTGCGGAGCTCGAACGGCTGGCCCGTCGTCTCCTCGATGATGTCCTTCAAAGCGAGCCCGTATTCGCGCAGGACGATGCCTCGCTGCTCGCCCGAGGTCCGGCCTGCGTATCCCGGGTGACCGGCCTGCCCCCGGGCGAGGTCCGCACCTCGGGAGGGGACCGGTTCGTGGTCGAGCCGACCCGCAGGGGCACGGTCGTGCGGGCCGTGCGCCGCCCCTGATCTGCAGAGGATCCGCTGCGGGTCGCGGTTCCGCAGAACTGACGGTGGATTTGGGGGGCCCCGCGCATTTGACACGCGCCCCGTCCCGTGCTTGACTCAGGGGGAGGGAAGTTCGGTCCGGTCGGGGGCCCCGCAATGCCCGCCGGAGAAGCCGTGAGCTTCGCTCGACGGGTGGTCGTGGTCAGACTCGTCAGAGGGGGGTGGTTCATGTCCAAGTCCGCTCCGGCAGCTTCGCCGCTCCAGGGAATGTCGAGGCTTGCGATTGCAGCATTCGGCGTCGTGCTGCTCCTGTGCGTGGCACTGACGATCGCTGTCGTGAAGCTGAGGGGGAAGTGCGGGGAGTTGGAGCACAGCCACAACGAGCTGACGGCCTGTCGCGACCGGAATGCCAGGCTGGACGACCAGTGCGCAGCGACCGGGCGTGACCTGGAGGAGACCCGCAAGACGCTGGCTGCCAAGGGGGCCGACCTGGCCGCAACGTCCCAGCGTCTCGCCGATTGCACGAGGCGGCTGGCGGAGGCTCAGGATGGTCTTCTGGGGGCCGCTCGACTTCGCGAGGAGCTGGAAGGCCGGAAGTCCGAGCTCGAGAAGGAAATCGACCGGCTGCGAAGCGGCAGCGTCCTTCTGGAGGCGGAGAACCGCTCCCTCGATAAGCAGTGGAAGACGGCCTTTGCCCAGCTCGACGGGTACGCGGGCTCTCTGGCGAAGCATCCGGGCATCCTCGAGCAGCTCCCGTTGGGGCTTGCGGTTCGTCCGAGGGCCATCGCCATGCCGCTCGGAAAAGGCAAGGGGTTCCACTTCAAGCTGTGGGTCGAGATCTCGGTGGCCCGCCAGGCCGATGTGAAGCGGGTCGTCTACCTCCTCAACCACCCGACCATCGTCGAGTCCCGGCGGCTGGAATCCTCGGATCCCACGAACAGCTTCGAGGTCCAGTACTACGGCCCCCAGGCAGCGGACCGGGTGCTCGTCATGGTGCAGGATGCTCGGGGAGGCCGGCACAGGCTGGCTCTCGACATGCATGCGGATCTCACGAAGCCCCAGGTGGATTTCGATACCGGCGCCGAGCCTGTACCGCCCGAGAAGGTCCCCCTCATCGACAAGCCCCGGCTCGAGCCATAGGAGGCTGCCCGGAATTACTTCGCCGATAGCATCCCCGTCCGCTCCGGGTCCTCGGCCCTTTCTTGCCTCGCGGGCGCGCAGAATCTATAATGAGCACGGTCAGGCAAGCCACGCCTGCAGCAGAGGTGAATGTCGATGAAAGCCGTTGTCTGGACTGCGTGGGTCATGGTCGTGCTGGCAGCGTGCTCGTTCTCCGTGAAGAAACCGGCTTTCCCGGGTGAGGACGTTGCCGACTCGGCCACCGCCGACGGGGATGGGAGCGAGGACCAGGCGGCTGAAGACCAGACCGGCGATGTTGGAACCCTGCCGGATGGCTCGGACGACGCTCGACACGATGCCCGCGCCGACGCGGTAGACGATGCCCGCGGCGACGCGATAGACGATGCCGGCAAGGACCTGGCGCCGATCGACGTGACCCGACCCGAGTGTCAGAACCATTCGGACTGCGACGACCTCGATGACTGCACCGCGGACAAGTGCGCCGCCGGGAAGTGCTTCCACGAGGAGTTCCCGGGGTGCGGGGAGTGCATCCCCGAGGGGAAGGAGTTCGAGGACCCCAACCCGGATGGCAAGTGCTGCCCTCCCTCCTTACCAATCCCGGTGAAGCAGGAGATGGGGGTCCCCTGCGCGGACCCGTTCTGCTGGCCCAACTACGACTGTGCGGAAGTCGATTGCCAGTGCTTCGTCTGCGCCCAGTGCGGCGACGGCAAGTGCAGCACGGGGGAGAACCGGTGCAACTGCCCCGAGGACTGCGAGAAGCCGTTCCCCTGCTCGGAGGCAGGAGGCAACTGCACGCCCGAACCCTTCTGTCCGGACGGCATGCTGGGCATCTCCCCGTCCGACTGCGGCGTCGACTTGTACTGCTGTCCTCCCGGCGGCGGGTGCGCCAAGGCGGGCGAGCCCCAGGGGGTGGGGCCCGAGATGATCCCCTGTTGCGACGGGCTCGCTCCGATCTCCTGGGCGGACTGGAATCCCGAGGACGGCTGCGTGGCCATTCCCGGTGACGACATCTGCTCCGACTGCGGCAACACCGTTTGCGACCCATGGGAGAATCCCTGCAACTGCAAGCAGGACTGCCCCGAGATCGGCCAGGAGACCTGCTCCAAGAACGGACCCTTCTGCGCTTTCGGCGCTTACTGCCAATCCGAGCCGGGCAAGTGCGTCGATGCCACGGCTCCCGGCGCCTGCGTTCCCGTTCCGGAACAGTGCCCGCTCCTCTACTCGCCCGTCTGCGGTTGCGACGGGAAGAGCTACGGAAACGAATGTGAGATGGCCAAGGCTTCGATGTCCATGGCCTACAAGGGGGAGTGCAAGGTCGAGTGCGTCGAGGAAGGAGAGACCTTCGTGGACTTCGACCCGGCGGGCAAGTGCTGTGGCGGCCTTCCTGCCATCGAAGCGTGCAAGCCCTCAGAGGACAACAAGTCCTGCGTGTGCGACAAGGTGGCGACGCACGTCTGCGTCCATTGCGGAAACAAGATGTGCGGTCTCGGCGAGAGCTGGTGCAACTGCCCCGGGGACTGCCCCGTCCCTGCCGGCGTAACGTGCCTCACCGCCAAGGGGCAGTGCGTCCCCAAGGACCCTTTCCCCCAGTGCTTGCCCGGCTACTTCCCCCTTCCGCTGCCGGGATGCAACCTTCCGTTCCCGGCCGCCTGCTGCATTCCCAAGTAGGAGGGGACGCATGACTTCGCCGGTCGAGGGAGCACACCGCCCCAGCCACATGGTCCGCATCTTCCAGACGTCGACAGAGGCTGAGCGCGAGGAGGTCTTCTCGTTCCGATATCGCGTCTACGCCCTGGAGCTGCGCAAGGGGCTGTCCGGAATCGACCACGCACGCAAACGGTACGTGGATGAGCTGGACGACTGCGGCGTCCTGCTCTATGCGCGCGACATGGTCTCGGGCCAGGTCGTGGGAACGGTCCGCCGCAACGACCTGAGCAGCGGACGGCTTCCGGACAAGCTCGCTGCCCGGTTGCGCCTCGGGCCCATGATCGAGGCCTTCGGCGAAGAGCGGGTCAGCTACTCCAGCGCGTTCATGGTCGACCCGACCTTCCGGGGGAAGACGGTCGCCTCCCTCCTCGCAATGGGTTCTTACAGAGACGGCATTTGCAGGGGAATCGCCCTGGACGTCTGCATCGCGGAGCTGGGGCTCGTGCACCTGTACCACCAGCTCGGCTACCGGACCTACGAAGCCCCGTTCCGCACGTACGCGGGAGGTGGGTTGCGCGTCCCGCTCGTCCTCGCCCCCTTCGATCAGGCCTGGCTCGAGAAGGTCGAAAGCCCGTTCCGGCACCTGCTGCCTTCCGACAAGGGGGACGGCGGGGCCACGGCGGTTGCGCTCCGGGGCATCTACCCCGAGTGGCAGGACCCGGCCGTCACGCCGCTGGAGAGCCGGGCACTCTGGGCCGCCCTTGCCCACCAGGAGCCCGACGGCGCAGCGCAAACCATCTTCGACGGCTTCTCGCAGGACCAGATCCAGGACATTGTCGGCAGTGTGCCCACCGTGAGTCTCTCCCGGGGAAAACGCCTGTACCGGGGCGGCGAGCACGAGGCCGGCATGGCCTACGTCATGTCCGGGCGGCTCGGGCTCGCTCTCGAGGATTCCAACGACCCGCACTTCGTAACGGTGCTGGGTCCGGGCCAGCTCCTCGGCGAGATGTCCGTCCTGACCGGCGGCGACCGCACCTCCACCCTCGTCGCGCTCGAGAAGACCGAAGTGCTGCTGCTCCCCGCAAACCTCCTCGACCGGTTGGAAAAGAAGGACCTCCCCAGCGCCTACCGCATGTCGCGGAATCTGTGCTACATGCTGGCCCAGCGCCTCCACTCCATGAACATCCGGGTGCTCGGGCTCTACGACCGCGTGAAGGTCTCCAACGATGCCTTCGAGCTGACCCGGGAGAACATCCCGGACGTCGACTGACGCGGTGGCCATGCCCATCCCGCTCCCCCTCGATTCCGCCCGCGAGGAGATCCTTGCTGCCCTGGCCGTCAACGGCAGCCTCGTGCTCTCCGCACCGACCGGGTCGGGCAAGTCCACCCGCATCCCCCCGATGCTGCTGGGCGAGGCACGGGGGAAGGTCCTCGTCCTCGAGCCCCGCCGCCTCGCCACCCGCCTCGTTGCCGCCCGGGTTGCCCAGGAGATGGGCTGCCCCCTGGGCGGGCCGGTCGGCTACCAGACGCGTCACGAGGGCCGGGTCGGACCGGATACGCGGCTTCTCTACCTGACCCAGGGGCTGTTCCTTCGGATGCTGTTGGACGACCCGCGGCTGGACAAGGTGTCCGCCCTGGTCCTGGACGAGTTTCACGAACGCCACCTGGATGGCGACATCGCACTGGCCATGGCGCTGCGCCTGCGCCGGACGACCCGCCCCGACCTTGCCGTGGTGGTCATGTCGGCAACGCTCGACACGGAGACGCTGTCGGACTACCTCGACTGTCCCGTCGTCAAGACCCGGGGACGGGCATTCCCGGTGGAGGTGCGGCACATCGACGCAGCGGAAGACCGCCCCCCATGGGAGGCCGCGGCCAGGGCCGTGCGGGAGATCGTGCGGGCAGGAGAAAGCGGAGACATCCTCGTGTTCATGCCCGGCGGCTACGAAATCCGCAGGACGGTCGAGGCCGTGCGGGACCTGCATCTGCCCGAGCCCCTGACCGCGTTCCCCCTCCACGGCGAGATGCCCGCTGAAGAGCAGGACAGGGCACTGGCTCCCGCCACGAACCGGAAGGTCATCGTGGCCACCAACGTGGCCGAGACGTCGATCACGATACCCGGCGTACGGCACGTCGTCGATTCCGGGCTGGCCCGAGTGGCGCGCTTCGATCCTCGCCGGGGAATCAACATGCTGACCGTGCAGAAGATCAGCCGCGCCTCGGCCGAGCAGCGGGCCGGCCGAGCGGGCCGGACCGAACCGGGCACCTGCCGCCGGCTCTGGTCGCTCTACGATCACCAGGGGCGGTCGGAGCACGAGACGCCCGAGATCGGCCGGGTCGACCTCTCTCAGGCACTACTCCTGCTGAACGCACTGGGCGTGAACGATATCGGAACGTTTTCCTGGCTCATTCCACCTCCGGATGCGGCGGTCCGATCTGCCCGGGATCTGCTGGCCTCACTCGGGGCCACGGCCCCCGATGGCGATCCCGCCGATCTGGACCACCGGTTCCCGCCTCCCTCGGGCAATCTCACCGAGCTGGGGCGGCAAATGGCCCGTGTCCCCGCGCACCCGCGACTCGCCCGCCTGGTCCTCGAAGGGGAGCGCCGCGGCTGCCGTGACGACGCGGCCCTGGTTGCCGCACTGCTGTCGGAAAGGACCATTCTGCGGCCGGGACCCAGGAACCCCCTGGCGGCCGCATCCGACGACCTCTCCGATCTCCTCGCCCGCTTCAGCCAGGCCCGGGAACACGGATTCGACGATGCCTTCTGCCAAGGCCGCAGCCTCTCCGCATCGGCCGCACGCCAGGTCGACCGGACCTGGCGCCAGCTTCGACAGACCGGGCAGGCCCGGCACCATCGCACGGCCCGCGCCTGCACCCACGGTTCGGCCGATGCAGGACGGCCCGCTGGCTCTGCCTCGAATCGAGGGTTGTCTCCCCCGTTTCGGTCCAGTCTCTCCCCGGACCCCGAACCCCGGACCCTGCCTCTCTGCCTCCTTACCGCGTTCCCCGACCACGTGGCTGCCCGCTCCAGGCCGGGAAGCCCCGTCTTCAATCTGACCGGCGGCCGTCGGGCAACGCTGAGCCGTGAGACGCTCTGCACGGATTGCGACCTGGTCCTGGCGTGCGAGATCGCGGAGATCGAGGGAGGCTCGGGCCTGTCCACCGTCCTGTCTCTGCTCGTCCCGTTGAAGCCGGATGACCTGCTCGAGATGTTCTGCAACCGGATGGGCCTGTCCTCGGAGCTGTCCTGGAACCGTGAGACCCAGGTCGTCGAGCAGATCGAGTCGACCCGGTTTTTCGACCTCGCCATCGAGGAGACCCGGGGCATTCCAACCGACCGCACCGCCGCTGCCGCTCTGCTTGCCCGGCGCATCGTGGCGGAAGGGCTCCATCTCTCCGGCTTCGACGACCGGGTCGAGGCCTGGGTCGAGCGGCTCCGCTTCGTCGCAACGACGTTTCCGGAGAAGGGGCTGCCGGTCTTCGACGACGCGGACCGCCAGCGGGCCATCGAGGCTCTGTGCGGAGAGGACTACCGGTATGCGAAGGTCAAGGATCGTCCTGCGCTGGAGGCCGTGCGCTCGCTGCTGTCTCCGGCCCACCGTCGTTTTGTCGACGAGATGGCCCCGGAGCGCATCCAGCTTCCCCGCGGCCACCGCATACGTGTCTCGTACCCGCAGGGGCAGCGCCCGACCGGGAGGGCCCGCATCCAGGATCTGTACGACCTTCCTTCGACTCCCCGGATCGCGGGTGGGCGGGTGCCGCTCCTGCTGGAAATCGCCGGCCCCAACAACCGCCCGCTCCAGGTGACCGACGACCTTGCCAACTTCTGGAAGGTGCTCTACCCCCAGCTCAGGGCCCAGCTCCAGCGTCGCTACCCGAGACACGAGTGGAGGTGACTCATGCTACGCAATGCAGCGATCCCGGTGTGCATCCTTGCTCTCTCGGCCTGTTCCGGCAAATCGGACCTGCCCGATTCCGAAACCGTGGGGGCTGACTCGGCAATGACCGACGCTACCGCGGATCTCACCCTGCCGGACCTCGTTCCGGAAGAGACGGCAGCCGACCGCGCCTCGGACCCCATCGATCCGCCGGACAGGGCCGTCCCTCCGCTGCCCTCCACGGTCGGCGAGGATCTGGACCTGCAGATTCCTCGCACGCTCGAATCCTCGTACGTGCTTCCCGACGAGTGGTACGGGGCGCTGGAGTCCATGGGGCTTGCGCTCGACAAGCTCTTCATGCCGGACATCGGGCTCACCGCCGACTGGGACTTCAGCCGCCTGCACTGGACGGACACGATCCGTCACCAGGGGCAGCTCGCACCCACGTTCGCCTACATGGTCATCGAGGATGTGAATGATGCCTTCGATGCCGACGACGTCACCCTGGCCCGCGAGCTGCTCGTCGCCCAGAACACCTACAACACCCGGGATTCCTTCGTGGTGAGCCGCTTCGACAAGGCGGTGACGCTCCTTTCCGAAGACGGTGTCCTGATGGAGGCGCTGCACCAGTTCTGCATCCGGCCCGGGGTCGCCGGCGAGTGGTCGGGGCCGACGTGCGGGGAGCAGGAGGCGGACGTCGCCGCTGCAGCGGCCCTCGTGCCGCTGGAGCAGCAGGTCGCCCTCGCCCAGGCGATCTACGGCCTGCTGGCCGCGGTAGAGCTGCGCCAG
Organism: Deltaproteobacteria bacterium; assembly: GCA_016875215.1. GTDB lineage: Bacteria > Myxococcota_A > UBA9042 > CAIXZC01 > CAIXZC01 > CAITUV01. Next base: position 46,321 of record VGRX01000001.1, read on the forward strand.
GAGGCCCTGCTGGCCAAGGGGAAGATGACCATGGACGACTGGGCCGTGCAGCACTCCAAGATCGTGAACGGCGGCACACCATACGACTCATCGGTGCTCGACGGGGCTCATCCGGGCTTCGACTTCGAGCAGATGTCACGGGCGGCGCAGCTCGCGGTGCGATCCGTGGAAAGCCTCCGAGCCGCCCTCACCGGCACCGACCCTGTCCCCGGCGCTTCGTTCGAGCTTGTCGGCCCGCTCGGTCGCATCGCAGTGGACCTGACCGACCAGGACAACACGTGGAAGCACGCCGACGGGTTCCTCCTCGTGGATGGCCACGGCAATGATGCGTACTACGGCCGCGTCGCGGCGAACGCAAGCATCGCCCAGCCCGTCTCCGTGGTCCTGGACCTGGAGGGGAACGACGTCTATGCACCGACCAAGAAGTGGGAGTTGAAGCAGGACTACCTGGTGGGTGCCCGGCTTCCCATGCAGGGGGCCGGGCTGTTCGGAGTCGCCATCCTGTCCGATGCGGCCGGTGACGACGACTACGGCTGCCTGACTGCGTGCCAGGGCTACGGGATCTTCGGCGTCGGCGTTCTGCTCGACCACGGCGGGACCGACCAGTACAGGGGCTACGACTTCGCTCAGGGAGCTTCGGAGTTCGGGTACGGGCTGCTGGTCGATCGGGGACAGGGGAACGACAGCTACGAGACGCTCCAGCACAGCCAGGGCTACGGCGGCCCACGTGGGATCGGATGGCTCGTGGACGAGGGGGGGGACGACCAGTACGTCGCCATCGCGGAGCCGATCATCTTCGACTGGGCCGGAGAAGGGACCAACTTCTCCGGCTCGCAGGGATTCGCCTTCGGGTTCCGGGGGGGGCCCTACTGGTCCGGCGGCCTCGGAGCGCTATTCGACCTGGCTGGAAACGATACCTATCAGTGCGCGGTCATGTGCCTCGGCTTCGGCTACTTCTTCGGCACCGGGCTCTTCTTCGACCAGGCCGGAAACGACACCTACGTCAACACGCACAAGTACACCCTCGGCTCCGCCACCCACCAGTCCGTCGGGCTCTTCGTCGATGGCGAGGGGAAGGACTCCTACGCCCTCATCGGAGACGATGAAGCCATCGGGCTCGGCTACGACCACGGCGTCGCCTACCACCTCGACCGAGGGGATCAGGATGACACCTACACGGTCGAGAACATCGGCGATTTCACCCTCGGATTCGCTCGTCACCCCGCGATCGGAACCCTCATCAACGAGGGGGGAAACGACCACTACGACATCGCCGGCACCGGCGAGGTCACCTGCGGCCGGAGCTGGGTCGACCCGGACGACCGCAAAGGCGCCCTCGCCAAGATCATCACACTGGCCGTCTTCCTCGACCTGGGCGGTACCGGCGACATCTACGACATCCCCCGCGACGAGGTCGGCAACGGGAAGAGCTGGCACCAGACCGCACCGCTCGGCGGCGGTTGGACCTCTGACCTCGACTTCGCCTGGGGACAGGACAGCCAGTAGGGGTGGTGCCGCGGTTCGGGGCGAAGCCCACCGGCCGTCATGTCTTGGCCGAAAAGTGGGGGCGGTGCGCCCGCGGCGTGATGGGTCCAGGCTCAGCCTGGCGGTGCGCCTGCGGCGTGATGGGTCCAGGCTCAGCCTGGGTTCTTCCGCTTCCGCCTCCAGCGGGCGAGACGCAGCAGGCCGTAGCCGAGCCCGCCGAGGACCAGCAGCCACGGAAGCGCGGCCAGCGCGAGGATGCTGCCCACCTTGATCGCATCCCCCAGTGCCTTCAGCGAGTCCATGAACTTGTCGCCGAGCTCCTGGAAGTACGTCCGCTCGACCGGCGGCACGAAGTCGGCCTGAACCGAGATGGTAAGCGTCAGCGTGGAGAATGCTACGCGGTCCTGGAGCACCTTGAACTGAGCGGTCAGCGTCTCGATCTGCTCGCGGACCCTGGCCAGCTCCCGCTCCACCTCCACGATGTCCTTCAGCTCCCTGGCGCTGGTCTCCAGGTGACCCAGGAGACGCTGCTCCACCTTCTTCTGGTTGGACAGGCGGGCATCGAGATCGACGTACTCGAAGGTCACGTCCTCGATGTTCATGGACTCATTGGTGTAGCTGCCGATGGTCTTGACTTCGCCGACGAATTCATCGAAGCGGTCGGCAGGGATCTTGAGGGTGTACGTCATCTGCCGGACCTCGCTGGGAGCCAGGTACCGGGCGTGGGGGATCCAGGCTTCGGCCTGCTTGCCCGCGACGTAGCCGTCGTACTTCGTCACCAGCTCGGCAAGCTTCTCCTGCGCCTTGCCCGCCTCTCCCACGATGAGCGTCAGCGCTCCGGTCTTGACCAGGATGCGCCCCTGGACGGCCGGCCGGGACGGCTCCGCTGCTTCGGCCATCCTCCCGGCAGAGATCTGTTTGGCCTCGTCGCCGAAGCTGGCTCCCTGCTTGGTCGGCAGCTCCATCGGCCCCCTGCCCTGCTCCAGTTTGGCGCACCCGGCTGCCACGAGCAGCGCCGCTGCCACAGCCATCCTCGAAACGAACCGGAGAGTCCCGTTCATCTGCCACCTCGCTGTTGGGGCTCGGCATCCCGCCGAACGCAGGTCGGTCACCGGCCCATCCTACCACCAGTACGGGCCCTGCGAAAGCGTCCCGCCACACCGTCGTGCACCCCCCGCGGATCGTCGGTGCTTTCGGGCAGGGACGATCCGTGCTACCATCTGCGGCGGTGGATTCGAATGGGAAGGTCAACGATGAACCGAAAGTGCCTGATGGGATTGGCGGGGCTCCTGGTAGCGTGCTCCGGCGGAGGGCAGACGCTGCAACCGGACGTACGGGACGTTGCGGACGTGCGCCAGGAGGAGGCCGCAGTGGAGACCGCGACGCCCGCGGAAGTCGACGTGGCGCCGGTGGATGTGCCTCCGGATCCCGGGGTTCCTGAGACCATCGAGGAGACGACCCCGGCGTGCCAGCCGGGAAGCGGGTGCTTCCTCGACCCGTGTGCCGACAGCGGTGATTGCGTGATGGGGCCGTGTGTGGAGCACCTTGGCGGCAAGGTCTGCTCCCAGACCTGCATCGAGGAATGCCCCGGAGGCTGGACGTGCAAGCAGCTTGCCGGCGAGGGCCGCGACCTGGTATTCGCCTGCGTCTCGCCGTTCACGCACCTGTGCCGTCCCTGCGCGTCCGGGGCCGACTGCAAGTCCGAGACCGGCGTCGAGGACGTCTGCGTGATCTACGGCGATGAGGGCAGCTTCTGCGGTGCGGATTGCCAGGATATCCCCTGTCCGCCGGGGTACTCGTGCGTGGATTCGGTGACCACCGAGGGGTTCGCCAGCAAGCAGTGCAAGGCGGACGTCGGCCTGTGCGGCTGCTCGGAGCTTTCCCGCAAGCTTGGGCTGTCCACGCCCTGCGTGGTGACCAACGCGCACGGGACGTGCAAGGGGCAGCGCACGTGCACCGGCCAGGGGCTGTCCCCGTGCAGCGCGCCGGCTCCGGCTCTCGAAGTCTGCAACGGCCTCGACGATGATTGCGACGGTACGATCGACGGAGAGATCTGCGACGACGGCGATGCATGCACCAAGGACTCCTGCGTGGCCGAGACGGGCTGTCAGCACGAGCCGCTCACCGGGACCTCCTGCGACGACGGCGACGTCTGCACGCTGGCCGATCACTGCGACGACGGGACGTGCACCGGGTCGGGAATCGACTGCGACGACGGCAATCTCTGCACCAGCGACTCGTGCGACCCGACCGGGGGATGCGTGTACACCTTCAACAATACCGCCTGCGACGACTCCGACCCGTGCACCGTGGGCGATTCCTGCAAGGAGGGAAGCTGTCAGGGTACCTCCGTCCCCTGTGACTGCCAGGACGACTCGGATTGTGCCAAGCTCGAGGACGGCAACCTGTGCAACGGGACCCTCTTCTGCGACGTCGAAGGCTTCCCCCAGAAGTGTGCGGTGAAGCCCACGAGCATCATCGAGTGCCCCGCCCCCTCGGGCATCGATGCCCCCTGCCTGGTGCCGCTCTGCGACCCGTTCAACGGCCAGTGCTCGTTCGCCGCGGCCAACGACGGGAAGTCGTGCGACGACGGCAAGATCTGCACCACCGGGAGCCATTGCGTCGCGGGTACCTGCGCGGGTGGAATCCCCCTCAACTGCGAGGACGGCAACCTCTGCACCGACGACTCGTGCGACCCGGTCGAAGGGTGCATCCACCTTCCGAACTCGCTCCCGTGCGAAGACGGCAATCCCTGCACCATGAAGGACACGTGCGAAGATGCTGCCTGCTCGCCCGGCCAGCCGGCCAACTGCAACGACGGCAACCCGTGCACCGATGATTCGTGCGACCCGACCTCGGGGTGCATCCACCAGGCCAACGCGGCACCGTGCGACGACGGGAACGTGTGCACCACCGGAGACAAGTGCCAGAACAAGGGATGCAAGGGAATCGGCATTCTCCCGTGCAGTGACGGCAACCTCTGCACCGACGACTCGTGCGACCCGACTGCGGGCTGCCAGCATGCCAACAACAGCCTGCCTTGCAGCGACGGCAACCCCTGCACTCCCAAGGATGTCTGCATGGACGGCGCCTGCGTCGGCATGGGAGTCAAGGACTGCGGCGACGGCAACCCCTGCACCGACGATGCCTGCCACCCCACGCAGGGATGCCTCCACCAACCCAACACCGCTGCCTGCAACGACAACAACCTCTGCACCACGAGCGACGTGTGCGCCAACGGTGCCTGCACCGGGACGGGCCTTCTCGCGTGCAGCGACTCGAACCACTGCACTGACGATTCCTGCAACCCCGCCAAGGGGTGCATCTACACCCCGAACAAGACCTCGTGCGATGACGGCAACGAGTGCACCCTGGGAGATGTCTGCAAGGGCGGCCAGTGCTCGGCCGGGACCATGAAGGACTGCGAGGACGGCAACCCCTGCACCAAGGACTCCTGCGTGCCGCTCACCGGGTGCATGCACGTTCCAGGAGCCGGGCTCTGCGATGACGGCAATCCCTGCACCATCGCAGACAAGTGCGCGGCAGGTACCTGCCAGCCCGGCGCTCCGAAGATCTGCGACGACGGTAACTTCTGCACCGACGACTCCTGCGGCAAGGAGGGAATCTGCCAGTTCGTGCCCAACAAGGTCGCCTGCAACGACGCCAACTCCTGCACCAACGACGATCTGTGCGCAGATGGGAAATGCGCCGGAACCCCCATCGACTGCGACGACGGCAATCCGTGCACCAAGGACTCCTGCGCTCCCGCCACCGGCTGCGTGTACACCTTCAGCACCGCACCGTGCGACGACGGCAACCTGTGCACGACCAAGGATGTCTGCGACAAAGGGGCCTGCACGGGCTCCGTCGCCCTGCCGTGCGACGACGCAAATCCCTGCACCGACGACTCCTGCGATCCCAAGGTCGGCTGCCTGCATAAGCCCAACCAGGCTCAGTGCGACGACGCAAACGCCTGCACGCTGACCGACCAGTGCAGCGCAGGATGGTGCCAGGGCCTGCCGCTCGGCTGCGACGACGACGACCCCTGCACGACCGACTCGTGCAACCCCGCCACCGGCTGCGTCCACACCACCAACACCGCCCCCTGCGACGACGGGAACCTCTGCACCGTGAACGACACCTGCCAGGAAGGCATGTGCGTGGGCGGGAAGAACGTCTCGTGCAACGATTCCAACGATTGCACCGACGACTCGTGCGATCCCGCCAAGGGGTGCACCCACTCCAACAACAACGGAGCATGCACCGACGCCAACTTCTGCACCGAGGGCGATTCGTGTGTCGGCGGCAACTGCATCCCCGGCTCGGCCGTCACCTGCAACGACGCCGAGGTGTGCACCACCGATGCCTGCCTGCCCAAGTCGGGTTGCTCCTTCACCCCCGTCCCCAACTGCTGCCACAACGATGCCGAATGCAACGACGGCAACCCGGCCACCACCGACAAGTGCAGCAACAACCAGTGCAAGCACCTTACCGACCCGGGGCTCCCGCACAACAGCGCTCCGTTCTCCCCCGAGTACACCAGCAACGGCGGCTGCGGCGACTACTCCAAGTGGTACACCCGCAGCTTCGGCCAGATGACGTTCTCCCAGTGCGAGGCCAAGGCAAACCTCACCGGCGCCCAGTATGTCGGAGCACCCAACCTGTACGACTACACCGCCCCCTACGCCTCCAGCGAGAGGTGGGTCGGCGACAAGGACGTCACCAACGGCTACGTCAGCGCCGGCGGGTGGGACTCCGTCGGAACCCGCAACAAGAACGACAACAGCCTCTGCGTCCTCGGCTACGCCAACGGCAACGCCCCCGGCAACTCCACACTGACCGATTCCAAGGTCGTGAACGGCAGAACCTACCAGTACAAGGACTTCGGCACCATCAGCGAGAAGACCTGCTACGACTACTGCCGCGAGTACGGCGCCCGCCCCCTCAATCCTCAGTACTTCGGCGTCTCGGGCGTCACCCACATGGTCGAGAACCACAGCTGCCACGGAAGCGTGCAGTACAACGGCAACGGCTACACAACCGACGGCAGCGGTGCCCACACGTACCGCTGCTTCATCGGCTACTACTCGGAATGATTGGCGTTCACTCCTGGGCCTTGCCCGTCATGGGAACGAAGCGGACCGGGTAGAGCTCATGCTCGACGATTCCGCTCTTCGTCTTCCGGTACAGCACGAGATCCTGGCTGTAGACCCCGACCGGAGCGATCAGCAGCCCCCCCTCCTTGAGCTGCTCGAACAGCGGCCTGGGAACCTCGGCCGGAGCCGCAGTGAGCATGATCTTGTCGAACGGCGCCTTCTCCGGCCACCCGGCGTAGCCGTCTCCGATCCGCACGGAAACGTTCCCGTAGCCCAGCTCGGCCAGCGTCTTCTCCGCCTGGAGCCCCAGCGGCTTGACGATCTCGATCGTGTAGACCTCCCCCGCCAGCTCGGCCAGCACCGCGGCCTGGTATCCGGAGCCGGTTCCGATCTCCAGGACCCGGTCGGTCGGCTGCGGGTCGAGTGCCTGGGTCATGCTCGCCACGATGTACGGCTGCGAGATCGTCTGTTCGAAGCCGATGGGCAGCGGATGATCCTCGCAGGCCTGCTCGACCAGCTCCTCCGGCACGAACCGGTGTCGCGGGACCTTCTCCATCGCGGCCAGAACCCGTTTCGACGTGATGTCCCGGTTCGCCATCTGGGTGCGGACCATCCGGCTGCGCTCCGCGGCGAACGGATCCGGTGCCGGAGGAGCTCCGTCTGCGTGGGGGGGCTCCCTGCACGACAGGGCTACGAGCGCCACGCACACGAGCAACGCCGTACACACCGACATGGCTTCCTCCGCTGGCCGGCTCCCCCTCGCCCGACCCGGGTCAGACGGGCTTCCCGCGGGACAGGAGAAACACGTCGTTCCACCAGTACTGCCGCTGACCGGAACGCCGGGAGCCGAGGGTTCCGCCCTGTTTCTTGAGGGTCTTGAATCCCGCGGAATCCCGGAGCCTGAGCTGCTTGCCGGTGGAATCGACGACGCAGGTCCAGTGGGAGATGTCGTCGTCGTCGTAGACAACGATCGCTGCACCCTTCTGGTCCGATGTGAGGTGGGAATCGAGCTCCTTCCAGAAGCTCTGGATCTTCTTGCCCATGCCGCTCCCGGAAAGCCCCCGGCACCATTCCAGATCGAATCCGAGCTTCCGGCGGGCAAACCTGCCCGCAGTCTCCACCATGGCATTCACGTCCGCCGGGCTGGTTCCGTCCCACACGAACCGGATGCTCTTGCGATCCTGCGGAAGCCGCCGGTACACGGTCCTGACCAGCAGGTTGAACAACTCCTGCTGGCGCTCCCGCCCGAACTCGCCGTTGAAGGTCAGCTCGCCGATGGCGTTGACCACCGCATATACGCCGCACAGCCCGTCCAGGCCGCCCTGGCGTTTCGGGTTGCTCTTCATCTTTCGCCTCCCCCGCGCCCATTATGGATCGGGTTCGACGTCCAGGGCAAGCGGCAGTTGCCTGACCCGCGCCGGAAGCAGGGGTGAGCCCTCTTTTGCCCCCTGGGCTTCGTCCCCGCCGGCCCGGTCGCAGAGCGTCACTGACGCGCCCCGTGGAACCGCCCCCCGGAGACCGCCTCCCCCAGTTCCGGTCTGACTGTTCCGACGGAGACCTTGTCGCACGCCGGGCCGGATGCTATTATTGAGGTCGCATTTGTCATATAATCGCCGGCGGTCGGCGCAGGAGGGCCAGATGGGCAAGAAGATCCTGATTGTGGATGACGACAGCGACCTCGTTGAATCGACCTCTGCTTTCCTGGTATCCCGCGGCTACACCACCGTATCGGCCTCGAACGGGACGGAAGGCCTCGCGATGCTCGAGCAGGAGAAGCCCGACCTGATCGTGCTGGACATGATGATGGACCAGCGGGGGGACGGATTCCTGTTCTCGCGGAAGATGCGCAAGGAACCGGCCTTCCAGAAGACCCCGATCATCATGCTCACCGGAATGCGGCAGGCCACGGGATTCCACTTCCTGACCGAAGATCCCCGGCACCCGACCTTCCTGCCCGTCGACGAGTTCATGGAGAAACCCGCGGATCTGGAGGAGCTGGCCAGGAGAGTAGCCAGACTGATCGGCTGAGAAACGTGCTCAACCGGGAAGAGGCACGGTGAAACTGAAGGTGGAGCCCTTTCCCGGCTTCGAGCGGACCCAGATCCGGCCGCCGTGCGCCTCGACGATGTGCCTGGCAATGGCCAGCCCCAGCCCGGTGCCCTCCCGCTCCCGTCCGTCCTGCGCCCTGACCCGGTGGAATTCCTCGAAGACCTTCTCGATCTCATCGGCCGGAATCCCGATTCCGGTGTCGGCCACTTCGAATCGAAGGAACCGCCCGTCGACGAAGGCCGTGAGCTTCACGCTCCCGCCGGAATCGGTGTACTTGACCGCATTGCTCACGAGGTTCTCCAGGACCTGGGAAAGCCGGTCCGGGACACCCTCGATCGAGGGAAGAGCCTTCTCCAGCTCGAAGCTCAGGGAGATCCCCCTGGCATCGGCAGCCTCCCTGTGATTCTCGGCGGCCTGCACTACCATCTCGGCCGGGTCGACGGGAATCCGGTTCTCCATTCCCTTGCCGCTCTCGATCGCCGTGATGTCCAGCAGGTCCGTGATCAGGCGTACCTGGGAATCCACCCGGGCCCGCGACCGCTTCAGGTAGGTGACCTGCTGCTCGCTGAGCGGCCCGACCGCCCGGGCCAGAAGAACGTCGACGTAGCCGCGTACCGCGGCCATCGGCGACTTGAGGTCGTGCGACGCTATGGCCAGAAAGCGCGACTTGGTCTGGTTGAGCCGGATCAGCTCCTCGTTCTTCCTCTCGAGCGCTGCCTTGAGCTCGACGATCCGCCGCTCCCGGCCCCGGAGCTTCTCCGTGATCGAGGTCGCTATGTACGAGGAGATCACCAGGGTGGCCGACAGGAGGAACGCCCGGGCCTGCGCAGCCCCCGCAAGGCCGGGACACTCGTACACCACGTTCGAGACGAAGTCCGGATGTGGAATCCAACCCGAGAAATGCAGCACGGTCAGCCCGGTGTAGAACACCACCGCCAGCGCCGTCTGCACACGCCCCCCCCAACGGGGAAGGAGCTTGCTCGAGATGATGACGTGGAAGATGTAGAAGAAGGCAACCGGGCTCTCCGGCCCCCCGGTCAGGTGGACCAGGACCGTCAATGCCGCGATGTCGATTCCGCTTTGGAGATGGGCGATCAGCCTTGAGCGCCTCATGAACGCAGCCCCATCCAGCCGGCGGGACCTTCGCACCAGCCACAGGAACGCCAGGTTGTAGAACGCTATGGTCACAGCCACTGCCCGGATGGGCCAGGCATCGAGACGCATGCCGATCGTGAAATGGGACGCCTCCGGAGAGAGCAGCACCGCAACGGCAGCCAGCCAACGCAGCTTGATGAACCACTCCAGGCGCTCACGGAGCTCCGCGTCCCGGGATTCGTCCGGAGATGTCACGCCGTCGGAGCTGCCGCTCTGACCTTCCATGCCTCGTTTCCTGTCGCCTGCCCCCGGAAGTGGGTTGCTTTTCGAGTCTAGCCTCGGCCCCCTTCCCACGTCAATCCCGACCCCTCCGATTCCGCCTGCCGGAAGGCGGCGCCGCACGCACAGCCCGCACGAACCCCTGGCAACGGTGTGCGGCCGGCGGTCATCCGGAAAAGGAGAGCGGGGGAATCCGGGGAACCGATGGACACTTGCCAGGTCGACCCCATGTGAGCATACTCCGGTCCGGCGGCGATCCGGCCGTCCCTGGCCCGAAGCAGGTGCTCCCGGCATGCGATTCCCGATACCGCATCTACTGCTCCCCCTGATCCTGCTCTGCGGCTGCTCCCCGGCCGGCTCTCACGCCGACATCACCGAGGAGGCAGGCATCTTCCCCTGGGGAGACGTCTCTCAACGACAGGATCACTCCTCCGCCTTCCCGGACCACCCGCCGCACCCGCTGGGCGACTACGTCCCTCCGGACGGACTCCAAGTCATCTTCCTTGACGTCGGCCAGGGCGATGCCGTCCTGGTCCGCTTCCCGAAAGGGGCCACCATGCTGGTCGATGGCGGGAAGAACGGCAGGGGAACCGAGAAGATTCTGCCCGCGTTCGAGAAGCTTGCCCTGGCAGACCTGGACTACATCGTCGCCACCCACGCGGACGCGGACCACTGCGGCGGACTCGATGAGGTCGTCGAAGGTGTCGCGGTGGAAGAGGTCTGGGAGAACGGCGTCGGCAAGAATACCGCTGCCTGGTGGGACTTCTCGGATGCCGTGGACCAGCACGGCATCCCCCGGGTCACCGTCCAACGGGGAGACGTGCGGGAAATCGACACGTGCCGGGTCGAGATCCTCAACGCGGACGAAGGCTGGGGCGATTCCAACGGAGACAGTATCGTCCTGTCCATCGAGTGCGAAGGAGTGGCCGTTCTGCTCACCGGCGACGCACATGCCGGGACGCAGGCGGACCTCATCGACGTGTACGGGGCCGACCTCCAGGCCGACCTGGTCAAGCTCCCTCACCACGGCAGCCCGGACCATGACAGCGAGCTTCCTTCGTTCGTCCTGCCCAAGGTCGCGGTCTGCAGCGTCGGAACCGGCAACAGCTACGGCCACCCCGACAAGGACGTGGTGGCGGAGTGGAAGGCCGTCGCCCCGGAGTTCTACCGCACCGACCAATCCGGCACCGTCACCGTCGACGTCAGGAAGGGAATCCCGACCGTCAGCACCGAGTGGTAGAACTTGGGCGGCCTCGGGGATTGGCCTCGGCCCGGGTTCAACCGGAGGCCGTTCGATGCCCCCGGCCCCGCTCCGGATGCTGCTTCCGGCTCTGACTCGTGTGTCGCCAGCTTGAGGGTTGCGGGCTTGAACTCGACGTAGTGGTCGATCCCATGCAGTTGTGCGGGCTGAGCCAGGGAACGCAGGGGGTGTACCTGGCTGCGGTGAAGGCGCCAAGAAAGGGGTTGACAGGATTGGTTGAACCATTTAGACTGGCGGTTGGTCAGGAGGTGGACCATGGCAAGGAAGAGTAAAGAGGCGAGCCTCGTCACGGGGTCGTGTGGTTTCATCGGCAGTCACATCGTGGAAACGCTGGCCGCGGCGGGGCACGAGGTCATCGCGGCCGACATCGAGGCAGCGTGGAAGACCGATTCGGTGCCGCAGGCGCGCTATCCCGGCCTCGTCCGGAAGCTGGCGGCGCGTTGCGAGACCATCGACCTGGCGAAGCCCGAGACACTGAAGGCCCTGCCGACCGAGGTGGACTACGTGTTCCACGTGGCCTCGCTGTTCACCTACTCGGCGAAATGGGATGCGCTGTACCGGGTGAACGTGGAAGGAACCCGGGCGCTCCTGGCACGGTACGCCGGATCGAAGCGGCTCAAGCGCTGGCTCCAGATCGGTGCGGGCGGAGTCTACGGTCTTCCTTCGGAACGGCAGAACCGGACGTTCACCGAGGACATGGCCCCGAACCCCAGCAACGACTACCTGCGCTCCAAGTGGGAGCAGGAATTCGCGATCATGGAAGCCGGGAAGCGGGGGGAGATCAACTGGACGATCGTGCGGCCTACGACAGTCTACGGCCCCCGCGGCGGGTACGGCTCGCGCAAGCTGTTCCTCGGCATGGATGGAATGGCGGTGGTCGCGGGACCGGCCAACTTCAAAGGGCACATCCCCTTCATCCACGTGGAGGACCTGGCCCGGGCGTGCCTGCACCTGGCCCAGCACCCCGACGCCGAGAACCAGGTGTTCAACCTCAACGACGACACGGACATGACGAACCTCGAATACATGGAGACGATGGCTCGGCTGCTCCATGTTCCGTTCGTGAAGCTGCCCCCGGTTCCGGCCAGGAAGCTCATCGATGCGCTCATGCCTGCGCTGAAGTTCCAGCACCGATTCTGCCGGGACGTGCTCAAGAAGCAGTCCCCCATCGAGCCGGACATGATCGCCTACTTCCCGGAGGACTTCCGCTATTCGAACGACAAGCTGAAGAGGACCGGATTCACGTTCCGCTACCCGGACGCGCGGCTGGCATTCCCGAGCACGCTCCAGTGGTACCGGGACAACGGGTAGAGGAGGGCGTGAGGGAGGAACCGACATCGGCAGGGGCCCCCCCACAACCCGGAGCGTCAGCGACGGGCCGCGGGTAGTCACACCTGCCATCGACAGAGAGGAGGCGCCATGGCAGCCACGAAGACAGGAAAGGACGGACAGGCCAGATACGACCACAAGGCGATGTGCCTGCTGCCGGACAGGATCCTGGAGGAGCTTTTCCAGCGGGGTACTCCGCCGGAGCGCAGTGCGATCGTCGGCTGGGAGTTCGACGGATACAACACCGGCACGCTGGCCTTTGCGATCCGGAAGTTCCGCAAGGGCTACTATGAAGAGCCGGCCTACGAGAAGGACGAGTTCGGCGGCTACAACGTGAACATCCGGCAGAGCCGCCTGGACCAGCCCTGGGTCGCCGTGATGAAGAAGGACGGGGAACCGCAGAGGCATTCCTACTTCCGGGTCTACGGCGTGCGCGGCAGTGAGCCGGACAACTACTACCCGAACGCGCTGCTGCTCAACTACCACAGTCCCAAGACGCCGGCCTGGAATCCGGCCAGCCGGTTGCGTGACTACCTGGTCCAGGTCTACCCCGACAACCCCGACCTGCTGCTGGGCAAGGCCTACGCAGCGCTGCCGGGCGGAAAACGCCTGTTCGTCTCGTTCTTCGTGCTCCAGCGGGCATGCAAGGGGATTGGCTGAGCCCCCCTTTCTGCCTGCGAACCTCAACCCGCGTGTGACGCCGTCCGGCTGCGGACCGCACCGTCATTCGCTTGACTTCGCCCCCCGCTTTCGTTTAGTCAGTCCGTGGCTTGACAATCCCCCAGATCGACTGAGGTGCCATGGGACATCTGACCTACGGGAACTACCGGCGCATGCAGCGCCGCCTCAATCAATACGTACCCGGCAATGCGGATTCCACCTCGCTGTACGAGATCCTCAAGGTGCTCGTGACCGACGAGGAGGCGCACCTCTGCTCGCTCATGCCGGTGAACCTCACCGCGTCCGCGGACCTCGCCCGGATCTGGAAGATGGCGGAGTCGGAGGCCGTGTCCGCACTGGACGCGCTCGCACACAAGGGGATCGTGTACGTCTTCGACGCCGGCGGGACCATGAAGTATGCTCTCGCTCCACCGGTCCTCGGCTTCTTCGAGTTCTCCCTCATGCGCACCGACGGGCGGTTCGACGCGGAAACCCTGTCGAAGCTCTACTACCAGTACAACAACGTCGAGGAGGGCTTCATCCGTCAGCAGGGGGCTGCGTGGCCCTCGTTCACGAGAGTTCTGCCCCACGAGGACATGCTGGAGGATTTGAGCTCCGAGGTCATGTCGTGGGAACGGGTCAGCGACGGCATCGACAGCGCAACGTGCATCACGACAGGGCAGTGCTTCTGCCGCCACAAGATGGAGCACATGGGCCTTGCCTGCGATGCTCCAATGGATGTGTGCCTGACCTTCAATGACACGGCGAAGTACCTCTCCACGCACGGCATCGCACGGGAGATCTCCAGGGACGAGGCACGCCGGATCATCCGGGAGTGCATGGATGCCGGGCTGGTGCAGATCGGCGAGAACAAAAAGAGCAACCTGGTGATCATCTGCAACTGCTGCGGCTGCTGTTGCGACCTGCTGCTGGGCTACAAGAAGTTCGGCCTGACCGACATCGTCAGCCCCAGCAGCTACGTCGCCACCGTCGAGAGTCAGGGCTGCTCACGATGCGGCACGTGTGCGGAGCGCTGCCCCGTCGATGCCATCACGCAGACCGAAGCGCAAATACCGGTCGTGGGTGACCGCTGCCTCGGCTGCGGCGTCTGCACCCGATTCTGTCCGACCGGCTCGTGCCGCCTCGCTGGCCGGCCGGAGAAGATCTACGTGCCGGAGGACTTCCTCGAGAAATGGACGCTCGGCGGGATCCACCAGGCCAAGCTCGGCAACTTCTTCTTCGATGATCAGACCAGCAGCCTCCACCGGATCCTGCGCGTGCTGACGAATGCGACGCTCAGACTGCCGTTCCTGCGTTCGTTCCTGCTCAGCAGGCCGGTCCGCACGGCCCTCATGTCCGCGATTCGAAACAGCCGGCGCTTCCGGGAGTTCAAGGACCCGGCCCCGCCAGCCGCAGTGTGACGGGGGGCGCCGGCCGCCCCTATCGGACTTCTCCGTGCTTGACGTCTTCCTGAACCTCGCCTAACGTCAGGAAGAACGCAGCATCTGACTGGAGGGTTCGTATGCGGAAACTGTCCCTGGCACTGTTCCTGTTGCTTGTCTCCTACTCCTCTACCGCCCTGGCCGAATGGCCGGAGGGGGTGACCACGGTGAAAGTCGAGAAAGGAACGACGGTCGAGGTCAAGGGCAACCTCGACACGGGCAAGCTCATCGAGGACCTGACGTTTGCGTCGAGGAGCAGCGTTGCCTGCTTCCCGGGCACCCAGAACGAGCGTTTCCGGGGAAACCACGTCTTCTTCGCCACCCGGATCCCGCCCCAGTCCATCATGAAGATCACGGTCGTCCCGGACGATACCTCGGCCGACATGAGCATCTACGCATACGAGATCGGCACCACCAACTTCACCCTTCCGCCCGACCTCGCCCAGTGCGTCACCTGCGAAGCCGAGCACAAGTGGGACAGACCCAAGAAGGGCAAGACGCAGGACCACACCCGCACGGTATCGGTCAATGCGATCAAGAACCCGTACAACGTGGTGATCGGAGTTGCCGGCCCCAAGGACGTCAAGTCCGGTGCGTTCACCCTCAAGATCGAGCTCCAGTAGCATCCCCCATGTGCTGGTTGCCATTGATGTTGCGGTGCGGACCATGTAGGGTATGTGACGGGGCAGCGTGGCTGACCGGCCCGTTCGACGTCGACTTCGTGAAGCCCGACTACGTCGAGGCCTCCTGTCCGGACCACAAGGTCACCGGCCAGTTCGGCGTACCGGTGTGCCTATAGATGGAGCAGACCATGCGTTCGGACATCACCATCGAGAACGGCAAGGCTTACCACATCGGGGTCGCTCCCCACGAGATCGCTCCACGCATATTCCAGGTGGGAGATCCGGCACGGGCGTTCAAGGTGGCGGACCGGTTCGACCGGGTGGACTTCGAGTGCAGGAACCGCGAGTACGTGACCCTCACCGGTACCCTGGCCGGCAAGCCGGTCTCGGTCATGGGGACGGGCATCGGCCACGACAACGTGGAAATCGCGTTGCTCGAGGCCTACACGTTGCTGGCCTTCGACCTGTCCACGGCAACCCGCAAGACCCGGGTGCCGGAAATCACGGTGATCCGGATCGGCACGTCCGGAGGGGCGCAACCCGACGTCGAGCCCGGCACGATGGGCATCACGTCCTACGCCATCGGGCTGGACACCACCGGCATCTACTGGGACGTGCCTGTGCCGGACCAGACGGCAGGCAAGCTGGAGATCGTGGCAAAGAGACTCCTGGATGATGCCACGGTCCCGGGCTCCCGCTTTGCCGGATGGGTCCGTCCGTACGCCTCCCGCGCCACACCGGAGATGGTGCGCCTGCTGGAGCACTCGGCCCGCGAGGCCGCTCCCCGCTTCCCCCTCGTGACCGGAGTCACCGTGGCGGCGCCGGGCTTCTATGGTGCCTCGGGACGCCGCATGGAGGGTCTGTCCCTCTCGGTCCCGGGCATCAAGGAAGTGTGCGCCGGAATCGAGGCCGACGGCCACCGGGTCGTGAACTTCGAGATGGAATCGAGCCTCATCTTCCACCTGGCCCAGGGCCTCGGCTGGCGGGCCGGAACAGTCTGCCCCATCATCTCGAACCCGAAGCGCCAGGGAAAGGTGATGGACTACCGCCCATGCGTCGAGGCAGCGATCGACATTGCGGTGCGGGCCATGGAGCTCGTGTAGGGTTGATGCCGGGCGGGAGAGCTGATGCTCCAGCTCGTCGTCAGAAGTCCTGTGCGCACGGAAGCACATCGGGATCGTCGGGTACACGTGCGACAGCGTCCGCAGCCGCGGCGGCAAGACCGAGATCGACCTGGTCGTGCGCAGCCGCAGGAGGACAGCCTTCATCGAGTGCAAGTGGCGGGCGGAAACGACGGTTCCGTCGAGTGTTACGACTTGCCGGTCGGCCCCATCCCCCCGCACGCGACATTCCGCTTGACTACTTGAAAATTTCACGATAATCTCAGGTCATGATTGCGAGAGGACTCCGACTTCCGAAGGCAGGCACCGAGACGTTCTTCCTCTGGGGACCGCGGCAGACCGGCAAGTCCACGTTGCTTCGGGCGGCTTACCCGCAGGCGCTCTGGATCGACCTGCTCAAGTCCGACGAGTTCCGCCGTTACATGGAGCGGCCCGAGTTGCTTCGACAGGAAGTCGCTGCGATGCCAGTTCCTCCCCTCGTCGTCATCGACGAGGTGCAGAAGGTCCCCCTCCTTCTCGATGAGGTCCACTGGCTTCACGAGAACCGGGGCATGCAGTTCGCCCTGTGCGGCTCGAGCGCCCGCAAGGTGAAGCGCGGCCAGGCGAACCTGCTCGGGGGAAGGGCCATCCGGTACCAACTCCTCGGTCTCACTTCCGCTGAGTTGGGGAACGACTGGGATCTTGTACGGATGCTCAACCACGGATACTTGCCGCGGATCCATCTTTCGGACCGGCCAGAGCACCTTCTCAAGTCGTACGTCGCGGACTACCTCAAGGAGGAGATCGCAGCAGAGGGATTGGTGCGGAAGCTCCCGGTCTTCTCACACTTCCTGGACGTGGCGGCGCTGTCGGATTGCGAGCCGGTCAACTTCTCGACAATAGCGCGTGATTGCGGCGTGTCCAGCCAGTCTATCAAAGGGTATTTCGACGTGCTGACGGACACCCTCCTGGGTGTCTGGCTGCCCTCCTATCGCCGCCGCCCGAAGCGACGTGTCCTGGCATCGCCGAAGTTCTACTTCTCCGATGTCGGAGTGGTGAACTTCCTGGCTCGGCGGGGACAAAAGGAGCCAGGCTCCGAGCTGTTCGGCAAGGCGTTTGAAAACTGGGTCCGGCACGAGCTTGCCGCCTACAACGAATATGCACAGCGCAACGCATCGCTCAGCTACTGGCGCCTCACGACCGGTGCCGAAGTGGACTTTGTCGTGAACGACATGGAAGTCGCTGTCGAAGCCAAGGCCACCCGGCGCGTAACCAGCGACCACCTCAAGGGGTTGCGACAGCTCAAGGCGGACCATCCGAAGGTCCGCCGGCGGATCGTCGTGTCCCTCGAGGACAAGCCCCTGCTGACCCCGGACAAGATCGACGTGATGCCCGCTGCCGAGTTCAGCTGCCGGCTCTGGGGGGGCGAGCTGTTCTGAGCGCCCGGCGCGGCAGCAAGTGCCGGCAACCCGACGGCCGATGCGGCGAGACGGGCAGTTGGTGCGAGCAACCTGACGGCCGATGCGCTTGAGGCGGCTCCGTCAGATTGGCTGCGCTGTGCGCCAGCAGATCTGTGGCCGCGGGCAATGCCGTACTTGGCTTCCCCCGCTGGGGGAGGATGCCCGGAGGCCCAGGCCTCCGGGCAGGAGGGGGGCTGATAGCTTCCCCAGATTCGTGGGCCGACCAGTGACGGTGATTCGGGCGAAACTAGCAGCCCCCCCGCTGCGCCAGCCTCCGCCACGGCGTTGGCGTGGCTTGCTGCCCCCCGGAGTGGGGCTCCAAGCACGGCAGTGAGAATCCCCGTGACCTGACAGGCGCACAGTGCAGCCGATGCGCCCTCCAGGCGTTCTGCGGCGGCACATCGGGGGCCCGCGCCCACGGTCGTGCCGACGCCAGGGCCGTCAGGGATCCCGCACCAACGTCAGAAGGCTACCTTGATACGACTTGGCCCTCCGCCCCTTCTTCCCCGATGGCTACCTTGTGACGACTTGCCGGTCGGGCATTCCCCACTGGCCGCTGCCACGAAGCCAGACGCACCGGTTCTGCTGGCTGCGATTCAACTTGACTTTGGGCAAGTTGATGTCACGATAGCAGACATGAGACCGTTCGTGAACCGAACCGCCGAAGTTTCCGCACTGCGCCGCCGGCTCGCAGCCAGGAGATCGTTCGTCCTCCTGTACGGGCAGCGCAGGACCGGCAAGACATGGCTCCTCCAGCATGTCCTGGAGGGAGACGGTGATTGCCTCTTCTTCACTGCGGACGAGACCACGCCGAGGATGCTGCTCGAACGTTTCGTAGTCCTGGCGGCTGCCCAGAACCGGCTGCCGGGACAGGTGACACCGTCCGCTGTCGGGGACTGGGGGACGGCGCTGACCCTCCTGCTGCAAGAGGCTGTGCTCCGGAAGCGCCGGCTGGTGATCGCTCTGGACGAGTGCCAGTACCTTCTCGACCGGGAGCCGTCGTTCCCTTCGGTGCTCCAGCGCCTCTGGGACGAGTTCAGACCACGCCTCTCCCTGCACATCGTCCTGTGCGGCTCGGCTCTTGGCACCATGGCACGCCTGGGCGATAGCCGGCAGCCGCTCCACGGGCGGTTCGACCTGAAGCTGCAGCTCCGGCCCTTTTCCTATGCGGATGCCGGACTGTTCGTTCCCTCGTGGTCTCCGGTGGACAGGCTCCGGCTCTACGGGATCTTCGGCGGTCTGGCGAGGCACCTGGCCTACGTGGATCCCGGATGCGATCTGGCTTCCAACCTGTGCCAGGTCGTTCTTGATCCGCTGTCCCCTCTGCACGATGCTCCGCACGACATCCTGCGAACCGAGAGGCTCTCGGCCCCAGCAGAAGCCGATGCCATCCTGGGGGCGATGGCACACGGTGAAAACCGCTTCAACGCCATTGCGGCACGCACCGGGCTTGCGGCCCCCCGCCTGGACCGCGTCTTGAGCGAGCTGCAGTCTCTGGACATCGTGCGCAAGGAGGCCCGGATTGGAGACAGCGACGGTTCCCGCTATGTGCGGTACCGATGCGCCGACCCCTTCATGCAGTTCTGGTTCCGCCTCGTCGAGGGAAACCGGACTGCCCTGCAATCCACGCCGGCAGCGCGAGTGTACCAGGAGCGTATTCTCCCGCAGCTCGACACCTGCATGGGCAGTGTCTTCGAGTCGATCGTGGAGCAGGCCGTGCGGCGTGGCGTGCTTTCCGCTCACATGGATCCCGTCGACGAAGTCGGCTCGTACTGGAGCCGCGACGGCAAGACCGAGATCGACCTGGTCGTGCGCAGCCGCAGGAGGACAGCCTTCATCGAGTGCAGGTGGCGGGCGGAAACGACGGTTCCGTCGAGTGCGTTGTCGCAGCTTCGCGAGCACGCGGCCCGCACCCCGTTTGCTGCGCAGGAGGCAATCTACTGCATCGCCTCCGCAGGCAGCTTCTCGAAGGGGCTGCGCCAGTGCGCCGGCGAAGGCAAGGTCGTTCTCATAGGGCTGCCCGAGTTGACAGGGCTCCCCGGCACCGAGGCCCGAGACAACATGGGGCCCATGGTTAAGACCTGGTCCTGAATCCGGCCCAAGTCATCATATGCGGCCCGCTCAGGCAGTTCCCCGCTTCCGGCCCAGTACAGCGTCCAGCTCACGAAGAACTCTGGCAAGCAGCGCGGGTTTGACCGCACCGAACGAGCGCAGCACCAGGGTGCGGCTCAGGCTGTAGACCTTGTCGGCACGGACCACGCTGTCCGCTTTCAGGCGACCGCTTGCGAGATCCTTCTGGCGCAGTGGAACCGCATGGGCTCGTTCTTCAAGATTGGACGTGACCGCCATTCCCAGGAAATCCGGGGAACCGCTGTTGTATGCGTCGCACGAGATGACCAGGACGGGCCTCGTCTTCTCTGACCTGAGGTTTGAAAACGGAAACGGAATGAGCACGATGGTACCCTGGTCAGGCATCGTTCCATACCTCGTCGTCTACCGGGTTGTCCCAGAAGGCGAGGCTGCTCTCTGCTGCCTTGAGCAGGTCGTCCCCAGGGGGAACATCGCTGTCCAGCCGTTTCGCCAGGCCGTCGAGGACGTAGTCTCCCAGGCTCATGTCCCTCTTGGCGGCGGCCACACGCAGCCGCCGCTTGATTTCCGTCGACACGTAGATCGTCAGGCGGGTCTTCTGCGCCGGTTCGCTCATTTCCGTCACCTCCTGCACAAGAATGACAATAGCAACCTGGTGACATGTTGTCAACGGGTCGACGGTCCGTCCCCCTACATCCCCCCCGACTTCCGTATCCCCAGCACGACCCACAGGGCCACCAGGAACGACGCGGCAAGGCTGGCGGAGGAGAGCCATTCGGGGAACCGGTCGCTGCCTCCCATCCACATGGACGCGGCGACCCCTGCGCCGGCAAGAACCGCAGCGGCCAGTCGGTTGATGGAAGCGGCCTTCTCGTGAGCCGCAACGAGGGTGTTCTCGTCCTCCACCTTGATCGTCAGGTCACCGTCGCGTACGCGGCGGACGAGCTGGCTCAGCTCCTTGGGGAACGTACGGCCGAACGACAGCCAGTCGAGCGCCACGTCGACGATCTGGGACGAGTGCTGCGTCGGGTCGAGCGCACGGTTAAGGAACAGCGAGATGAGATAGGGTTGCACCGCGGCCAGCGGCTCGAATTCGGGGTAGATCTGCCGTGCGAGCCCCTCCATGGTCCCGAGCGCCCGCCCCACCATGAGCAGGTCCGACGGCAGCGAGACCTTGTGCCTGTACATCACCTCGACCGACGTCCGGATCAGCTCGTCAAGCCGGAGCGCTCCGATGCTCAAGGTCGAGAACCGGTCCATCATGATCTCGGCATCGCGCCGGAGGCTGCGGATGTCGGCCGAGGCCGGCACCAGCCCGGCTTCGTGCAGGCTGTCCACCAGCATCCCGGAGTCGTTCGAAACCAGCGCCACCATGAAGGAGAGCATCTCCTCCATGCGCGCCTCGCTGATGTACCCCATCATCCCGAAATCGAGCAGGCAGACCTTGCCATCCTCCGCTATGAGGAAGTTCCCCGGATGGGGATCGGCATGATAGAACCTGAACTCGAACACGGACCGCAGCAGCAGCCTCGTCCCGATCTCCGAGATCTCCTTGGGGCTGAGCGGGAAGATGGTCCAGTCCGTCACGGCGGTGACCTTGGTCCCCTTGAGGAACTCCATCACGATGAGGTTCTCGGTGCACAGGTCGTCGAACGTCCTGGGAATCCGGACGTTGGGCTCGCCGACCAGACACGCGGCGAAGCGCTCCATGTTGCGCACTTCGTTGCGCAGGTCCATCTCCTGGGTGAACGTGCGGGCGAACTCGTCCACGAGCTGCCGGGGGTGCATGTGCTCCACCCCGTCGAAGTTCTCCTCGATGTACCCGGCGATGTCCCTCAGCACGGCCAGGTCGTCGCGCACCACCTTCTCGAGGCCGGGGCGCTTGACCTTCACCACCACGTCCTCCCCGCTGATCAGCCGGGCTCGGTGCACCTGTGCGATGGAGGCAGCGGCCAGCGGCTGCCGCTCGATGTCCGCGAACACGTCCCCGGGCACCTGCTTCAGCTCCTGGGCCAGGATTGCCTCGACCATTTCGAAGGGAAAGGGCGGTACCTGGTCCTGCAGGCGCGCAAGCTCCCGGATCACCTCCGGCGGGAGCAGATCCGGGCGGTTGGCCAGGACCTGTCCGAACTTGATGAACGTCGGCCCCAGCTGCTCGCACGCGGCTCGAAGCCTGGCCCCGAACGAGGGGGTCGCCCGCTCCTGCCACCGACCCAACGAGACTGCGCGGCGCACCCCCTTCCAAAGCCGCGACAGACCCGTGCGGGTCGCGACGTCGGCGAACCCGTGCCTCGCCAACACTCCTGCGATGTCCCGATACCGCCGGAACTTCTTGTAGGACCTCTGCAGCAGGAAGAACCGGTACAGGGAGGAGCTCATGTCTTTCCCCCCGGCTTGATGATGCCGCTGACCAACTCGTGCATGACCTGAGCGATGAGATCCCGTTCCTTTCGACCGCTTTCTTCCACTTCGGACAGCCGCGCCTCGATGTCGGCCCGCAGCTTCTCCATCTGCTCGGGGGTGAACTTCTCGGTCCGGGACAACCGTTTCCAGAGCTCGTCACGGTCCAGAGTGAGCAGCGCCTTGGCCACGGCCGAGCTCAATGCCCGCGACGCGATCTGTTTCCACAGGAATCGGTACGACATGGGTCCACCTGCCGCTCGGCGCCGAAGTCGGTTCAGCGTTCCCGGATGGGGGGATTATAGCGCCAAAGGGGGGGAATGCAACAGCGGGCGGCCTACTCCTCGGCCTTCTCTTCTTCCTTCTTCTCTTCCTTGTCGAGCTTCTTCTCCATGGCTGCCGTGGTCACGTGCTCGGAGCCGATGAGCTCGATGATGCCGGTCTCGGCCGCGTCACCGCGGCGCTGACCGAGCGGGATGATGCGGCTGTAGCCGCCGTGCCGGTCAGCAAAACGCGGTGCGATCTCCGAGAAGAGCTTGGCGACCGCGGCATCGGTGAACAGCGTCTGCGCGGCCAGGCGGCGGGCATGAAGAGTGCCTTTCTTGCCGAGCGTAATCAGCTTGTCCACTTCCTGCTTGAGCACCTTGCAGCGCCCCAGCGTGGTCTTTATCGAAAAGTTCTCGATGAGGGAGGTCAGGAGGTTCCGGACCAGGGCCTTGCGGTGCGACGGGTTCCGGCCGAGCCGGTGAATGGGTTTGCGGTGTCTCATGGCAACCTCTCCTACTCCTTGGGCGCGTTGGGGGCCTTGCCGGGGTCGAAGCCCTCGAGCTTCATCCCGAGTTGGAGCCCCATCCCGGCCAGCACTTCCTTGATCTCCTTCAGGCTCTTGCGGCCGAAGTTCTTGGTCTTGAGCATGTCCGCTTCGCTACGCTGAACCAGCTCGCCGATGAAGCGGATGCTTGCGTTCTTGAGGCAGTTGGCGCTGCGGACGGACAGCTCCAACTCCTCCACCGGGCGGTAGAGGTTGGGGCTGAGGATATCCGCGTGATCCCGCTCTTCGTGGTAGTCGACCGGGACCGCTTCGTCGAACCCGATGAAGATCTGGAGCTGGTCCTTGAGGATCTTGGCAGCCAGGCCGAGCGCATCCCGGGGGCCGATCGACCCGTCGGTCTCGATCTCCATGACCAGCTTGTCCAGGTCGGTATCCTCGCCGGCACGGGCGTTGGTGACGCTGTAGTTGGCCTTGATGATGGGGGAGAACAGCGAGTCCACGACCACGGTACCGATGGGGAGCTCACCGAGACGGTGCTTCTCGGCGGGAACGTAGCCGCGGCCCATGGAAGCGGTCATCTCGACCCGGAGGCGTCCCCCCTCGACCACCGTCGCGAGATAGTGGTCGGGGTTGAGGAGCTGGACCGTGTGGTCCCCGGCAATGTCCCCGGCATGGACCCGTGCGGGTCCCTTGATGTCGAGGGACAGGGTTCGCGGCTCCCCTTCCGGAACGGTGAGGCGGACCCCCTTGAGGTTCAGGATGATGTCCGCGACGTCTTCCTGGACTCCGGGGATTGCAGAGAACTCGTGCAGCGCTCCGTCCACCTTGACCGTGACGACGGCCGCTCCGCGCACGGACGAGATGAGAATCCTGCGCAACGCGTTGCCGATGGTCACGCCGAATCCGCGCTCGAAGGGCGCGCAGGAGAAGATGCCGAGGCGTCCGCTCCTGCCGACCTTGTCGGCTTCGACTTCCTTCGGCCTTCTCAGCTTGACCCAATGTCTGTACATGCGCTTCCTCCCCGTCCGTTTCGCCTTACTTGGAGTACAACTCCACGATGAGGGATTCCTGGACCGGCAGGTCGACATCCTCACGTGCCGGCAGTGCCACCACCTTGGCGGTCATCTCCTTGCGGTCCACTTCAAGCCAGCCGGGGGCTTCCCGGGAGGGGCTTTCCACGCGCACCGACAGGCTGCCGTGGGTCTTGCTGGTTTCCTTGACCGTGACGGTCTGCCCGGCCTTGACGACATAGGACGGGACGTTGACCATCCGGCCATTCACCAGGATGTGCCGGTGCAGCACGAACTGCCGGGCTTCGGCGCGGCTGGCAGCGAACCCGCATCGGTAGATCACGTTGTCGAGCCGGCGCTCCAGGAGCTGGAGCATGTTGGCACCGGTGATCCCCTTCATGCGCACAGCCTTGGCAAAGACGATCCGGAACTGCCGCTCGAGGATTCCGTAGGTCCGACGGACCTTCTGCTTCTCCCGGAGCTGGATTCCGTAGTCCGACTTCTTGCCACGCGACTGGCCGTGCTGGCCAGGGGCGTACTGGCGCCGTTCGAGCGCGCATTTCTCGGTGCTGCAGCGGTCTCCCTTGAGGAAGAGCTTGATGCCTTCCCGCCGGCACAGCCTGCACTTTGCTTCGGTATATCTCGCCACGTTGCTCCTCCTTGCCGCTACACTCTACGACGCTTCTTGGGACGGCAGCCGTTGTGCGGCATCGGCGTGATGTCCCGGATCAGGGTGACCTTGAGGCCGGCTGCCGCCAGGGCGCGCACGGCAGCCTCGCGGCCGCTGCCCGGACCCTTGACGAGGACGGTCACGCTCTGCATGCCGTGCTCCATGGCCTTGCGGGCAGCATCTTCCGCGGCGGTGGTGGCTGCAAAGGGGGTGGACTTCTTGCTCCCCTTGAAGCCCTTGACACCGGCGGTGGACCAACTCACGGTGTTGCCCCGGAGATCGGTCAGCGTGACCACGGTGTTGTTGAAAGTGGACTGAACGTGCGCTACGCCCACCGGGATGTTCTTCTTGATCTTCTTCTTGCCTGCTCTCGGTGCCTTGGCCATGGCTTCCCCCTTACTTCTTGCCGCCGATCTTCTTCTTCTTGACTGCCGCGCGCCGCGGGCCCTTCCGGGTCCGGGCGTTGGTGTGGGTACGCTGTCCCCTCACCGGCAGCCCCCTTCGGTGGCGGAGCCCCCGATAGCAGCCGAGGTCCATGAGCCGCTTGATGCTGGCAGCCACGTCCCGGCGAAGCTCGCCTTCCACCTTCACTTCGGAATCGATGACCTCACGAAGCTTGGCAACTTCGCCGTCCGTGAGGTTGTCCGAACGCACCGAGCCATCGACACCGGCCTTATGGCAGATCAGATCCGCCTTGAACCGCCCGATCCCGTGGATGGCGGTACGTGCGATGTCGATGCGCTTGCTTCTGGGTAGGTCAACGCCCGCAATACGTGCCATGTCTACACCTTCCTAGCCTTGCCGCTGCTTGTGTCGGCGGTTCTCGCAGATGACCCGCACGACGCCCTTGCGCTTGATCACGCGACACTTCTCGCAAATCTTCTTCACCGACGAACGAACCTTCATGACACCACCTATTTCGGTTTCCCGACCGAGCGGTACACGATCCGCCCGCGGGTCAGGTCATAGGGTGACAACTCGATCTTCACGCGGTCGCCAGGGAGGATCCGGACGAAATGCATGCGCATCTTGCCGGCCACATGAGCCAGGACACGATGGCCGTTTTCCAGCTCCACCCGGAACATTGCGTTGGGCAACGGCTCGACGACCGTCCCTTCCACCTCGATTCCTTCTTCCTTCGCCATAGTCCGTCCTCAGCTCCCCAGGAGCCCCTTGACCGCGTCGAACACGGCCTCGGGGGTCTTCCCGGTGCCGTTCACCTCCTTCACACTGCCGAAACGGCTGTAATACTCCACCAGCGGCATGGTCTGCTGGCGATAGACTTCGAGCCGGTTGCGCACCGTGGCCTCGTTGTCATCGGCCCGTTGCACCAGTGCTCCGCCGCAGGCATCGCACGTCATGGCGACCTTGGGTACCAGGAACGTGCGGTGATACATGGCCCCGCACTTCGGGCACGTCAGGCGGCCGGTGAGCCGCTCGACGATCTCGTCCGCATCCACCACGATGTTGAGGACCAGGTCGATGGGCACCCCCATTTCGTGGAGTGCCTCGGCCTGGGCCAGGGTGCGGGGGAAGCCATCCAGGATGAAGCCCCTGGCCATGTCCGGGGCCTTGAGCCGCTCGGACACGATGCCCACGACGACGTCGTCGGGGACCAGCTCGCCCGCGGCCATGCGGCGTCCCGCCTCGAGCCCGAGAGCGGTCCCCTTGGCCTTGGCCTCGCGCAGCATGTCGCCGGTCGAGACCTGCGGGATCCCGAGCCGCTCCATGATCTTGCGCGCCTGGGTGCCCTTTCCGGCCCCCGGAGCCCCCAACAGGATGATCTTCATATCGCTCTCCTGCCCTTGATCCGAGGCCCTCGCCCGCCTGCGAAGCCCTCGTAGTTGCGGGAGATGAGGTGATACTCGATCTGCTGCGCCGTGTCAAGCGCAACGCCCACCACGATCAGGAGCGACGTGCCGCCGAAGTAGAACGGGACGCCGAAGCTCGCCTGGAGATAGGTCGGGAGCACGCAGATGGCCGACATGTACATCGCGCCGCCGAACGTGATGCGGGACAGGACCCGCTCGATGTAGTCCGCCGTCCGCTTGCCGGGCCGGATACCGGGGATGAACCCGCCCTGTTTCTTCAGGTTGTCCGCCACGTCGACGGGGTTGAAGGTGACCGCGGTGTAGAAGTAGCAGAAGAAGACGATCAGCGCCACGTACGCGACGTTGTAGACGAGCTGGCCGGGCACGAGCTTGGCATTCATCCAGTTGACCCAGGTCGCTCCGGGAAACAGGTTGCCCAGCGTGCTCGGGAACATCAGGACGGACGATGCAAAGATGGGCGGGATCACGCCCGCGCTGTTGACCTTGAGCGGCAGCATCGTGGTCTGGCCGCCGTACACCTTGCGTCCGACGACCCGCTTGGCGTACTGGACCGGGATGCGGCGCTGGCCCCGCTCGAAGAACACGATGGCGCCGATGACGGCCAGCACGAGCACGCCGATGAGGACGAGGGTGATGGGTTCGAGCTTGCCCCCTTCGAAGGTGGACAGCTTGAGCGTCTGGATCAGGGCATCGGGCAGGCTCGCCACGATGCCGGCGAAGATGATGATGGAAATGCCGTTTCCGATGCCCCGCTCGGTGATCCGCTCACCCAGCCACATCAGGAACGCCGTGCCGGTGGTCAGGGCGAGCACGGTCAGCAGCTTGAACCCGATGCCGTGCGAGAGCACCATGCCCTTGGCCACCGAGCCGGAGAGGCTCTCGAGCCAGGAAGCGATCGCGAACCCCTGGAACAGCGACAGGAGCACCGTGCCGTAGCGCGTGTACTGGTTGATCTTGCGTCGCCCCTGCTCCCCTTCCTTCTGGAGACGTTCGAGGGACGGGATCACGACCGCCATGAGCTGGAGAATGATGCTCGCGCTGATGTACGGCATGATACCGAGCGCAAACACCGAGAGCTGGCTCATGGCGCCGCCGGAGAACAGGTCGAACAGGCCGGCAAGGCCCGTGCTGCCAGTCCGCATGTACTGGTCCATGATGGTGCGGTCGACGCCTGGCACGCTGACGAACACGCCGACCCGGTAGACGGCCAGCATGAACAGCGTGTACAGGAGCCGCTTGCTCAGCTCGGGCACACTGCCGATGTTCCTCAGGCTAGCCACGGGTTACCTCCGCCTTGCCGCCCTTCTCCTCGATCTTGGCGACCGCGGACTTGGAGAAGGCATCGAGCTTCACGGTGAGCCGCTTCTCGAGAGTCCCCTTGCCCAGGCACTTGACGCCGTCGGGGCGCCCCTTGACCAGGCCGATTGCCCGGAGTGAGTCCAGGTCCACCACCGCGTCATCATCGAACCGGTTGAGCTGGGAGACGTTGATCCAGACGAAGTCCTCGGCGAACACGTTGTTGAAGCCGCGCTTGGGCAGCCGGCGGTACAGCGGCATTTGGCCGCCTTCGAAGAACGGACGGACCTTGCCCTTGCCAGCCCGGGCCCTCTGCCCCTTGTGCCCCTTGCCCGACGTCTTGCCCAGCCCGCTGCCGACGCCGCGTCCGACCCGGCGGCGAGTCTTGGTTGCCCCTTCCGGAGGGGTGAGATTGGACAGCTCCTTCATGGTCAGACCTCCTCGACCTTCAGCAGGTGGATGACCTTGTTGACCATTCCACGGTTGGCTGGAATGTCCTCGAGCACCCGGACTTCGTGGAGCTTTCGAAAGCCGAGGGAGCGGATGCAGTCGTGCTGGACCTTTTTGCCCCCGATGGTGCTCTTCACGTACGTTACCTTGAGCTTCTTTGCCATGGCAGCCTACCTCGTCCGGATCTCTTCCACCGACTTGCTCCGCCGCGTGGCCATCTGCTCCGCGGACGTGAGGGTCATGAGCGCCTTGAGCGTGGCCTTGACCACGTTGTGTGCATTGGTCGTGCCGATGACCTTGGTCAGGATGTTCTGCACGCCGGCTGCCTCGAGCACGGCACGCATGGCACCACCGGCGATGATGCCGGTACCCGGCCCGGCCGGACGCAGGACCACGCGGGCGGCCCCGAATTTCACGAAGGTCTCGTGTGGGATGGTCCCCTTGATGATGGACACCTTCACCATGCTCCGCTCGGCACGCTCGGAGGCCTTCCGCATCGCCTCGGGGACTTCGCGGGCCTTGCCGACGCCGATGCCGACGCTCCCGTCACCGTCGCCCTTCACGACGATGGCAGCGAAGCTGAACCGACGGCCACCCTTGACGACCTTGGCCACGCGGTTGATGTAGACCACCTTCTCGATGAACCGGTCCTCTTCCTCAGCGGGCCCTTTGTCGCCGCGGCGAGAGTCGAGAGATGCCTGATACGTCTTCTCAGCCATCGAATCCTCCTAGAACTTGAGCCCGCCCTTCCTGGCTCCGTCGGCCAACGTGGCGATGAGTCCGTTCTTCTTGTAAATAAAGCCGTTGCGGTCGAACACGACCTGCGTGATCCCCTTCTCCGCACAGCGCTTCGCAATGAGCAAGCCGACCGCCTCGGCAGCCGGCTTGCCCGTCTTCTTCCCCTCGCCCGTCTTGAATTCGGGCGAGAGGCTGCTGGCCGAGGCCAGCGTCGAGCGCGTGTCATCATCGATGACCTGTGCGTACACGTGCTTGTTGGACCGGAACACGCACAGCCGGGGACGGCACTCACATCCCTTGATGTGGGCCCGGACACGCTGCTGCCGCTTCCGCCTCGAAATCATTCTTCCCGACGTCTTGTTGCTCACGTCATCCTCCTAAGGTCCGCGCCTACTTGCCCTTGGCGGTCTTGCGCACCGCGTGCTCGCCCTGGTAGCGGATTCCCTTCCCCTTGTAGGGGTCCGGCGGCCTCACCGCCCTGAGGCTCGCAGTCGTCTGCCCGACCAGGTGCTTGTCGATCCCGGAGACCACCACGGTGTTCGGGTTCGGCAGCTCCAACTTGATCCCGTCCGGGACCGGGAACTCCCGCGGCTTGGAGTATCCCACGGTCAGCAGCAGCTTCTTGCCCTGGAGCTCCGCCTTGAAGCCTGCGCCGTGGATCTCGACCGTCTTGGTCCACCCCGTGGTGATGCCCAGGATCATGTTCGAGATCAGCGTGCGGTAGAGGCCGTGGCAGGCCCGTGCGGGCCGCGTGTCATCGACGCGCTCCACCACGACCTTGTCCGAGTCCACGCGGACCTTGACGAAACGGACTTCCTGCTCGAGCTTCTTCTTCCCGTCCGAAGACGTCACGGTCACCAGGTCCCCAGCGACCGTCACCTTGACCGTCTTGGGGATCGGAATCGGCTTGTTCCCAATCCTCGACATATCGGCCTCCAACTAGTACACGCGGCACAGGACCTCACCGCCCACCCGCTGCTTGCGGGCTTCGCGGTCGGTCATGAGTCCACGGGAAGTGGACACGATCGCAATCCCCATCCCTCCCAGCACCCGCGGCAGGTCGTCCACGCCGAGGTAGATGCGGCGGCCTGGACGTGATACCCGCTCGATGGTCTGGATGGCCGGGATCTTGTTCACGTACTTGAGGTCGATGCGGATGACCCCTTGCAGCCGGTCGTCCAGCACCATGTAGTCCTCGATGAACCCCTCTTCCTTCAGCAGCTTCACGACCGCGACCTTGAGCTTCGATGCGGGAAGCTCGACCGCCTCGTGACGCGCCTGCTGGCCGTTGCGTATGCGGGTCAGCAGATCAGCAATCGGATCCGTCATGCTCATGTCAATCCTCCTACCAGCTTGCCTTGCGCACTCCGGGAAGATCCCCCTGGAGGGCCAGATTCCGCAGGCAGATCCGGCACATGTTGAACTTCCTGTAGAACCCCCGCGGCCGGCCGCACAGCGGGCAACGGTTCCGGTATCGCACCTTGAACTTCGGCTGGACGCCGATCTTCATCAGAAACACTTTCCTGGCCACGAAAGTCCCTCCTTCCTACTTGCGGAACGGCATGCCAAGGTGAGTCAGCAGGCTCTTGGCCTCGTCGTCGTTCCTGGCCGTCGTAACGAAGGTGATGTTCATCCCCTTGATCTTCTCGATCTTGTCGTAGTCCACCTCGGGGAATACGATCTGTTCCTTGAGGCCCAGCGTGTAGTTCCCCTTGCCGTCGAACCCGCGACGCGGGACGCCGCGGAAGTCACGCACGCGGGGGAGGGCCAGGTTCATGAGCCGATCCACGAACTCCCACATCTTGTCCCGGCGCAGCGTCACGCACACGCCGACCGGCATCCCGGCGCGGACCTTGAATGCGGAGATCGACTTGGTCGACCGCGTGACCACGGGCTTCTGGCCCGTGATCTGCCCCAGCTCCCGGGCGCAGGCTTCGATGAGCTTGGGGTTCTGGATGGCCTCACCCAGCCCCATGTTCACCACCACCTTCTGGAGCCGGGGGATCTGCATCGGGTTTCCGAACCCGAACTCCTTGACCAGCTCGGGGCAGATTTCCTTGAGGTACCTCTCCTTCAACCTCGGTGCCATGCTCTTCTCCCTCAGTCAATGCTCTCGTTCATCTTGTGAGAATGGCGGACCTTCTGCGTCTTGCCACTCCGCTCGATGACCTTGTAGTTCACGCGCACGGGACGGTTGCCGGCACGGACGCTGACCACCATCACGTTGGACACGTGGATGGGGGCCTCCTTGTCGACGATGCCGCCGCGGGGTTCCTTCTCGGTGGTCCGCGCGTGCTTCTTCATGATGTTGAGCTTCTCGACGAGCACCCGGTCCCCCTTGACGACCTTGAGCACCTTGCCGCGCTTGCCCCGGTCCTTTCCCGCGATGACCTGAACCTGATCCCCTTTCTTGACCTTCATGGACGTCCTCCTTACAGCACTTCGGGGGCAAGGGACGTGATCCGGGTCAGCTTCCGGGCCCGCAGCTCACGGGCAACCGGGCCGAAGATGCGCGTCCCGATGGGCTCGTTCTGCTTGTTGAGCAGGACGACCGCGTTGTCATCGAACCGGATGTAGGAGCCGTCGGCCCGCCGGACGTTGCTGCGCACGCGCACCACGACGGCCGGATGAACCTCCCCCTTCTTGACCTTGCTCTTGGGGAGCGCTTCCTTCACGGTCACGATCACGATGTCCCCCAGAGATGCGGTCCGGGCGCGGGTGGCCCCCAGGATCTTGATGACCTGGAGCAGCCGGGCCCCGGAATTGTCCGCGGACTCCAGATAGGTTTCCGCCTGTATCATGGCACCCTCCTAAACCTCGGCACTAGGCCGCCTTCTCCACGATCTTGCGGACGCGCCAGCACTTGTTCTTGCTGAGCGGCCGGCACTCCACGATGACCACGCGGTCCCCGATGCCGCACTCGTTCTTCTCGTCGTGCGCCATGAAGACCTTCTTGCGGGTCACGTACTTCTTGTA
The DNA here is from genome assembly GCA_016875215.1 of Deltaproteobacteria bacterium. Lineage (GTDB taxonomy): Bacteria > Myxococcota_A > UBA9042 > CAIXZC01 > CAIXZC01 > CAITUV01. The sequence continues at coordinate 78,432 of VGRX01000001.1, forward strand.
CACCGGGTGAAGGAAGCGGCGGACGAACTCGACCCGGACGGTCTTGTCCATCTTGTCGCTCACTACCACGCCCATCACGACCTTGTGATTCCCACGCTCCGTCATAACCCACCTCGCCTCACGCCTTGGGGGACTGCTGGCGGGCATTCATCTCCGTCAGCACCCGGGCCAGGTCTTTCTTGAGCTTCTTGATGGTGGCCGTGTTGGCCAGCCCACCGACGTGCTTCTTGAAGCGGACCTTCTGCAGCTCCTGCCGCATGTTCTGCTCCTTGAGCACCAGCTCCTGCTCCGTCAGATTGCGAATCTCGGTCGGTTTCATCACGCCACCATGTTCCGCTTGATGATCTTGGTCGTAATCGACAGCTTGTGCGCGGCCCGAAGCAACGCGTCCTTGGCCATGTCCTCGGGGACATCAGCGACCTCGAACAGCATCCGGCCGGGGCGGACCACCGCGACCCAAACATCCGGCGTGCCCTTGCCCTTGCCCATTCGGGTTTCAGCCGGCTTCTTCCCGATCGGCTTGTCCGGGAAGATGCGGATCCAGATCCGGCCGTACTTTCGGATCTTGCGCATGATGGCAACGCGGCTGGCCTCGATTTGCCGGGCCGTGACCCAGCCGGATGCCGTTGCCAGGAGCCCGTAATCCCCGAAGGAGACGTCGTTTCCGGTGTACTCGGTACCCCGGCGCCGTCCCTTCTGCTGCTTGCGATGCTTGGTTCTCTTCGGTGCCTGCATGGCCCCCTCCCGCTCTTCCTAGAGAATGTCACCCTTGTAAATCCAGCACTTGATGCCGATGACCCCGTAGGTCGTCCGAGCGATCCCGGTGCCGTAGTCGATATCCGCCCGCAGGGTGTGCAGCGGAACCCGTCCCTCGCGGTACCACTCGGTGCGGGCCATCTCCGCTCCGCCGAGCCGGCCGGAGCAACGCACCTTCACCCCCAGGGCGCCGGACTTGAGCGCGGTCGAGACCGCCTTCTTCATGACCCGGCGGAACGAGGCCCGGCGCTCGAGCTGTGCGGCGATGTTCTCCGCCACGAGCTGTGCATCCAGCTCGGCCTTGCGCACTTCCTGGATGTTGAGGAACACTTCGCCCTCGGTCATCCCCTGCACCTTGGCCCGCACCTGATCTGCGCGCTGCCCCTTCTTCCCGATCACGATCCCGGGGCGGGCGGTAAAGACGTTCACCTTCACCTTGTTGGAGGCCCGCTCGATGTGGACGCGGGAGATCCCGGCGTCGAAGAGCTCCTTCTTGACCACCTTGCGGATCTTCAGGTCCTCGTGGAGCCACTTGGCATACGCCCGCTCCTCGAACCACTTGGAGTTCCATCCCCTGGTGATGCCGACTCGAAACCCGACCGGGTGAACCTTCTGCCCCACGTTCGTCCTCCCCTACAGTTCAGCAACGACGACAGTCAGATGTGCGGTGGGCTTGGCGATCCGAGTCGCCCGACCCATGGCCCGAGGGATCCACCGCTTCCAGATGGGTCCCTTGTCCGCAAAGATGTCCTTGATGTAGATCCGGGCCGGATCCACCTCGTTCTCCTTGGCCACCTTGAGGTTGGCCACCGCGGATTCCACCAGCTTCTTCCAGTACCGGGAAGACTTCCGCGGGACCACCTGCATGACCTCGTACGCCTGCTCGAGGCTCTTGCCCCTCAGCTCGTTCGCCATGAAGCGGGCGTGCTGGGCGCTGATTCGAGCGAATCTCCATTGGGCCTTGGCTTCCATCATCCACCTCGCCTACTTCGCCTTCTTGTCGCCGCCATGGCCGAAGAACTGCCGCGTCGGGGCGAACTCGCCCAGCTTGTGGCCGACCATGTTCTCGGTCACGAACACCGGCACGAACTTCTTGCCGTTGTGCACGGTGATCGTCAGTCCGACCATTTCCGGGACGATCGTGGACCGCCGGGACCAGGTCTTGATGACGTTCTTCTTCTGGGTGTTCTGGGCCTCGTTGACCTTCTTCATCAGGTGGTCGTCGATGAACGGCCCTTTCTTGAGCGATCTGGTCACGTGTCTCCTCCCTACTTCGTCCGCCGGGCCACGATGAACCGCGTGGACGGCTTCTTCCGTTTGCGCGTCTTCTTGCCCTTGGTCGGAACGCCCCACGGGGTGCAGGGATGCCGGCCGCCCGAGCTCTTCCCTTCACCACCGCCCATGGGGTGGTCCACCGGGTTCATGGCCACGCCGCGGCTCTGCGGGCGCACGCCCAGCCAACGGTTGCGACCGGCCTTGCCGATGGAAACGCTGGAGTGCTCCACGTTGCTGACCTGGCCGACCGTGGCACGGCAGTTGGCCAGCACCCGGCGCAGCTCGCCCGACGGGAGGCGCAGCAGGACGTACTTGCCTTCCTTGGCCATGAGCTGTGCAGAGCTGCCTGCCGAGCGCACGAGCTGTCCGCCGTGCCCCTGCTTGATCTCCACGTTGTGGACCACCGTGCCCTGCGGCATGTACTTCATCGGCATGGTGTTGCCCGGCTTGATGTCCGCCTTGATGCTGGAGACCACGCGGTCACCCACGTTGAGCCCGACCGGGGCCAGGATGTACCGCTTCTCGCCGTCCGCATAATCCAGCAGCGCGATGCGGGCCGACCGGTTCGGGTCGTACTCGATGCTCGCCACGACCGCCGGCACTCCCAGCTTCTCGCGCTTGAAGTCCACCACCCGGTAGTGACGCTTGTGCCCGCCACCCCGGTGACGGGACGTGATCCGCCCGTAGCTGTTGCGCCCCGCTGTCTTCGGCAGCGTCCTCAGCAGGCTCTTCTCCGGCTCGGTCCGCGTGACTTCCTCGAAATCGGAGACCGTCATGAACCGGACGGCGGGAGAAGTCGGCTTGAACTTTCTGATTCCCATGGTCTATCCCCCCGAGTCCTCTCACACACCTTCGAACAGGTCGATCTGGTGTCCTTCCATCAGCGTGACGAAGGCCTTCTTCCAGTTCCGCCGACGCCCGGCGGTCTTGCCCACGCGGCGCATCTTCCCACGCACCACGTTGACCCGGACTTCCTTCACCTTCACGCTGAACACCTTCTCCACCGCGGTCTTGACTTCGAACTTGTTCGCGTCCGGGTGAACCTCGAACGTGTACACGTTCTCGAACTCGCGCTGGCCGTCGGCCTTCTCGCTGATCACCGGCCTGAGTACGACGTCGTAGATGCTGTTCATCCCTTCAGCCTCCCCTCGATCGCTGCCACCGCCTGCGGCGTGAGCACCAGGCGATCGTAGCGCAGGATGTCCTCCACGTTGAGCCCCTGCACGGGCAGCACCTTGATGTGCGGAATGTTCCGGCCGGACAGCGACAGCTTCTCGTTGTCCTGGTCGACGATCAGGGCGCTTGCCAGCTCGAACTTCTTGAGGAAGTCCACCACCCGCCGGGTCTTGACTTCCGGCAGCTCCAGGCGATCCACGACCACGACGCCGTTCTCCGCCAGGCGGCGGGAGAGCGCGGAGATCATGGCCTGGCGCCGGACCTTCTTGGGCACGTTGTAGGAAAAATCCCGCGGGTGCGGGCCGAAGACCCTGCCGCCGCCGCGCAGCACCGGCGACTTGATGTCACCCCGGCGAGCCCGTCCCGTTCCCTTCTGCCGGAACAGCTTGCGTGTGGCGCCGGAGATCTCTCCGCGGGTCTTGGTGCTGGCCGACCCGGCCCGACGACGGGCCTGCTGCCACCGCACGACTTCCCAGAAAAGATGCTCCTTCACCTCGGCCGAGAATACCTCGTCGGCCAGCGTGAGCTGCCCGACCTTCTCCCGGTTCATGTTGAAGATGTCGATGGTCGCCATCCCCGTCCTCCCTACGATTTGATCTCGACGTCCACACCCGCGGACAGGTCCAACTTCATCAGCCCGTCCAGCGTCTGCTGCGTCGGTTCCAGGATGTCGAGCAGGCGCTTGTGCGTCCGCACCTCGAACTGCTCGCGGCTCTTCTTGTCCACGTGCGGCGATCGCAGCACCGTGAAGCGGTTGATCCTCGTCGGCAACGGCACCGGACCGGCAAGCTTGGCACCGGTTCGGCGCACGATGTCCACGATCTCCGCCACGGACTGGTCGAGCACCTTGTAATCGTAGGCCTTCAGTCTGATCCGGATCTTGTCCATCGCCACTCCTGTTACAGTCTCGCCGGGGCTCTAAGGGGCGCCATTGCAACCCCTCGTCGCAGCATCGCAACCGCTGCGACATCCTCCCCACGCACAACTTTTCAAGAACCAGGGCGAATCAACCGCCCTACCACCGGTAATGGGCGAATGCCTTGTTGGCTTCCGCCATCCGGTGCGTATCGTCCCGCTTCTTCACCGTGGCGCCACGGTTGGCAGCGGCGTCGACCAGCTCATTGGCCAGCTTCTCGGTCAGGGACTTCTCCCCCCGAGCGCGGCACGAGGTCAGCAGCCAGCGCATGGCCAGGGCCAACGCACGGTTCGGCCGGACTTCGACCGGAACCTGGTACGTGGCGCCACCCACGCGGCGGCTCTTCACTTCCAGGTGCGGCCTGGAGTTGCTGAGCGCCTGCTTGAACACGGACAGCGGTTCCTGCTTCGTGATCGCTTCCACCCGCTCGAGGGCCCGGTAGAAGACCCGCTCGGCCACCGACCGCTTTCCGCAGTACATCAGCTTGCTGACAAACTTCGCGACGGTCACGTCTCCGAACTTCGGATCCGGATCCGCCCGCCGCGGCTCGACCGACTTCCTTCTCGGCATGGTCTCTCCTTACTTCTTGCCCCGCTCCGTGCCATACTTGGAGCGGCTCTTCTTCCGGTTGGCAACGCCTGCAGAGTCAAGCTGGCCACGAACGATGTGGTAGCGCACCCCCGGGAGGTCCTTCACACGACCGCCGCGGATGAGCACCAGGCTGTGCTCCTGGAGGTTGTGCCCTTCACCGGGAATGTAGGCCGTGACTTCGATCCCGTTGGACAGGCGGACACGGGCCACTTTCCGCAGTGCCGAGTTCGGCTTCTTGGGCGTCGTGGTGTACACGCGGGTGCACACCCCGCGCTTCTGCGGGCACGACTGGAGCGCCGGAGCCTTGGTCTTGGCCTTTACTCCTCGGCGTGCCTTCCGGACAAGCTGGTTGATCGTCGGCATCTACTTCTCTCCTCTCCTCTCCCCGCAACAGGGGGAGTCCATAGCAGTGCGGCAGTATAGCCAGCATCGCAGGGGTGTCAAGCAAAATCTTCGGGGCTCTACTCTTCTTCTTCCAGCGTGTCGCCCATGACCGACATCTTCAGGCCACGGTAGAGCGGGAAGCCGGTGCCCGCGGGGATCAGGCGGCCCATGACCACGTTCTCCTTGAGACCCTTCAGCCAGTCGGCCTTGCCCTCGACTGCGGCTTCGGCCAGCACCTTGGTGGTCTCCTGGAACGAAGAGGCGGACAGGAAGCTCCCGGTCGACAGCGCCCCCTTGGTGATGCCCAACAGCACGGGCTCGCCGGTGGCGGGACGCTGGCCGAGGCGCACGACGCGCTCGTTCTCGTCCTCGAACACCCACTTCTCCACCTGCTCGTCGGTCAGGAAGCGGGTGTCCCCCGGGTTCGAGATCTTGATCCACCGCAGCATCTGCCGGACGATGACCTCGATGTGCTTGTCGTGGATCTTCACGCCTTGCAGGCGGTAGACCTGCTGCACCTCGTCCACGAGGTACTTGGACAGCTCCTTCTCGCCGAGCACGCGCAGGATGTCGTGCGGGTCGGAGGCGCCGTCCATGAGCTCCTCGCCGGCGCGGACGAAGTCCCCCTCGTGCACGATCACGTACTTGCCCTTGGGGATGGTGTACTCCTTCTTCGTTCCGAGATCGGGAGTGATCACGATCTTGCGCTTGCCCTTGGTCCCCTTGGTGAAGCTGACGCGGCCGTCGATCTCGGAGATCTCGGCCCTCTCCTTGGGCCGCCGGGCCTCGAAGAGCTCTTCGACCCGGGGCAGGCCGCCGGTGATGTCCTTGGCTTTGGTGGTTTCACGCGGGATCTTGGCGAGCTCGTCACCGGCCTGGACTTCCTGTCCTTCGGTCACGACGATGTTGGCGCCGACGGGCAACATGTAGCGGGCCGGGTTGCCGCTGCTCGGGATCTTGAGCGTGGTCTTGGGGTCGGCCAGGTCCTTGATCGAAATGCGGGGCCGGGCTTCGGGGTCGGTCGGCTCGATGATGACCTTGCGGGCAAGGCCGGTGACGTCGTCGAGCTGTTCGACCATGGTGGTCCCTTCGATGATGTCGCCGAACTTCACGAGGCCGCCGACTTCGGCCAGGAACGGCATGGACCAGGGGTCCCACTTGGCCAGCACGGTACCCGGCTTGACCTCCTGGTTCTCCTTGACCTCGAGGCGGGCGCCGTAGTTGACCGCATAGCGCTCCTTCTCACGACCGTTGGGGTCGAAGATCTGGATCTCGCCGTTGCGGTTCATGACGACGAGGCTGCCGTCGCTGCGTGCCACGGTGCGCAGCTCGGAGAACTTCACGACGCCGCCGGAGCGGCTTTCGAGCTGGCTCTGTGCCGCCTGGCCCGAGGCAGCGCCGCCGATGTGGAACGTACGCATCGTGAGCTGCGTTCCGGGCTCACCGATGGACTGTGCAGCGATCGTGCCGATGGCCTCGCCGACGTTCACGATCTGGCCGCGGGCCAGGTCACGGCCGTAGCACAGCGAGCAAAGACCTCCCTTGGTGCGGCAGGTCAGTGCGGAGCGGATCTTCACCGGCTCGATGCCCGCGGCCTCGATGATGTCCACCTTGTGCTCGTCGAGCTCGTCGTTGGCGTAGGCCAGGACTTCCCCGGTGTACGCGTCGACGATGTCTTCCAGCGCGACACGGCCGAGGATACGTTCGCGCAGCGGCTGCACGATCTCGCCGCCTTCGGCCAGCGCCTTGACCTCGATTCCCTCGAGGGTGCCGCAATCCCACTCCTTGATGACCACGTCCTGGGCCACGTCGACGAGACGGCGGGTCAGGTAGCCGGAGTTGGCCGTCTTCAGGGCGGTGTCGGCCAGCCCCTTGCGCGCACCGTGGGTCGAGATGAAGTACTGGAGCACGGTCAGCCCTTCACGGAAGTTGGCCGTGATGGGGGTCTCGATGATTTCGCCCGACGGCTTGGACATGAGGCCACGGATGCCGGCGAGCTGACGCATCTGGGTCTGGCTGCCGCGGGCGCCGGAATCGGCCATGATGAAGATGCTGTTGAAGCTCTGCATCTTCCTGGTCTTTCCGTCCGCGCCGACAGCGGTCTCCTCGGCCACTTCCTTCATCATGGCATCTGCGATGAGGTCGGTGGTCTTGGACCAGATGTCGACGATCTTGTTGTAGCGCTCGCCGTCGGTGATCAGGCCTTCGCTGTATTCGTCGTAGACTTCGGCGACGCGCTTCTGCGCCTCCTTGACCATGGGCTCCTTGGAATCGGGGACGTGCATGTCGTCGATGCAGACCGAGATCCCGGCGAGGGTCGAGTAGGTGTACCCCAGGTTGCGGAGCCGATCGGCCAGCAGCACGGTATCCTTGCTGCCCGAGTAGCGGAAGGTGAAGTCCAGCAGCTTGGCGAGCGACTTCTTGTCGAGCACCTTGTTGTACTGTTCGAACGGGATGCTCTCCGGGACGACCTCGGACAGGATGACGCGACCGGTGGTGGTATCGATCATCTTGCCGTCGATGCGGACCTTGATGCGGGCCTGGAGGTGGATCTCACCCGCGTCATAGGCCATTCGGACCTCTTCCGGTCCGTAGAAGCGCTTGCCCTCGCCCGGTGCGAACGGCCGTTCACGGGTGAGGTAGTACAGCCCGAGCACGATGTCCTGGGTGGGCACGACGATCGGGTTGCCGCTGGCGGGTGACAGCACGTTGTTGGTGGAGAGGATGAGCACGCGGGCCTCGAGCTGGGCCTCCAGCGAGAGGGGCACGTGCACCGCCATCTGGTCACCGTCGAAGTCCGCGTTGTACGGGACGCAGACGAGCGGGTGGATCTGGAGGGCCTTGCCTTCGATCAGCACCGGCTCGAATGCCTGGATGCCCAGGCGGTGGAGGGTGGGGGCGCGGTTGAGCAGGACCGGGTGCTCGCGGGTCACATCCTCGAGAATGTCCCACACTTCCGGGTCCTGGCGCTCGACCTTCTTCTTGGCCGCCTTGATCGTGTTGGCGTAGCCGCGCTCCTCGAGCTGGTTGTAGACGAACGGCTTGAACAGCTCGAGGGCCATGGTCTTGGGCAGGCCGCACTGGTGCAGCTTGAGCTCGGGGCCGACGACGATGACGGAGCGGCCGGAGTAGTCGACGCGCTTGCCCAGCAGGTTCTGCCGGAAGCGGCCCTGCTTGCCCTTGATCATGTCGGACAGCGACTTGAGCTGGCGGCGGGAGGGGCCCGCCGTCATGACCTTGCTCCCCTCCTTCTGGCTGTTGTCGAACAGCGCGTCCACCGCTTCCTGGAGCATCCGCTTCTCGTTGCGGATGATGATGTCCGGTGCGGACAGCTCGATGAGGCGCTTGAGGCGGTTGTTGCGCGTGATCACGCGGCGGTACAGGTCGTTGAGGTCCGACGTCGCAAAGCGCCCGCCGTCCAGGGGAACCAGCGGACGCAGGTCGGGCGGCAGCACGGGCAGGCGGGTGAGGACCATCCACTCGGGCTTGTTGCCCGAGTCCTTGAAGGCCTCGACCACGCGCAGCCGCTTTGCGATCTTCTTCTGCTTGGGAGCGTGGCCGACCGCGGCGTCGAGCTCCTCGCGAAGCCTTGTTGCCAGATCGTCGAGGTCGATCTCCATCAGCAGGGTGCGGATCGCCTCGGCCCCCATCCCTGCGGTGAAGCTGTCTTCGCCGTACTCGTCGAGCAGGTCCTCGTACTCCTCTTCGATCAGGATCTGCTTCTTCTTGAGCCCGATGACGGGGTCACCCGGGTCGATGACGATGTAGGCCACGCACGAAAGCACCTTCTGGAGATCCTTGGTGCTGATGTCGAGCAGGGTCCCGATGCGGGACGGAAGGCTGGGCAGGTTGCGCATGAACCAGATGTGCGCCACCGGAGCGGCCAGCTCGATGTGACCCATCCGCTCCCGTCGCACCTTGGACGAGATGACCTCGACGCCGCACTTCTCGCAGGTGATCCCTCGGTGCTTCATCCGCTTGTACTTGCCGCAGTTGCACTCGTAGTCCTTCACCGGACCGAAGATGCGGGCGCAGAACAGGCCGTCCCGTTCCGGCTTGAAGGTGCGGTAGTTGATGGTCTCCGGCTTCTTCACCTCGCCGTGGGACCATTCCTTGATGGCATCGGGGGACGCAAGACCGATCTTCACCCCGACGTACGACGACGGATCCTTCGGCTTCTCGAAGAAAGTCAGCATATCTCTCAAGGCAGCCTCCTTATGGAGTCGTCCGCAAACCCGACCAGTCCCGATTAGATCGCCTTCTCTTCCCGCCCCTTCTCCAGGAGTTGGATGTCGATTCCCAGCGAGCGGATCTCCTTCATCAGCACGTTGAAGGACTCGGGGATCCCGGCCTCGAGCACGTTCTCCCCCTTGACGATGGCTTCGTACATGCGGGTTCGCCCCACCACGTCGTCCGATTTCACGGTGAGGAATTCCTGGAGCGTGTAGGCAGCGCCATAGGCCTCGATTGCCCACACCTCCATTTCGCCCAGCCGCTGTCCGCCGAACTGGGCCTTGCCCCCCAGAGGCTGCTGGGTAACGAGCGAGTAAGGTCCGGTGGAGCGCGCATGCACCTTGTCATCCACCAGGTGGTGCAGCTTGAGCATGTACATGATGCCCACGGTCACGTCCTGCGCGAACGGGTCGCCGGTACGGCCGTCGAACAGGATCTCCTGTCCGCGGGTCGACACGCCGGCAGCCTCGAGCATGCCCTTGATCTCGCTTTCCTTGACGCCGTCGAAGACGGTGGATTCCACACGAAGCCCGTTGCGGATGTCGCGCACGAGCCGGTAGAGATCCTCCTCGGAAAGGTCGTCGATGAGCTTGCGGGCAGCGGACGAGTCGTAGTGCTTCTTCAACTCCCGCCTCACCGCCTTCTCGCCGCCGACCTCCTCCCACATGGCCGCAATCTGCCGGCCCAGGTTGTAGGCGGCCCAGCCCAGGTGCACCTCGAGGATCTGCCCCACGTTCATTCGAGAGGGCACGCCCAGCGGGTTCAGCACGATATCCACCGGCTGGCCGTTGGCCAGGTACGGCATGTCCTCCATGGGCAGCACGCGGGAGATGACTCCCTTGTTGCCGTGTCGTCCGGCCATCTTGTCGCCGACCGACAGGCGGCGCTTGACGGCCACGTAGGTCTTGACGATCTTGATGACGCCGGGGGGCAGGTCCTCCCCCTTGCCGAGCCGGTCGATCCGCTGGTCGAAGAGGGTGCGGCAGGCCTGGACCTGAGCATCGCGGTTTCCGAGCAGCTTCTCCAGCTCCTCCTGGGCCTTCTCGCTGGCGAGATTGAAGCGGAAGCGGAGCTCTTCCGGGACCTTGGCCAGCACACCCGCGTCAAGGGTCACCCCCTTGCTCACGACGGTCTTTCCCGAATCATTGACCAGCCTGGCCGAGGTCGTCTGGCCGGAAAGCAGGTCCACGGCCCGACGGGCGGCCGCGTCATAGATGATCTTGATCTCGTCGTCGCGATCCTGTTCGAGCTTCTTCTTCTCCACGTCCTCGAGCGTGCGCGAGCGCGAATCCTTTTCTACACCCTTTCGTGCGAACACCTTGGCGCCGATGACGGTCCCCCACACGCCGGTGGGTACCTTGAGCGAAGTGTCGCGCACGTCGCCCGCCTTCTCGCCGAAGATGGCTCGCAGCAGCTTCTCCTCGGGGGACAGCAGGGTCTCCCCCTTGGGCGTGATCTTGCCCACGAGGATGTCGCCGGGGCCGACCTCGGCGCCGATGCGGATGATTCCGCTCTCGTCGAGGTTGCGCAGGGCCTCGTCGGAGACGTTCGGGATGTCCCGGGTGATCTCCTCCTTGCCCAGCTTGGTCTCTCGCGCGACGCACTCGTATTCGAAGATGTGGACCGAGGTGAACACGTCGTCGTGGACCAGGCGCTCGGACACGAGGATCGCGTCCTCGAAGTTGTACCCCTTCCACGGCATGAACGCGACCAGCACGTTCCGGCCGAGGGCCAGCTCGCCGTGATCGGTGGCCGAGCCGTCCGCAATGATGTCGCCGCTCCTCACCCGGTCCCCGCGGCGAACCAGCGGGCGCTGGTTGATGCAGGTGTTCTGGTTGGAGCGGGTGTACTTGATGAGGTTGTAGATGTCGGGCTTGGCAATGGTTGCGGCGCTTCGACCCTCGCGACGCACCACGATGCGGCCGGCATCCACGTACTCGACGACTCCGTCGTGCTCAGCGACGACGGTCACACCGCTGTTGCGGGCCACGATTCCCTCCATGCCGGTTCCCACGATGGGGGCTTCCGACACGAGCAGGGGGACCGCCTGGCGCTGCATGTTCGAACCCATGAGGGCACGGTTGGCGTCGTCGTGCTCCAGGAAGGGAACGAGCGCGGCAGCCACGCTGACAAGCTGGGTCGAGGAGACATCCATGAGGTGGACTTCCTCGGGCTTGACCAGCTTGGGTTCCCCCTTCTCACGGGCGGAGACCATGGGCCCCTTGAGGCGCCCCTTGGCGTCGGTGGGCGCAGTGGCCTGTGCGATGGTGTAGCGTCCTTCCTCGGTGGCCGAGAGAAATGCCACGTCCCGGGTCACGACGCCGTCGACCACCTTGCGGTACGGGGTCTCGATGAAGCCGAAGTCGTTGACCTTGGCATAGGTCGAGAGGGACGAGATGAGGCCGATGTTCGGACCTTCCGGCGTCTCGATGGGACAGATGCGGCCGTAGTGCGTGTTGTGCACGTCACGCACCTCGAACCCGGCCCGCTCACGGGTCAGACCGCCCGGGCCGAGGGCCGACAACCGCCGCTTGTGGGTCATCTCCGACAGCGGGTTGGTCTGGTCCATGAACTGGGACAGCTCGCCCGAGCCGAAGAACTCGTTGACCACCGCAATCACGGGCTTGGAGTTGATGAGGTCGTGCGGCATGAGCTTGTCCAGCTCCGCGCTCTGGCTCTTCATCCGCTCCTTGATGCTGCGCTCCATGCGCACCAGGCCGACGCGGTACTTGTTCTCGAGGGACTCGCCCACAGAGCGGACGCGGCGGTTGCCCAGGTGGTCGATGTCATCCACCTCGCCCCGGTTGTTGCGCAGCTCGACGAGGTAGCGAACCACCTCGATGATGTCCCGCCTGGTCAGCACGGTGTTGTCGATGGGCTCGTCGAGCGCGAACCGCGTGTTGAGCTTGAGGCGGCCGACCTGCGAGAGGTCGTAGCGCGCCCGGCTGAAGAACAACCCTTCGAAGTACTTGCGCGCCTGGGCAGGGGTCGCAGGATCACCGGGACGGAGCTTCTTGTAGATCTCCATCACGGCCTCGTCCTGCGACTCGGTCTTGTCCGCAGCCAGGGTGTTGCGGAAGAAGGGGCCGACATTGCGCTCGTCGAAGAAGAGGATGTCGAACTGGTCGACCCCTCGCTCGCGCAGCGCCCCGAGCGCCGTCTTCGAGATCGGCTCGTTCGCCTCGCAGAGCACCTCGCCGGTCTGCTCGTCGACGATGTCCTCGGCAAAGACCTTGGTGAGCAGCTCGTCCTGCAGGATCGGGACCTCGAAGATCTCCTGCTTCTCGAGCTTCTTGAGCTGCTTCTCGGTGAGGCGGGCCCCCTTGCGGACCACCGTTCGCTGGGTCTTGGGATCCTTGTAGTCCGCAGTGGCCCACTTGTCCTTGAGCAGGTCGAAATCGAGCTTGCGCCAGTAGTTGGCCTCCGAATCGACCCGTACCGTCTCCCGCTCATAGAAGTAGTCGAGCAGGTCCTGGGTGGAGTAGCCGAGGGCCTTCAGGAACGTGGACGCGTACACCTTGGCCTTCTTGCTGCGGTTGCGGTCCACCAGCACCCAGATGAAGTCCTTCTGGTCGAACTGGAAGTCGAGCCAGCTCCCGCGGTAGGGGATGAGCTGCGCGGCGTACAGCAGCTTGCCGACGCCGGTCTTCTTTCCCTTGACCGCCTTGAAGAACGCGCCCGGCGACCGGTGGAGCTGGTTGACCACGACGCGCTCCACGCCGTTGACCACGAAGGTCCCGTTCTGGGTCATGAGCGGCATGTCCCCGAAGTAGACCTCCTGCTCCTTCATGTCCTTGATGCTCTTCTCGCCGGTCTCCTCGTCGACCTCGTAGACCGTGAGGTTCACCTTGACGCGTACCGGCGACTGGAAGGTCATGCCGCGCTGGCGGCATTCTTCCATCTCGTACTTGGGTTCCTCGAGTTTGTACCACTCGAAGTCGAGGCTTACAAGATCGTTCATCCCGCGGATCGGGAACACGCTCCGGAACACCCCCTGCAACCCGGTCTCCACGCGGCGGTCGGCCGGCACGGTGGTCTGCAGGAAGCTGTTGTAGGATTCCTTCTGGACGCGGATCAGATCCGGGGGGTCGATGATCGTCTTGACGTTGCCATAGGTCTTTCGCAGCCTCAGCTCGGTGGTGGTGACGGATCCCATTCGCTCCCCCATTCAGAATGCCATGGGAGGGCGGCCCGGACAGGCCGCCCTCCCGATTCGAACCCGAGAATCTCAGGATACCGGCCGAGCGCTTACGCGACCGGCTTTACGTCCACCTTGCCGCCAGCGGTTTCGATCTTCTTCTTCATTTCTTCCGCATCCGCCTTGTTCACCCCTTCCTTGAGCGGCTTGGGAACGCCGTCCACGAGGTCCTTGGCCTCCTTGAGGCCCAGGCCCGTGATGGCCCGCACTTCCTTGATCACGTTGAGCTTGTTCTCGCCGAACGCGGTCAGGATCACGTTGAACTCGGTCGGCTCGGCAGCGGCCTCGGCCGCGGCCGGGGCAGCGGCGCCACCCACGGCAGCCATGGCCACGGGGGCAGCGGCGCTGACGCCCCACGCCTCTTCCAGCTCCTTCACGAAGCCGGCCAGCTCCACCACGGTCATTCCGCTCAGAAACGCCTTTACCTGTTCCTTGGTCACTTCCGACATTTTTTTCTCCTTTTCCTTTTCTTTGGGAATGTTATCCCGTCGTTCTTCCAATCAGTACTACGCCTTCTCCGCCTTCGCCTTCAGCACGCCGAGCAGATTCCTGGGGGCTGCAAGCAGCAGCGACAGGAACCGCTGGGCCGGGGCCTGCAACAGGCCCAGGGTGCGTGCCCGCATCTCCTCGATGGACGGGAGGGTCGAGAGCGACTCCACGCCGGCCAGGTCGAGGGTCTTGCCGTTGAGCACGGCCCCACGAACAATGAGCTTGTCCTCCTTCTTTGCGTACGCCAGCAACTCCTTTGCCAGAGCCGGAGCATCCTTGGCCGTGTACGCGACGGCCACGGGTCCTCCGGTCAACTTGGTGAGCTGCTCGTTGCGCGTCCCCTGCACGGCGATGGAAAGGAGCGTGTTCTTCACGACTTGGAAGCCTGCTCCCTTCGCGCGAAGCTGCTTGCGGAGTTCGTGGACGGAACCGACGGTGATTCCTTTGTACTCCACGACCACCACAGCTTCGGCCGAGCCGAGGTCTTTCTTGAGCTGCTCTACGACCTCCGCCTTCTGCTGTTTCTTCACGGGTCCTACCTCCCTGTTTGGCGAAGCCGGGTGGGCTGGAGAACGAAGGGAAACGCAAGTTGTTGGCCTCCGCAGGGTTTATGCAAGCCGTCGTCCCGCTACCCGCTTCTCAGACCAGAACCTGCTTCGCCTGGTTAAAAGAGCCTATCGGAAACGAGCAACCAGCTCGTTTACGTCCACTTTCACACCCACGCCCATGGTCGTCGAGAGGCCGATGCTCTTGACGTAGGCCCCCTTGACCGTGGGCGGACGCAACTTGATGATGGTCTCGATGAGCGCCAGGACGTTGTCCTTGAGCTGCTCGTTGGTGAAGCTCTTGCGGCCGACGACGCTGTGGACGATGCCGGCCTTCTCGACCTTGAACTCGATGCGGCCGCCCTTGGCTTCCCTGACCGCGGTGGCCACGTCGAAGGTGACCGTGCCGAGCTTCGGGTTGGGCATGAGCCCCTTGCGGCCGAGGATCTTGCCGAGCTTGCCGACCTTGGCCATCATGTCGGGTGTCGCGATGGCCTTGTCGAAGTCGAGGAACTCCTCTTCCGCGATCTTCGCGATGAGCTCCTCGCCGCCGACGAATTCGGCACCGGCAGCCGTGGCTTCTGCGGCCTTCTCCCCCTTGGCGAACACGAGGACCCGGACCGGCTTTCCGGTCCCATGGGGCAGGGAACAGGCTCCCCGCACCATCTGCTCGGAGTACTTCGGGTTCACGCCGAGCCGGATGGCCATGTCGAACGACTCGTCGAACTTGGCGAAGTTCGACGTGCGTGCCAGGTTGATGGCCTCCTCGAGGACATAGACCTTGCGCGGATCGATGTTCTTGCGGTTGCTTGCGTACTGCTTACCTCTGGTTCCCACGGCATCTCCTCCTTTGCGAAAGCGCTGCTGCCGGCTTTCTCCTGCACGCAGACCCGCCTAGTCCACGACGTCGACCCCCATGCTGCGCGCAGTCCCCTTGATAGTGTTCACCGCGGCAGCCTCGTCCGCGGCGTACAGGTCCGCCATCTTCTGGCGGGCGATGTCCTTGACCTGCTCGAGCGTGATCCTGCCGACCTTGTTCCGGTTGGGAATGGCCGATCCCTTCTCGATGCCTGCGGCCTTCTTGATGAGGTCGGAGGCAATCGGCGTGTGCACCGAGAACTTGAACGAGCGATCGGAGAACACGGTGATGTCCACCGGCACGGTCAGCCCGCCCAGGTCCTTGGTATCCGCGTTGAACGCCTTGCAGAACTGCATGATGTTCAGGCCGTGCTGACCGAGGGCCGGTCCCACGGGTGGCCCCGGGCTGGCAGCACCGCCAGCGATATGCAACCGGATGTTCGCGATGACTTTCTTTCCCATGGCTCACCTCAAATCTTTTCGACCTGCATGAAATCGAGCTCGACAGGGGTCGCCCTGCCGAAAATCGTGACCAGGACGCGCAGCTTCTGGCGGTCCGCCTTGACCTCATCCACCTGGGCGGTGAAGCTGGAGAACGGCCCATCGATGATGCGAACCGACATCCCTTCCTCGAAGGAAACCACCGGTTTGGGCGCCTGGGTCCCTTCATCCCGCTGCTTCATGAGCTTGGCGACCTCGCGGTCGCGCATCGGCCTGGGATTGCGGGCATCTCCCACGAAGCCGGTGATCTTCTCGGTCTCGCGCACGAGGTGCCAGGTCTCCTCGTTCAGGTGCATCTGGACGAAGAGATAGCCGGGCATGGAGCGGCGCTTGGTGCTCTTCTTCTTGCCATCGACCACCTCGGCCACAGTCTCGGTGGGGACGACGATGGCGAAGTGTCCCTCGCCCGTCTCCAGATCGGTCTCGTAGCCGAAGTAGCGCTCCATCTTGCCTTCACGGATCCGCATCTCGAGGAAGCGGCGCGCCTTCTCCTCGTACCCGGAGAGGGCATGGACGGCATACCACTTGAGCTCGATCTTCTCCTTGGCGGTCATGGGCCGGGCCTCCAGGCTAGCCGAGGCTGTAGATGGCGGTGGATACCAGGGCCCAGATCATGTCGAACACCCCGAGGATGATCGCCATGACGATGGACGTGATGATCACCACCACGGTGGACAGCCGGGTTTCTTCCCAGGAAGGCCACGTGACCTTCTTGAGCTCGTTGGCCACCTCGAGTGCCCAGGTGTTGACGACCCGGTTGAGCTTCAGGGCCACCCCCACCGCGGCACCGCAGATCAGGCCGAGCAGGTCGCTGCGCGCGAACTCGGTTCCGATCAGCGGCCTGTCGAAATCGCGGGAGAAGAGGTCGAAGATCGCCCCGAAAAGGTGCGCGCAGATAACCCACGCCAACAGACCGGCCAGCACATAGGCGATATTGACGAAACGCTGCAAGTTCATGGCTGCGTCCTCAAGTACACTGGCAGGCCAGGGGGGATTCGAACCCACAACCTTCGGATTTGGAGTCCGACGCTCTGCCGATTAGAGCTACTGGCCCGCAATCACCAACTGCTACCTCGTCTCCTTGTGCACGGTATGCTTGCGCTCGAACTTGCAGTACTTCTTCAGCTCGACACGCTTGGTCGTGGTGCGCTTGTTCTTGACCGTCGTGTACCGCGACACGCCGGGTGACGTGCTGGTCCGGCAGGTGGTGCATTCCAAATGGATGACGACTCTTGCGCCTTTCTTTGCCATGGCCGCTCCCCGGCAACGGACGGGGACCCGTTGTCGAGTCCCCTCCCGAGCCTGATTGCTTCAACTACTCGATGATGTCGGTGACGACGCCGGCACCGACGGTCCGTCCGCCTTCACGCACGGCGAACCGGAGCCCCTTCTCCATGGCCACCGGGTAGATCAGCTCCACGTTGAAGTTCGCGTGGTCACCCGGCATCACCATCTGGCGATCGCCTTCGAGCTGGATGCTGCCCGTCACGTCCGTGGTCCGCAGGTAGAACTGCGGCCGGTAGCCCTGCTGGAACGGGGTGTGACGTCCACCCTCGTCCTTGGTCAGGACGTACACCTGGGCCTTGAACTTCTTGTGCGGAGTGATCGACTTGGGCGCCGCACACACCATGCCGCGCTCCACGTCGTTCTTCTCAACACCGCGAAGCAGGAGGCCGATGTTGTCGCCGGCCTGCCCGGAATCCAGGATCTTGCGGAACATCTCGACGCCGGTCACGACGGTCCGCCTCGGTTCCTTGGAGAGGCCGATGATCTCGATCTCGTCGCCCATCTTGACCACGCCGCGCTCGACACGCCCGGTGACCACGGTGCCGCGTCCCTTGATGGAGAACACGTCTTCCACCGGCATCAGGAACGGCTTGTCGATCTCGCGCTGCGGCATCGGGATGTAGGAATCCAGCGCCTGGAGCAGCTTCACGATCGGCTGGTTGTCCACGTGGCTCTCGTCGCCATCCGTGTGCAGCGACTTGATCGCGCTGCCGCGGATGATCGGGACATCGTCCCCGGGGAACTGGTACTTGTTCAGCAGCTCCCGCACTTCCATCTCGACCAGGTCCTGCAGCTCAGGGTCGTCCAGCAGGTCGACCTTGTTGAGGAAGACCACGACCGCAGGAACGTTCACCTGGCGGGCCAGCAGGATGTGCTCGCGGGTCTGGGGCATCGGGCCGTCATCGGCACCGACCACCAGGATCGCTCCGTCCATCTGCGCAGCGCCGGTGATCATGTTCTTGATGTAGTCCGCGTGGCCCGGGCAGTCCACGTGCGCGTAGTGCCGCGTGTTGGACTCGTATTCCACGTGCGACGTGGCAATGGTCAGGATCTTGGTCTCGTCCCGACGGCCGTGGGCGGCCGATGCCTTGGCGACTTCGTCATAGCTGATGTAGGTGGCCCAGCCCTTCTTGGCTGCCACCTTCGTCAGCGCGGAAGTCAGCGTCGTCTTGCCATGGTCCACGTGACCGATGGTCCCCACGTTCACGTGGGGCTTCGTCCTCTTGAACTTTTCCTTCGCCATCTCCTCTCCTCCTTACTTGGGCAGCGCCATGGAGCCGAATCACTCCGTAATAGCCAAACCAACCAGCAACAGAGCCTACGATCGGGATTGAACCGATGACCTCATCCTTACCAAGGATGTGCTCTACCATCTGAGCTACGTAGGCCCGAATGTCAAATCATTACAGGGAGCAGGCACCACCCATCCGCTTCGCCCCCTTCGAGCGGGAGACGGGGGTCGAACCCGCGGCCCTCAGCTTGGAAGGCTGATGCTCTACCAACTGAGCTACTCCCGCAAAACCAGTGGCGAGGGGAGGGTTCGAACCTCCGTAGCCGTACGGCAACAGATTTACAGTCTGCCCCCTTTAACCACTCGGGAACCTCGCCTTGGTCAAGCTCCGCCCAACGGAGCTGGCGGGGGGATTTGAACCCCCAACCCTCTGATTACAAATCAGATGCTCTGCCGTTGAGCTACGCCAGCGCAAGTTGTCAAAGACGCTGCGGCCCGCATTCTCTCTCTGCGCGCAAAGAGAGGCACTGCAGGCTGGACGCTTGTACACGCCGGTTTGTCGGGTGTCAAGGATTTTTTTGCGCCCCCCTCCCCCGGGCGTTTCGCCCCCTCCTGGCGATGACGGGAGTGGTTGCGTTGCCGATGCCGGGGGGGGAAGACACGGGGCTCAGGGGGATGGCGTCGTCTGCCGGCTCCACTCATACAGCAGGACCGAGGAAAAGGCAGCGACGTTGAGCGATTCGAACCGGCCGGGAAGGGAGAGAATCTCGTCGCACGCACCTGCCACGGTCGGGCGGATCCCCTTTCCTTCGCTCCCGAGAACGAAGCAGCTCTTCTCGGGGTACTTCTCCTCCCAGATCGTCCGCTTCCCGGAAAGGCCGGTCCCGTAGATCCAGAAGCCTGCCTCCTTGAGCTGCTCGAGCGAACGGGTCAGGTTGGTCACCCGGGCGATCGGAAGCTGGAACGCGGCTCCGGCGCTTCGGCGCAGCACCGCAGAGTTGACCGCGGCCGAGCGATGCTCCGGGAGGATCAGCCCCGCACCGCCGAAGAACCGGATCGTGCGGATGATCGCCCCCAGGTTGCCCGGATCAGTCACTTCGTCCAGGGCGACGAGGAAGTTCCTCCCTTCCCCTGAGTTGAGAACCTGCTCCAGGCTCACATAGGGGAAGGGCTTGAGAACGGCGAGGGGGAAGCGGGCCTCTTCGCCGGCCATCCGCTGCAGGTCCAGCCGCTCCGCTGCCCGCACCGGAACCTTCAGGCGGGAAAGCTGGGCGAGGAAATCGTCCATTCGGCGGGAATTGCCATCCACCAGGACCTCCCGCACCAGGCCGGGGACTGCCCGCACCACTTCCAGGATGTGGGTTTCGCCCCAGATGGTCAGATCGTCAGTCATGGGGAACCCCATGGGCGGCGGCGTCCTATTCGTCCTATCCCCCTCACTGCCCCCCCGCCTCGCGCACCCGCTGCGCCACGATCCCTGCGGCCTCACCGACCGGAACCTTCTCGCGGGTCCCGGTGCGGCGGTCCTTGACTTCGACCAGCCCTTCGGCAAGGTCACGGGCACCGGCCACGATCTGGAACGGGATGCCGACCAGGTCAGCGTCCGCGAACTTCACCCCCGGCCGCTGGTCGCGGTCGTCGAACAGCACGTCCACCCCGGCCGCCTGCAGGTCGGCGTACAGCTTCTCGGCCGCGGCGGACACGTTGGGATCCGCCACCTGGAGGGCCAGCACGGCTGCCTCGAACGGAGCGATCGGAACCGGCCACTTGATCCCCCGCTCGTCGTGGTTCTGCTCGATCGCGGCCGCCATGATCCGTGTGACGCCGATGCCGTAGCACCCCATGACCATGGGCTTCACGTTGCCCTCGATGTCCTGGAAGATGCACTGCATCGCGGCCGAGTACTTGGTCCCGAGGTAGAAGATGTGCCCCACCTCGATGCCCCGGAACAGGGAGTAGGCCCCGTCCGCACAGTGGGGACACGGATCGCCGGCCAGCGCGTTGCGGACGTCCAGGAACTTCTCGACCTGGAAGTCCCGGCCCGGCACGACGTGCCTGAAGTGGTAGTAGTCCCTGTTGGCCCCGACCACGATGTCGCAAAGCCCGTTGACCGAGTGATCCGCGACGATCCGGATCTTCTTTCCGGACGCGGTCGGCTTGAGCCCGACGGGGCCCGCGAACCCGACGATCGCACCGGTGACCTTCTCGACCGTGGCATCGTCGGCCAGCTCGACCGAGGTGGCCCCGAGCGCTCGGCGCAGCTTCACGTCGGACAGGTCGTGGTCGCCCCTCAGCAGCACGGCAATCGGCTCGCCGTCGGCCACGCAGATCAGGGTCTTGACCACCTGGCTGGTGGTGACGCCGAGGAAGGCCGCCACGTCCTCCACGCTCTTCTGGTCGGGAGTGTGTACCGGCTCGAAGGGGGGGATTCCCAGGGCATCGGCGCTCGCTGCGCCGTCGACCGGCCCCCGCAGCGCGGCCATCTCCTGGTTGACCGTGTGGTCGCAGGACGGACAGCGCAGCACGTAGTCCTCGCCGGTCTCGGCCACGACCTGGAACTCGTGGGACATGCTTCCGCCGATGTTCCCGGTATCCGCCTCGACGACGCGGAAGTCGAGTCCGCACCGTCGGAAGATGGCGCAGTAGGCATCGTACATGGCCTGGTAGGACTTCCTCGCACCGTCCGCATCGGCATCGAAGGAGTAGGCATCCTTCATGATGAACTCGCGGCCGCGAAGCAGCCCTCCGCGGGGCTTGATCTCGTCCCGGAACTTGGCCTGGATCTGGTACATGTTGACCGGCAGCTCACGGTAGGAGCGCAGGTCTCTGCGGGCCAGGTCGGTGATGACCTCCTCGTGCGTCGGCCCGATGCAGAAGTCGCGCTTGTGCCGGTCGACGACCCGCAGAAGCTCGGGGCCATAGTGCTGCCACCGGCCCGATTCCTGCCACAGCTCCGCCGGCTGGACCGCGGGCAGGAGCACCTCGAGCGCGCCCTTGCGGTTCATCTCCTCCCGGACGATGTTGCTGACCTTGTGGAGGACTTTGACCCCCAGCGGCAGGAAGTCGTAGATGCCTGCGGCGAGCTGGCGGATGAAGCCGCCCCGCAGCAGGAACGTGTGGCTTGCCAGCTCGGCCTCTTTCGGGGCCTCCTTCAACGTAGGCATGTGGTAGCGAGAGACTCTCATGGTTGACCCGATGGGTTGAGGTTGAGGACGGGGAGGCTACTGCTCTTCGATGTCCGGGGAAACCACAAGCCCGCTGACCGAGGTGTAATCGTAGGTCTTGTGGAGGCCGCGGATGAGCTCGAGGAGGCTCGAGTACTTCTGGAGCTTGCCCGCACCGGTCATGTAGTCGGCCTGCAGGTCTTCCAACGTCTTGAAGCCGGCCAGCACCTCGTTGGCCCGGTTGATCAGGTAGTAGGCCGTGTCGAACGTGTTCTCATCCCCCAGTTTGTACGCGATGTAGGTCTTTCCGGTCATGGGGTCGGTGAACTCGGCCTTGGCCGCATCCGCGGGGAGATCCACCGCGTCTTCGTGTCCCTTCAGGAAGATGCGTGTGGTATCCATGAAACGCCGGTCGTAGTCGTCGATGAGGAGCGACATGCCGAAGTAGGCGGCCAGCATGGGGATGCGGAACCAGGTCGTGGGGAACGCATAGTCAGGCTCCTCCGGGTAGAGGTACTTGCCGTCCTTGCAGAAGCCCGGATCATTCATGTTCGATACGTCGCGAAGCCGCAGGTAGCTCGGGTTGCCGTTCTCGTCCTCGACGACGCAGGCGGCGTAGTTGGCCTCGCGCTGGGTGGTGATGCCGCCCAGGAGGTTGATCATGCGGTCCGGGAAGAAGGTGAAGAAGCTGATGAGGTACTTCCGCACGTCGGGAATCTCGTCGATGGCGAGGAAGTCCGTGGTCGGGTCGCACAACGAAACGAACGCGTTGAGCCGATCATAAATGGCCCCGCCGGAGGTGAACCAGATCTCGTCTGCGGTCAGCATGATGCCGCCGTA
>VGRX01000002.1 GCA_016875215.1 Deltaproteobacteria bacterium
TTGTCGAGACGCTGGGCGGTGCGCGGCTCGACCAGTACCGCCAGTCGTTCGTCAACTTCATGGACGAGTACATGTCCAACCTTTACTCGTCGTGCAAGCGGCAGGTCAAGGCGGAGAGCCCGGTCGGGATCGAGACGCACGACCTGTTCGCCATCCTCGCCTCCGGCGGGCTTGCCCGCGGCCAGGCATTCGGTGGCGACTACGACCTCATCCTGGTGCTGAACTCCGACGACCCGGTTCTGTTCGGCTTCTTCCGCCGGGTATCCGTTCTTCTGCACCGGGAGCTGGTTGCCCGCGGCACGCTGCCCCAGTACCGGTTCGCGGACCACTTCGGCGAATACGTGGTCACCCTCTCGCAGCTCGAGGAGTGGTATCGGTCCGGCCAGGCGGACACGGTCGACAAGACCCAGATCCTCGGGGCGCGGCTGCTCGTGGGCAACACCCGGGTCCACAAGGAGCTGATCCGCCGGGTCGTGGAACCGTTCGTGTTCCGGCGGTTCGACGCGTTCCGGGACGAGATGGCAGCGGAGATGAGGCTCAGGCACCAGGCATGCCCGGACGGAGCATCGGACCGGATCTCGCTCAAGGAGGGGAAAGGGGGGCTCTGGGACATCGAGCAGGCAGCTCTCCTCCTGCGGGCTCGGCATCGGCTCCTGGAGCCGACCGTGAGCCGTTCGTTCATCCTCCTCGCTGATGCCTGCCCCGAGATCCGGGGCGAGATACTGGAGCTGGCCGAGCACCACGGATTCCTCCGACGCGTGCGGGACCTCTACCGCCTGCTGGTCGCTGCCGAGGACGAAATCCTGGCGACGGAGCTGGGCGTGGTCGAGCGGATCCTCAGCGGCAACCGGGACGTGGGGCCGAGGGACGCTACGCGGCTGGCCGACCGCGTCCGGATGCACATGGGCCGCGTCACCGCCCTGATCGACAGGATCGTGGCCTCCCTGCCTCGCGCGTAAAAAGACATTGCATCACCCCCCATATGTTGGCATGCTTATTGGCGGGTGAGGTTCGCAGATGAGAAGGCTGGTCAGCACCCTTGGCGTCGGAGGTGCAACCGTGAGGCGGATTTGCCTTGTTTTCGTTGGGCTTGCCTGGGTTGCCTGTTCGAGCGGGACGACGCAGGAGGGGGCGGACGGTTCCAACAAGTGGCCCCCTCCCAAGAAAGACCAGGACGTGGTCGAGCCGCAGCCGGACGCGACGGGAAACCGGGGAGATGCCGTGACGTTCCCCCCCTGCGATGCCGACGAGGACGGGGACGGGTTTGGCGAGGGGTGCATGGCCGGCCCCGACTGCGACGAGGGCAACCCCAACCTGAACGTCTATTGCCCCCCTTGCGAGAACGGCATCTACCCGGGCTGCTCCTGCTCCAACGATGGTGCGGGCGTCACCTGCTACCCGGGTGACCCCGACCTGCTCGGAGTCGGGGAATGCAAGTCGGGCCAGCAGACCTGCAAGGACGGCTTCTGGACCGATTGCCTCGGGTACGTGGAACCCACCCCCGAGGTGTGCGACAACCTCGACAACAACTGCGACGGCATCACCGACGAGGACGTCCTCTCCCCCTGCGGCGACTGCAGCGAGACCTGCAACCACATCGGGGCCGGCCCGGGAAAGCAGGAGGACTTCGACCCCCAGGATGACAACTCCTCGGGCGTGTCCGAGAACCTCGACGGGTTCATCGTGCTGGATTCGACCAGCGTGAACATGCAGTTCATCTGGATCGCCAACTCGAGCGAAAACACCGTCTCCAAGCTCAGCACCAAGACAGGCAAGGAGGAGGGGCGTTACTCCGTGTGCGTCAACCCGTCCAGGACGTCGGTCGACCTGTACGGGGACGTCTGGGTCGGCTGCCGTGACGATGGCGGCGTGGCCAAGATCGGCGCCCACCCCCTCCTGTGCGAAGACAAGAACGGCGACGGGCAGATCCAGACCTCCGAAGACAAGAACGGCGACGGCACGATCCAGCCCGACGAACGCCTCCCGATGGGGGAGGACGAGTGCATGAAGTTCCTCGTCCACCCGGGCGGAAGCTGCCAGCGCTCCATGGGGGTGGACAAGCAGAACCACGCCTGGACCGGGGACTGGAACGGCTCGACCCTGCGCCGCCTCCACCCCGACGACGGGCACACCGTCCAGGAGATCGGAATCCCGGCTCAACCCTACGGCCTGGTCATCGACAAGAACGGGATCATCTGGGTCTCCGGCCGCGGCGGCAGCAAGCTCGTGCGCATCAACCCGGCCAACAGCGACGTGTCGGTCTATACGCCCAACATCGGCTGCTTCGACCCCTACGGCATCTCACTGGACAACAAGGGCCGGGTCTGGATCGGCAACTGCTGCTGCTCGAACGTCGCGTATCGGTTCGATCCGCAGTCGGGCCAGTGGGCAGCCGCCCCGACGCACTCCCGGCCCCGCGGTCTGGTCGGCAACCTGGACGGGTTCGTCTACGTGGCGAACGACGAGGACAGCCAGGTCGCCATCGTCAATGCGGACACGGCCCAGACCGTCGGCTACGTGTCGCTCGGCGGAGGCCGCTTCCCGGTCGGCATGGCCGCGGACTTCGACGGCTACGTCTGGGCGGTCAACCAGTCCTCCTCCTCCGCTACCAAGGTCGATCCCAAGACCCAGTCGATCATCGGCGAGTACCCGGTCGGCTCGGGCCCGTACACCTACAGTGACATGACCGGATACCTGCTGCACACGTTCACCAACCCGACCGGCTTCTACAAGCACGTGTTCGGGGGGTGGGGGCTGAGGCTCCGCTGGACGGGCATCATCGTGGACGCCTACCTGCCGAGCAAGACCTACATCAAGGTGCGGGCCCGGTCTGCGGTGACCATCGAGCAGTTCGAGGGGACCGCGTGGACCCCATGGTTCGGTCCGTTCCCGCCGTCCGAGTTCCCCATCGACCTGCTGCCGTACAAGCTGTACGGAGACTATCTCCAGGTCGAGGTCGCTCTGTTCTCCGAGGAAGATGGCGTCACCCCGATCGTCAAGGGAATCGAGATCCAGTTCGACAACGGCCAGGGGGAGACCCCGTAGGGCCCGCCGTCTTCAATCGATACCTCTGGGAGGAATGGGATGAGAATCACAATCTGGCGGGTGTTGGCATGCTCCCTTCTGGCGTCGTGCTCCGGCTCGGGCACGGTGGTCGAGACTCCGCAGGTCGATTCGGGCAGCGATTCGAGGAGCGACTCGGTTGCCGAACTCGCCGTCCCGGCAGAGGTCCTGGTTCCGCCGGATGCGGGGGAGGTTGCGATGCCGCTCGATGCGAAGGACGGGGAACCGGGTCCCCCCCCGTGCAACCCGGGCGAAGGTTGCTTCCTGGACAAATGCGATACCGGATCGGACTGCCAGTCGGGCTGGTGCGTGCAGTACCTCGGAGAGAGCGTCTGCACCCAGGCCTGCCAGGAGGAATGCCCCGCGGGCTGGAGCTGCAAGCAGGTGGCGGGGACGGATCCGGACGTGGTGTACATCTGCGTAGCCAAGTACGCCAACCTCTGTCGCCCCTGCTTCGACAGCTCGGACTGTGCCAGCACGGGCGGGGCCCAGGACGCGTGCCTCGACTACGGTCCGGAGGGGAGCTTCTGCGGCGGTCCGTGCAGCGGCGACGGCGAGTGCCCCTGGGGATTCTCGTGCCAGGAGATCGTTTCGGTGGACGGAGCGGTGCTCGAACAGTGCGTCAACGAGGCCGGGCAGTGCCCCTGCACGGCCAGCTCGGCGGCGCTGGGGCTGGCCACGGCCTGCACCATCTCCAATGAAGCGGGCACTTGCGTCGGGAAGCGCCTCTGCACCGCGGACGGCCTGTCCGACTGTGATGCCCAGTTACCGGCAGAGGAGAGCTGCAACGGCCTGGACGATGACTGCGACGGCGAGGTGGACGAGCCCGACCTGGTGCAGGGGACCTACGTGCCGCTGTGTGAAGACGGCAATCCCTGCACAACGGACAAGTGCCTGGGGACCGAGGGGTGCACGAACGAGCAGCTCGACAGCGGAAGCTGCTCCGACGGAAACCCGTGCACCGTGGCGGACCACTGCGTGGCCGGGGTGTGCACCGGAGACCCGGTCGAGTGCGATGATCAGAACCCGTGCACGCAGAACCTCTGCACCGACAAGGGCGGGTGCGAGTACCCGCCGCAGCCGGGACAATGCGATGACGGGGACCCGTGCACCGTGGGTGACCAGTGTGCGGCGGGGGAATGCGGGGGTACTCCGGTTACTTGCGACTGCCAGACCGATTCCGACTGTGCCGCGCTGGAGGACGGCGATCTGTGCAACGGGACACCCCTCTGCGACAAGGCGGCCCTCCCCTTCCAGTGCCGGGTCGAGCCGGGCAGCGTGGTGACCTGTCCCGAGGCAACCGGGGTTGGAGCCATCTGCCTTTCCCCTTCCTGCGACCCGGGCGCCGGCAAGTGCGGATTCGTGCCGGACCACGAAGGGCTGGTCTGCGACGACACGGACCTCTGCACGGCAGGAAGCACCTGCGCCACGGGAAAATGCGAGGGAGGCACGCCGGTCAACTGCAACGACGGCAGCCCCTGCACCGACGACGCGTGCGACCCCATGCAGGGATGCCTGCACACACACAACTTCGCACCGTGCAACGACGACGACGCATGCACCGTTTCGGATGCGTGTGCGAACGGGCAGTGTGCCGGCGGCAAGCTCCTGGACTGCAATGACGGCAACCCGTGTACCGACGACTCCTGCGACCCGAAGATCGGCTGCCTGCATGCGCCAAACAGTGCGGGGTGCACTGACGGCAATGCGTGCTCGCAGGGGGATTCCTGCAAGGGGGGCCAGTGCATTCCGGGGCTGCCGCTGGTCTGCGACGACGGTAACGTCTGCAACGGCCTGGAGAGCTGCTCGCCGGCCTCGGGCTGCCTGGAGGGCAAGGCACTGAGCTGTGATGACGGCAACGTCTGCGACGGCAAGGAAACGTGCGATCCCAAGAAAGGGTGCCTCGCCGGAGTGCCGCTCCAGTGTGACGACGGTGATGCCTGCAACGGCGTCGAGACCTGCCTGCCGGGCGCAGGGTGCGCAAAAGGAAAGGCCTTGGACTGCGACGACGACAATCCGTGCACCGACGACTCCTGTGATCCCAAGGCAGGGTGCAAGCACGCGTACAACTCCGTGGGCTGCGATGATGCCAACTCCTGCACACAGGGGGAAGCCTGCGTCCAGGGCAAGTGCTCAGGCGGCGCCGCGGTATCCTGCAACGACTCCAACCTGTGCACCGATGACGGCTGCGACCCCGCCGTGGGCTGCACGCACAAGATCAACCAGGCCCCGTGCAACGACGGCAACCTGTGCACGATCAATGACCACTGCCACCTGGCCGGATGCATCGGCGGCGAGGCGCTCCCGTGCAACGACGGCAACGCTTGCACAACGGACTCGTGCGACCCGAAGGCGGGATGCCAGTTCAAGGCTGCCGCCGGCGCCTGCGACGACGGCAACGCTTGCACCACGGGGGACCACTGCGGGAACGGCCTGTGCGCGGTGACGGGCATCCTGCCCTGTGACGACGGCAACCCGTGCACCGATGATGCCTGCGACGCGAAGCTCGGCTGCGTGCACCTGGCCAACATGCTCCCGTGCGAAGACGGGACCGTCTGCACTGTCGGAGACGTTTGTGCGAACAAGGCCTGCGTCCCCGGCCTGCCGCTCAACTGCAACGACTCCAACTTGTGCACCGACGATTCCTGCGATTCCAAGCTCGGCTGCCTGCATGCCAACAACGCCGTGCCCTGCAACGACGCCAACCTCTGCACCCCGTTCGACAAGTGCAAGGACGGCTCGTGCGTCGGCTCGGGAACCGTCGACTGCAACGACGGCAACGTCTGCACGAACGACTCGTGCGATCCGGTCCTGGGGTGCCTGCATGCAGCCAACTCGGTGGCGTGCGACGACGGCAACAAGTGCACCACCTCGGATGCCTGTGCGGACAAGGCGTGCAAGGGGGGACCGGCCCTTTCGTGCGACGACTCGAACCCCTGCACCGACGACTCCTGCAACCCGGCATCGGGTTGCGTGTACGTGCCGCTGCCTGACAACACTCCGTGCGGCGGGGGCAAGACCTGCAAGTCCGGGGTCTGCACTTCCCCGTGTGCACCGGGAAGCCAGACATTCAGCTACACCGGCGGGCAGCAGACGTTCGTGGTTCCCGGGGCCTGCCAGACGATCCAGGTCGAGGCGTTCGGGGCGTCCGGCGGCTGTTCCGAAGGGGGCAAGGGAGGAAGGGCAAAGGGGACGGTCAACGTCACCGGCGGCGAGACCCTGCACGTCTTCGTCGGCGGGGCCGGCGGGTGCGATGCCAACGGCAAGCCCGGCGGGTACAACGGGGGCGGCGCCACCGTGTACGGCAACGGCTACACCAACGGCGACGGTGGCGGAGGCAGCGACGTCCGCAAGGGGGGCGCTGCGCTGGGCAACCGGGTCATCGTCGCGGGCGGAGGCGGAGGCCGAGGCTGGGGAGGGCTTGGCGGGAACGGCGGCGGCGACACCGGCCAGGACGCGAACCCCAGCGGAGGCGGGGCCGGCCCCCAGTGCCACGGCAAAGGCGGAACCCAGTCCGCAGGCGGAATCGGAGGCTTCCATTCCCCGTCCTGCTGGGGAACGGACGGTACCCTCTGGAAGGGGGGAACCGGCGACGAGTGCTCGGCCTGCGGCGGCGGCGGAGGTGGCGGCTACTACGGCGGCGGCGGCGGGGCACACTGCTCCGGCGGAGGCGGCTCCTCCTACTTCGCACCCGACGTCCAGAAACTGGTCAACGAACAGGGCGGCAATTCCGGCAACGGCAAGATCGTCATCTCCTGGCCGTAGGTGCTGGCGGGTCGGCTTGGTTCCCCGCTGGCTGGATCCTGTGCGGAACCAGGCAGAACCCGGTTTGGGAACGCCGGGGCGGGACCTGGCGGGGCCGACACCTCCTGCTTGAAATCCGGATGCCTGCTCCCCATACTCGCAACGTGCCGCACCTGGAATGACCTGATGGGAGGGGAACGATCATGGCGAGAATCACACTGGGCGGAAACGCAATCCATACGGTCGGAGAGCTGCCCGCGGTCGGGACGAAGGCCCCGGACTTCCGGCTGACGAAAGGGGACCTCTCCGACGTGGGCCTGAAGGACTTTGCAGGCAAGAGGGTCATCGTGAACATCGTGCCGAGCCTGGACACCGGTGTCTGCGCGGCCTCTGCACGGCACTTCAACCAGGACGCAACCGAGCTTCCGGGCACCGTGGTGCTGACCGTCAGCAACGACCTGCCCTTCGCACAGTCCCGCTTCTGCGAGGCAAACGGGATCGACAACGTGATCCCCTTGTCGCAGCTCAGAGGCCGGGAGTTCGGGAAGGCCTGGGGGGTCGAGATCACGGACGGCCCGCTGGCCGGCCTTCTCTCACGGGCGGTGGTCGTCCTGGATGGGGAAGGAACCGTGCTCCACGCGCAGCAGGTCCCGGAGATCAAGCAGGAACCGGACTACGAGGCGGTCCTGGCCGCGCTGAAGGCCTGATCCGCAGCGCTACGTCGCAGTGGAGACGGCGACCGAGCGACGCCGCAGACGGTACCGAACCGCCGGTCAGTTGACCGACAGGTCGGTGCCGGATGCCAGGAGCGACCGAGCCGGCGAACGAGGCGTAGTAGCGCTACGTCGCAGTGGAGACGGCGACCGAGCGACGCCGCAGACGGTACCGAACCGTCGGTCAGTTCGTGCAGCAGCAGAACTTGAACCCAGACTGGCTGCACGAGTCGCTGGTGGAGGGCCCGTCGATGCGGAAGGCCTTGTGGCACGACATCCCGTGGGCCGAGCAGGCGCTCGAGCAGGAGCTGCCTCCGACCACGAGGCAGGAGCTGGACGAGAACTTGTTCCCCCCCCAATAGAAATCGCCGCTGACCCCCAGGTCGCCTTTCACTTCGAGGGTGCGGGACGGGCTCGTGGTCGCGATGCCGACCTTGCTGCCCGAGTCGTAGACGATGGAATCCTCGATCGTGGTGGAGTTGTAGAACCGCGCCAGCTTCTTGGCCGTGCCATCTCCGCCGATACCGCCGCCGGCCGCGTCGCAGACCAGGGTTCCGCTCGTATTGACGCCGGTCACGACCTTTCCGGACGAGCACTTCTGGTTGCTCAACGCGAAATCCCCGCCGTCGTAGCTGCCGCCTGCCAGCACACACTGCACGTGCCCGTCCGGGCTGACTCCGGAGACCACGTTGTTCGGCGGACAGGTCTGTGCGCTGAGAGCAAAGTCGTTCCCCGTGTACGTGCCTGCCGGAGCGCAGAGCGGGACTCCTTCGGGAGAGAAGCCGGTGACCACCTGGCCGACGTTGCAGCCCTGGCCCCCTTTGACCACCCCCTGGAGCTGGTCCGCCGGGTGCGTGTGCTCCGGCACCTCCCCGCAGTACTGGGCGTACGCGGAGAACGGCACCGTCCCGAGGAACGTGCGGGCCATCTCCGGGTCGTCCTCCACCTTGACGGCCAGCCAGACGTTTCCGTGCTCCCGGAACAGCGAGAGATCCAGGGGCGAGGACGTGCCCAGGTAGGCCACGAACAACCCCCGGTCCGTCAGGAGGGTCTGCGTCTCGGACCAGAGCGGCTTGCCCTTGACCGGAGCATCGTAGAGGGTGAACGTCATCTGGACATTGCCTTCGATCGGCTCCCCCTTCTTGTCCGAGAGCACCCCCTGGAGCGGCAGGAAAGCCGGCGACTCGGCCCTGGCCACGGAAGGGAAGACGAACAGCAACACGCCGGCGAGGATCAGCGGCCGAGCGGACGACCGTCCTGCTCGTATCGTTTCGCCCCCACCTGCCGCACCGGCGACCATCCGCCTCTGCACAAGGCTATGGCGGGACTTCGCCGACCATGCGCCTTCGCGCAAGGCCACGGCGGGACTTCGTCGACCATCGACCATCTCCCCTGCCCCCCCTGTTCCGGCGCCATTTCCGCATCCGACTACCATGAAGTTCCTCCCGGCCCCAGGATGAGCCCGTAGTTCTTGGTCTTTGATACCTGCACCGGCCTCGCCGGGGCCACGAACAGCCGCAGCCGGTAGTTGGGGGACTCGAGGGACGCGCCCCCCGCCAGCTCGCTGCGGGACGAGGGAACCGCTGCGCCGGGGCCTTCCGGTGCCGCGTCCGGCCCGGTGCAGACATCCCCCTCGCAGCTCCCGAGCTTCCCCGTGCAATCGCACGCACTCCAGTACCTGGACTCGCCGCAGAGCCGGATTCCGGCCTCCCCCGATTCCTCGCAGATGCACCCCTGGATCTTCCCGGGGCTGCACCCTGCCGGGGGTCCCGTGCCGCTCGTCCCCGGTCCTGCCTCCTCACTGCCGCATGATCCAAGAGCGAGGACCGCCAGGAACCCGACGAGCCGCCCCCATACCGGTCCCAACGCCCTGCGCCGCAGTCGTTCGCATTCCGACACGCACTGTTTCATCCGCTCCCCCGCCCGACGAGCCGCCCCGGCACCCGCCTGGCAGCATACCATTCTAACCGATCCATCCAGAAACGCCAGCCACCGACCGCCCCCCTGATGCCCGGACGGTGCCGGTATCCGGCGACGATTGCGGCGATGGATCAACTGCTGAAGGGCTTGCGGTCGGGCCGAAGCACCAGGGGTCGTTCCCGCCCCCTGAGCCCCGCCCCCGGATTCCTACTCTACCCAGATCGTCCGCTCGACAAGGAGTGCGGACGATCGGGGTTCTACGCCTTGACGCGGCGGGCGAACGCCAGGGCCGCCAGGGCGAGAAGCATCAGGAACGCGGCAGCGGCATTGCCGGTGCCGGTGGTGGTGCAGCCGCCGGAATCGCTGCTGGTCGGCTTGGTGGTTTCTTCAGCAACGGTGGCGTCCTCGACCACGTCTTCGGCCGGGAGCGCCACGCAGGCGCCTTCGGAGCACTCGGTGCCCGCTTCGCACGTGCCGCAAACGCCGCCGCAGCCGTCGTCGCCGCAGGTCTTGCCGTCGCAGGCCGGGGTGCAGGCGCAGGCGCCCTCGACGCAGGTCTGGGGGGCCTGGCACTCGCCGCAGGTCCCGCCGCAGCCGTCGTCGCCGCAGGTCTTGCCGGTGCAATCGGGGGTGCACTCGCAGAGGCCGTCGGTGTTGCACACCTTGCCGGCCGGGCACTCGCCGCAGCTTCCGCCGCAGGTATCACCGCCGCACTCCTTGCCATCGCACTGGGGTGCGCACTCGCACTTGCCGGCGTTGCAGGCGAAGCCGCCCTGGCAGATACCGCACTCGCCGCCGCAGCCGTCATCGCCGCACTCGAGGCCGGTGCACTTGGGCACGCACTCGCACTTGCCGGCCTTGCAGGCTGTGCCTTCCGCACACTCGCCGCAGGAGCCGCCGCAGCCGTCGTCACCGCACTCGCTGCCGGTGCAGTCCGGCGTGCAGACGACGCACTGGCCTTCCTTGCAGATCAGGCCGGCGTCGCAGGTACCGCACGAACCGTTGCAGCCATCGCTCCCGCAGACCTTGCCTTCACAGCTGGGCGTGCAGGGACCGATGCTCTCGACGCAGGCGTTGTTCTCGCACTTCTTGCCGGGGCCGCAGGGGCAATCCTCGGGGTTCGCACCGCAGTTCTCTCCCCCCTCGCACAGCTTGTTGCCTGCGACGGCCGCCTGGCAGCCACCGCACTGGTCGAGGCACGCGCCGACGCAAATCTTGTCCCACTCCGTCGCGCAGCAGAAGTCGTCGGCACCGCACACGCAGGCCTCGCACTGGCAGCCGCCGCAGCCCGGCGTACCGGCAGACGGCTCACAGCCGACGCCCTTCTGGCATACGCCACCGGCGCACACGCCTTCCGCGCACTCGCCGCAGGTTCCGCCACAGCCATCATCGCCGCACTCCTTGCCGCCGCAGAACCCGATGCAGCACTTGCCCGCCTTGCAGACGCCGCCATCCGGGCAGCCGCAGTCGGCCGGGCAGTTCGAGCAACTCTCCATTTCCTCGGCCTTGCAGTTGCCGTCACCGCAGTTGGCCGGCTTGAAGCAGCCGCCGCAGTCGTTGATGCATTCGCCGACGCAGATGTTGTCCCAGCCGGACTCGCAGCAGAACGGATCCAGCGCGCACACGCACTCTTCGCACGCGCAGCCTCCACACGTCGGGGTCTCGGCGATCTCACAGCCGGGGCCCTGGTGGCAGAGACCGTCCACGCACTGGCCCGCACACTCGCCGCAGGTGCCGCCGCAACCGTCATCGCCGCACATCTTGCCCGCACAGTCGGGGGTGCACACCTCGCACTTGCCGTCCTTGCAGATCTGCCCCGCAGCACAGGGCGGATCGCACTTGACGCAATCCTTTGCGTTCTTTCCGGACGGATCCTCTCCGCCGTCGGTGCCGCAATCATAGAACTGTCCCTGCCAGCCGCACGAGGGGTTCACTCCTGCGCAGTCGATGCAGAAGAGCTTGCCCTGGTCGCACCACACGACGCGGCCGAGCCCATCGCAACAACCTTCGTACGTGATGTCGCCGCAACTGGCGCCGCTGGGCTCCTGCATGCCCTTGCAGTCGTCGGGGTATTCGGCCATCGCCGGCATCGCCAGCAACAGGCCCGCCAAGATCACCACTGCCGAAAAGATCTTCACCTTCATCTCCCGTTCCTCCTGATCAAGCGGAAATCCAAAGTTGCCGGTCTTCTACCGGAATCGGCCCGAAATGTCAAATCCGTTTCTTCGGAGTTTGACATCGCGCGGGCGGTCCCTGATAATAGGGCCGGGCTCGGGCGGCATACCCGCTCGCTTGCGGGCGGGTGGAGGCGGGTCCGGTGAGGTCGTACCCCCGGATGCGCCCCTGCCCGGGCACGAGCATCGATATCTGCAACCGAGAGGGGGATACCATGGCACGGCAGCTCATCGTCTGGTGCGTGGTGGGAGTTCTGGTCGTCGCCCTGGCCGGGTGTTCCGGGGGGAGCCCGGGGGATGGCGGAGAGAAGAAGGGGAGTGACGACGTCTCGCTGATCAAGAAGGACAACAAGGGGCAGACGTCGGGTGGGGATGCGCTCACCGGTCCGGGGGATCAGGAAGGCGGAACGGAAGGTGACGCGGGGCTGGACCTGGTCTTGCTGCCTGACGGTGCGACGGAGCCTGACGGCACGGTGGAACCGGGCGAGGACGCGGTCTTCGATTCGAGTGTCGAGCCGGACAAGGGGCAACCCGGGGACTGCCTGGACGAGGACGGTGACGGCTACGGGAAGAACTGCTTCCTCGGGGCCGACTGCGATGATGGCAATCCGAAGTTCACGGTCTACTGTCCCCCCTGCGGCCAGCAGACGGTGGAGGGATGCCCGTGCACCCAGGACGGGGCCTCGGAGATCTGCTTCGAGGGGGACCCTGGGACCATCGGGCTGGGCGAATGCCAGCTTGGGCAGCGATACTGCCAGATGGGATTCTGGAGCGCCTGCTCCGGTCAGATCATCCCCAAGCCGGAGGAGTGCAACGAGAAGGATGATGACTGTGACGGCAGCACCGACGAGGGTGTGCTCTCCCCCTGCGGCAACTGCGATCCGTTCTGCGACACGCTCAAGGTCGGTCCCGGCGGTGCCGAGGAGTTCGCTCCGACGCCGGAGAACTCCGAGAAGGTCGGGAAGAACCTGGACGGCTACCTCGTGCTCGATTCCAAGCAGATCGACCTGTCGTTCATGTGGGTCGCGAACTCATCCGAGAATACGGTTTCCCGGCTCGACACCGAGGCGTGCAAGGAGACCGGCCGGTACGCGGTCTGCTCCAACCCGTCCCGCACGTCGGTCGACCTGCTCGGCAACGTGTGGGTCGGCTGCCGCAACGACGGCGGCGTGGCGAAGATCGCAATCGACGAGGCCCTCTGCCCGGACAAGAACAACAACGGCGTTGTGGACACGGCCAAAGACCTCAACGGGGACGGCCAGGTGAATGGGGTGGAGGTGCTTCCCAAGGGGTCCGACGAGTGCGTCATCTTCACGGCTTTTCCCGGCGGCTCCTGCCAACGCGGTCTTGGCGTGGACAAGGACAACCATGCGTGGGTGGGTGAGTGGTACGGCATGGTGCTGAGGCGCCTGCACCCGGATACCGGGTCGGTGGTCAAGCAGCACAACATCTCCAACAACCCTTATGGCCTGGTCGTCGACCAGGGGGGCACGATCTGGGTGTCGGGCCGCGGGGGCAACAAGCTGGTCGAGGTCGACCCCGAGCTGGGACAGGTGGGGGCCTACAGCTCCAACATCGGCTGCTTCGAGCCGTACGGCATCGGCCTGGACTACAAGGGGCGGGTGTGGATCGGAAACTGCTGCTGCTCTCACGTGGCCTACCGGTTCGACCCCGAGACCAAGACCTGGGCCGCAGCACAGACCAAGGACCGCCCCCGGGGGGTGGCGGGCAGCCAGGACGGCCGCGTCTACGTGGCCAACGACACGTCGGACCACGTGGCCTTCGTGGACTCCGACACCGCGACGACGATCGGGTACGTGTACCTTGGCGGCGGCCGCTTCCCCATCGGCATGACCGTGGACTTCGACGGCAACGTCTGGTCTGCGAACCAGTCGTCGGGCAGCGCAGTCAAGCTCGACCCCAAGACGCAGCAGAAGCTCTGCGAGGTGAAGGTCGGCAACGGCCCGTACACCTACTCGGACATGACCGGATACGCACTGCACAACTTCACGGCGCCCCAGGGGTACTACAGTCACGTCTTCGGCGGCTGGGAAGGGTTCAGAGTGAAGTGGACCGCCGTGTACGTGGACGTGGACTACCAGGATCCCACGAGCTGCTTCGTCAAGGTCAGAGTGCGGACTGCGTACGACAAGGCGGAGCTGAAGACCAAGCCATGGCAGGGATACTACGGGCCGTTCCCGCCGGAGATGTTTCCGCTCGACCTGACGAAGGTACCGGACATGGACGGGCCGCTGCTGGAGGTCGAGGTGACGTTGTATTCCCAGAGCAAGACCTGCACGCCGATGGTGAAGTCCATCGAGGCCAAGTTCGCATCCGAGTAGGGTGCCTCCGTCCCGCTCCGACTGAACGGGCGGGCTTTCGACACGAGAGGTGGAATCCGAGGTCATGTCAGCGCTCCTCATGCTTGGCGGCGGAATCCTGTTCTTCGTGCTGGCCTACCGGTTCTATGGCGGCTGGATTTCCAGGCAGCTCGGTCTGGGGCGTGAGCGCAATACCCCGGCCCACACGATGCGGGACGGGGTGGACTACGTGCCCGCCCCCATGCCGGTGCTGCTGGGCCACCACTTCGCTTCGATTGCCGGAGCGGCCCCCATCATCGGCCCGGTGCTGGCCGCGCAGTTCGGCTTTCTCCCGGTATTCCTGTGGGTGATCCTGGGCGGGGCGTTCCTGGGAGCGGTGCACGACTTCACCGCCCTCGTGGCCTCGGTCCGACACGAGGGGCGCTCCATCGGAATGATCATAGAACGCTACCTGGGGAGCACCGGGAAGACGCTGTTCCTGCTGTTTGCCTGGGCAGCGCTGATCCTGGTGGTCGCGGTGTTCACGCTGGTAGTGGCCGATACGTTCGTTCGGACGCCTTCGGTGGCTACGGCGTCGCTCCTTTTCATCGTGCTTGCGGTATCGTTCGGGGTCTCGGTCTACCGGGCCAACGTGAGCTTCGTGCTCGCGTCGGTGATCGGCATCGCGCTGCTGGGAGCCGCTCTCTACCTGGGCGTGGCCTTCCCGTTCCCGCGACTCTTCCCGCTGCCGGAGCAGGGCATGGACCCGATGGTGCTCTTCTGGGAAGTGATGCTGCTCGTCTACGTGTTCATCGCCTCGGTCACCCCGGTCAACATCCTGCTGCAGCCGCGCGACTACCTGAACTCGTTCCTGCTGTATGCCGTGCTGCTCCTGTCGGTGGTGGCGGTGTTCGTGTCCCCACCGGAGATCAAGGGGGAGGCGTTCGTGACTGCGAACGTGGAGGGGCTCGGTCCCATCTTCCCGATCCTGTTCGTCACCGTTGCGTGTGGTGCGATTTCGGGATTTCATGCCATGGTGGCCTCCGGCACGACCGCCAAGCAGCTCGACCGGGAATCGGATGCCAGGCCTGTAGGCTATGGCGCCATGCTGGTGGAGTCGCTGCTGGCCCTCCTGGCCCTGCTGACGGCCGTCGTGGTGACCCGCAGCGAGTTCGTGTCGCTGCTCATGGCCAGCGGCCGGGCCAACCCGGTGCACGTGTTTGCCGTGGGGACGTCCGGGTTCCTGTCCGCCCTCGGAATCCCGGTGGAGTTCGGGTTGGGATTTGCCGCGCTTGCGGTCTCCGCGTTCGCCATGACGTCACTGGACACGGCAACTCGCCTCGCCCGATTTACGGTGCAGGAGCTGGCCATGAAGGCTGGGAGCAGGCAAGAGGAGGGGAATCTCCTGGCACGCAACCGCTTCGTGGCCACGGCATTGACCGTCGCTGCCTCGGCCCTGCTGCTCCTGTCCGGAGAGACCATGACGCTGTGGAAGGTGTTCGGGTCGGCCAACCAGCTCCTGGCCGCCCTGGCGTTGCTGGCAGTGACCGTCTGGCTGGCCGCGACGAAACGGCGCTGCCTCTACACCTTGATCCCCATGGTCATCATGTACGTCGTGACGGTATCGGCCCTCGTGCTCCAGGTCGTGCAGATCGTCTCGTCACCCAAGCCGGAGTACCTCCTCCTGGCAGTGGCGGTCCTGCTTCTTGTGCTGGCCTTGTTGCTGGCCTACAATACGCTTCGCCGGCGAAAGGCCTGAGCTACCGCCCGGGGCCCTCGGCGTGGCTTGGCCGCGTTTGTACGACGCGGTGCCGGTGGCAGTCCCGGGGAGGCTTTTGATGGAAACGGGTCCGATCGTCAAGCTGGGCCGGTACGAGGTCAGGGACAAGATCGCGGCCGGCGGCATGGCCACGGTCTACAAGGCCGTCCAGACCGGCGTGGGCGGGTTCCGCTCCCAGGTCGCGCTCAAGCTGCTCCACCCGCACCTGGCCAACGAGGATTCCTACCGCAGGATGTTCCACGAGGAGGCCCGCATCGGCGCCCTCCTGGAGCACCGCTGCCTGCTCAAGGTGCTCGACTTCGGAGACGAGGAGGGCATCTACTTCATCGTGACCGAGTACTTCCCGTCGCTGTCTCTCGAGGAGCTGGTGACCAAGACCAGGCGCGTGCCGCTTGCGGAGGCCCTGTTCGTGCTGTGCGAGGCTGCCGAGGGGCTCGAGGCGCTCCACCAGGCCCGGGACATCGAAGGGAAGAAACGCCTGGGGCTGATCCACAGGGACGTCAGCCCGCAGAACGTGCTGGTCGGCACGGACGGCCGGGTCAAGCTGATCGACTACGGCATCGTCAAGCGGGCTGATCCGACCGAGAAGACGCGGGCGGGCATCGTGAAAGGGAAGGTGCGCTACATGTCTCCGGAGCAGGCAGCGGGGGGCATGGTCGACATTCGCAGCGATCTGTTCTCGCTGGGGGTCGTGTTCCTCCGCTGCGTCACCGGGGAGAAGCCTCACGGATCGGGGGACACAGGCGAGCTCCTGGCCAGCGTGCGGACCGGAAAGGACATCGCTCGGCTGCTGGCCGCGGCTTCCCTTCCGGCCCCGGTTTCCGCCCTTCTCGATCGGATGCTCTCCCAGGACCCGGCGGGCCGCCCGTCGACCGCAGGAGAAGTTGCGGTCGAGGCGCGCAAACTGCTCAACGACACGGCGCCGGGATACGAGGTCCACGCGTTTCGAGCCTGGCTGGACAAGAGCAAGGCAACCCGCCGGCCTCCCCGACGAAAGGGCAAGACCGAGGTCGTGAAGGAACCGGAGCCCAGCCAGGCCCCCCGCCCTCTTCCCGCGGCGACGGGAATCCACCCCCGCTGGGTCTTCATGGGCCTCCTGGCCCTCTTCCTGGCCGCGCTGCTGGCGTACCTGGCCGACCTGTTCTTCGGTCGAGGCGGCTGAGCCGCCCCGGCCCGTATCGACCGTTGCCCCGGATCCCCCTTGCCAGAAGCGCATTGCAGGGTAGAATGCGCCCCGTAGCGGAGGGTGAGGATGAACTACCTCGTCACCGGCGGTGCCGGCTTCATCGGGAGCAACCTGGTCCACGTGCTGGCTCGGGAGGGCCACCGTGTCACCGTGCTGGACGATCTGTCCACGGGGAAGTTGGAGAACCTGGCGGAGTCCTCCGAGGGACTTGCCGCAGGCGGAGGGCAGCTCTCCGCCGGGCTCGACGGTCGGGTCGCGCTGGCCGTGGGCTCGGTGTCCGATGCCGACTTCGTGATGCGCCACGCAGCCGGGATGGACGGGATCTTCCACCTGGCTGCGGTGGCCTCGGTGCAGCGGTCGATGGAGGAGCCGGCCGCGTGCCACGCGGTCAACGTCACCGGCACGTTGAA
Source organism: Deltaproteobacteria bacterium (assembly GCA_016875215.1). Taxonomy (GTDB): domain Bacteria; phylum Myxococcota_A; class UBA9042; order CAIXZC01; family CAIXZC01; genus CAITUV01. The sequence goes on from VGRX01000002.1 coordinate 17,291, forward strand.
CGTGCTCGAGGCCGCCCGGGTGCTCGGGGTGAAGCGGGTGGTGCTCTCGTCATCGGCCGCGGTGTTCGGCGACAACCCGGAGCTGCCGCTGAGGTCGGACAGCCGGACGGGCCCCATCTCGCCGTACGGCCTGCACAAGCTCATGTGCGAGCAGTACGGGAAGCTGTACACGGCCTGCGGATGGACCGAGGCGACCGCGCTGCGCTACTTCAACGTCTTCGGTCCGAGGCAGGACCCGAACGGCGAGTATGCGGCGGTAGTGCCGAGGTTCATCACAGCGCTGCTTGCGGGAAGACGGCCGAAGGTCTTTGGCGACGGTCTCCAGACCCGGGATTTCCTGTACGTGGAGGACGTGGTGAGGGCGAACCTGGCGGCCATGCTCTGCCCGGATGCGGCAGGGCGGGTGCTGAACCTGTGTGCGGGCCGGGAGACGTCGCTGCTGGACCTGCTGGATGCGCTGGCCGGGGTGACCGGAAAGCGCCCGGAGCCGGAGTTCCTTGCGCCCCGGGAAGGGGACATCCGTCGGTCGTTCGGAAGCGGCGACGAAGCCGTGCGACTGCTCGGGCTTCCCCCGTGGACCTCGATTGCCAAAGGGCTGGCAGAGAGTGTGGAGTTCTTCTTGCGAAAGGACCTGGATGAGCAAGCCTGAGATTCCCCCGCCCGTCCTCCTGGTGCTGGGCGTGCTGCACACGGACGAGGCCGCCGCAGAAGCCGCACTGGCAGCGTTCGTCGAGCGGTTCGGGCCGGTGGAGCGCATGCTGGGGCCGCTGCCGTTCGACTGTACCGACTACTACGACGCCGAGATGGGGACCCCCATCACCCGGCGGTTCCTCCTGTTCCGGGACCCGGTGTCCGCGGACTGCCTGCCCGAGGTGAAGCTCTTCACCAACGCGATCGAGGAGCGGTTCGCCTCGGACGGGAAGCGGCGGGTCAACCAGGACCCGGGGCTGCTCACCCCGGTGAACCTGGTGCTGGCCACCGGGAAGCCCCGCCACCAGCGCATCTACCTGGGACAGGGGATTTACGGCGATCTGACTTTGGTCTATCATACCGGCGCTTACCAGCCGCTCCCCTGGACCTACAGGGACTGGGGAAGCGAGGAGGTACGTGCCTTTCTGACCCGGGCCCGCCCCAGGATGACGAGAGCGCTTCAGGGGACCCCGCAGGACAAGGAGATGTGATGGTGAGGACTCGAATAGCACCCAGCCCGACCGGCGACCCGCACGTCGGGACCGCGTACATCGCGTTGTTCAACTACTGCTTCGCACGCAAGCACGGCGGTCAGTTCATCCTGCGCATCGAGGACACGGACCAGACGCGGTCCGCTTCGGAGTATGAGCAGGCGATCCTCGACGCGCTCAAGTGGACGGGCATCACCTGGGACGAAGGGCCGGACGTCGGAGGCCCTTGCGGTCCGTACCGCCAGTCCGAGCGGGCAGCCATCTATCGAGAGCACGCACAGATCCTGATCGACAGGGGGCAGGCGTACCGCTGTTTCTGCACGCCGGAGCGTCTCGAGGAGATGCGCAAGCGGATGGTCGAGGAGAAACGGCCGACCACGGGCTACGACGGCCAATGCAGCCACCTTTCCGAGGCCGAGGTCCAGGAGAAGCTCTCGGCCGGAGTCCCCTACGTGATCCGTCTGAAGATGCCCCGGGAGGGGGACTCGGTGTTCACCGACCGGCTGCGGGGCGAGATCCGCTACCCCAACTACCAGATGGACGACCAGGTGCTGCTGAAATCCGACGGGTTTCCCACCTACCACCTGGCCAACGTGGTGGATGACCACCTCATGGGCATCACCCACGTGATCCGGGCCGAGGAGTGGATTCCGTCCACGCCCAAGCACGTCCGCCTGTACGAGGCGTTCGGCTGGCAGCCGCCCGAGTTCATCCACATGCCGCTGCTGCGCAACCGGGACAAGAGCAAGATCTCGAAGCGGAAGAACCCGACGTCGATCCTGTACTACCAGCGCATCGGCATCATGCCCGAGGTGCTGCTGAACTTCCTGGCGCTGGTCGGCTACTCGTTCGGCGAGGACCGGGAGAAGTTCACCCTGGCCGAGCTCATCGACAACTTCGACATCGGCCGCGTCAGCCTGGGCGAACCGGTGTTCGACCTGGCCAAGCTCAACTGGCTCAACGGGCTCTACGTCCGGGCCATGAGCGAGGACGAGCTCACCGACCGCATCGTCGGCAACCTGTACGACCGTGACTACATCCGGCGCATCGTGCCGCTGATGCGCGAGCGGATCGAGCGGCTCGACCAGTTCGCGAGCATGACCACGTACTTCTTCTCGGCCGAGCTCCAATACGACCCCGCGCACCTGGTCCCCAAGAACACCGCGCCGGGGGTGGCGGCGGACCTGCTCCAGCAGGCGACCGACGAGCTGGACAAGCTGCGGACCTGGGACGTGGCCTCGCTCGAGCAGGTGCTGCGAACGTTCTGCGAGCGGACCGGGACCAAGCCCAAGATCCTGTTCATGCCGGTGCGAATCGCCGTCACCGGACGTCAGGCAAGCCCCGGCCTGTTCGAGACCATGGAGGTCATCGGCAAACCCCTCTGCCAGCAGCGGCTGCGGGATGCCGTAAACCACCTCAAGACCCTTGCCATGGCTCAGGGAGACGAACGATGAGCGACACGACGAACGGTACGACGAATCCGGAAGGTACGGCTCCGGCCGAGGCCGCGCCGAGGAACTTCATCCGGGACATCATCGACGAGCACAACCGGAGCGGCCGGTTCGGCAACCGGGTGCACACCCGCTTCCCGCCCGAGCCCAACGGCTACCTGCACGTCGGCCATGCCAAGTCGATCTGCCTGAACTTCGGCATTGCCAGGGACTACGCAGGCAAGTGCAACCTGCGCCTGGACGACACCAACCCGACCAAGGAAGAGGTCGAGTACGTCAATTCCATCCGCGAGGACGTCCGCTGGCTCGGCTTCGACTGGGAGGACCGGGAGTACTATGCTTCCGACTACTTCGAGCAGCTCTACCAGTTCGCGGAGCAGCTCATCCGGAAAGGAAAGGCCTACGTCTGCCATCTCACCGCAGAGCAGATGCGCGAATACCGAGGCACTCTGACCGAGCCCGGGAAGAACAGCCCCTGGAGGGATCGCCCGGCAGAGGAGAGCCTCGACCTGTTCCGCCGCATGCGGGCCGGCGAATTCGAGGACGGGTCGATCACCCTGCGGGCGAAGATCGACATGGCCTCGCCCAACATCAACATGCGCGATCCGGTCATGTACCGCGTGCTGCGGGCCACGCACCATCGAACCGGCGACCAGTGGTGCATCTACCCGATGTACGACTATGCGCATTGCGTCTCGGATGAGCTGGAGCGGATCACGCACTCGATCTGCACGCTCGAATTCGAAGACCATCGCCCGCTCTACGACTGGTTCCTGGACGAGCTGGCCACTCCCGTGCACCCGCAGCAGATCGAGTTCGCCCGCCTGAACATGACCTACACGATGATGAGCAAGCGAAGGCTGCTCATGCTCGTGAAGGAAGGGCTCGTGCGAGGATGGGATGACCCGCGTATGCCCACCATCCAGGGGATGCGGCGCCGCGGCTACACTCCGGAGGCACTGCGCAACTTCTGCGACAGGATCGGCGTTGCCAAGAACGACAGCACCGTCGACGTGCGCCTGCTCGAGCACTGCGTGCGGGAGGATCTCAACAAGCGGGCCCCCCGGTACATGGCCGTGCTCAACCCGATCAAGGTGACCATCGAGAATTACCCGGAAGGGCAGGTCGAGTGGTTCGACGCGGTCAACAACCCCGAAGACCCGTCGGCCGGTACCCGGAAGATCCCGTTCGGGCGGGAGATCTACATCGAGCAGGACGACTTCATGGAGGATCCGCCCAAGAAGTTCTTCCGGCTGTCCCCCGGGCGGGAGGTGCGGCTGCGGTATGCGTACTTCATGACCTGCACCAAGGTGGTGAAGGATCCGGCCTCCGGGAAGATCACGGAGCTGGTCTGCACCTATGACCCTGCGACCCGTGGCGGCGACTCGCCCGACGGCCGCAAGGTCAAGGCCACGCTCCACTGGGTCTCGACCGCCCATGCCGTCAGGGGCGAGATCCGGCTGTACGACCACATGTTCACGATCGAGAACCCCGCGGATGCGCCGGACGGTGACTTCCACAACGTCCTGAACCCCAACTCGCTGCAGACGCTGGAAGGGTGCCAGCTGGAACCGGAACTGGCCGGCCACGAGTCGGGCTTCCGCTGCCAGTTCGAGCGGCTCGGCTACTTCTGCGTCGACCGCGATTCCACTCGGGACCGGCCCGTGTACAACCGGGCCGTGACCCTCAAGGATGCCTGGGCCCGGGCGGAGAAGCAGGGGCAAGCATAGGGCGGACAGCGGGGCAGCGGGGCGAGGCATGTCCGACGAGCGCTATGAGGACGACACCATTGTTGCAGCGGCGACGCCGCCGGGCAAGGGTGCGGTCGGGATCGTGCGCCTGTCGGGCGAACGGGCCTTCGAGCTGGCCGGCCGGATCCTGAAGCCGGCTCGGCTGCCGGCCCCCGGCCGCCTGGCCCGCCGAGTGGTGCTGGACCCGGAGCTGCAGCGCCCCCTGGACGAGGCCATGGTGGTCCGGTTCGTCCACCCGAGGAGCTACACCGGCGAGGACGTGGTCGAGTTCCACCTGCACGGCAACCCGCTGCTCCTGGCCCTGGTGCAGCGACATCTGTGCCTCCTCGGAGCCCGGCTGGCCTTCCCGGGGGAGTTCACGCTGCGGGCCTTTCTGCATGGCCGAAAGGACCTGGCCCAGGCCGAGTCGGTTGCGGACCTGGTCGAAGCCCGGTCGTCCGCTGCGATCCTGGCCGCGGCCAGCGGTCTGCTGGGCGACGTGGGCCGGGCCATGGAGCGCCTGGCGCGGCACATGCTGGAGCTGCTGGCCCGCCTCGAGGCGGAGATCGACTTTCCGGAGGACGTCCCCGAGATGCCGGACGAGACGTTGGGCATTCTGCTGCGGGATCTGGTGGGGGAGCTGGAGGCTCTCCTCGCGTCCCACGACCGGGCGGCGGTGCTGAAGCACGGTTTCCGGGTCGTGCTGACCGGTCCCCCGAACGTCGGCAAGAGCACGCTGTTCAACGCGCTGCTTCGCCGGAACCGGGCCATCGTGAGCCAGGAACCCGGGACGACCCGGGACTTCCTGGAGGAGTTCCTGGATATGACGAGGGCAGATCCCGTGCTGGTCGGGGACCCCTCGACTCCGCTCTCCTCGAGGGGGCCTGTCCTCGACTCTGAGGGACAAGCCCCTCAGGCTCGGACTCGAAGAGAGCGGCCCCCCTCGGGGCCTGTCGAAGGCGGGCCGGGCGGAGCACCCTCCCCACATGGACCTTCCCGGCACATACCGGTGCCCGAGGTCCCGGTCCTCCTGGTGGATACGGCGGGGCTGCGGGAGACCGATGGGGACGCGGAGCGCAAGGGGGTCGAGCGCACTCTGTGGCAGCTCGAGCAGGCGGACCTGGTCCTGCTGCTGCACGAGCCGGGCGAAGCCGAGGACGTTCAGCTTCCGGCCGACAAGGAGGGCAACGTCGTTCCGATCAAGGCTCCGATCTGGCACGTGATGACCAAGTCGGATCGGCTTCCGAGGGCGGACGAGGCAGGCAGGGCCCGCCCCCGCAACGCCCCAGACAACCGCACCCACGGACCGGACATGCCAGCCCGGCCGGTGAGCATGGCTCCGATCCCGAGGCAGGGCCTGGGCCCGTTGCGCCTCAGGTCACCGGTTGCCCAGGACAATGCCATCGGGGAGCCTGGCTCGGATCGGACTGTCGTCGCCAGCACGGGCCCCGCTCCTCGGCGGTTCGCGGTCTCGGCTCTCTGTCACGAGGGGTTGCATGCCCTGAGCTCGGCAATCCGTGCGGAAGCGAGAGAGCGGGCCTACGGCGGTCCCGAGGACGTCATGCTGGCCGGCGTCCGCCAGTGGCAGGCCGTCCACGAGGCCAGCCTTGCCGTGCGCGAGTGCAGCGCCGGTCTGCCGGGGCTTCCGAGGGACATTGCGGCCTCGCTCATCCGGCAGGCCCTGGAGCACATCCACGAAGTCACCGGGAAGAACCCGATCCGGGAGTCGGTCCTCGACTTCATCTTCTCGCACTTCTGCATCGGGAAATAGGGGGTCATCGACGATGTGCAGGATTCCTCGGCTCTGTGCTCTGCTTCTGCTGGTTTCTGCAGCAACGGCCTGTCGCAACCCGGTATCCCACGCGCCTGAGCCGGACGTTCTCGCCACCAGGTCGTCGGCAGAGAAGCAGGAGCGGGACGTCTCTGGCGGGAAGAAGATGCTTCCGAAGCACATGGTGGAGAAGAAGGAGATCATCGTGGGCGGATGCCGGGAAGCGTGTGCGGCCCCGAAGGATGCGTTCCGGAACTTCATCCGCACGCTGTTCGGGGTCATGCCCGAGTCCAGTCCGGAGCTCCTGCGCTTCGTCGACACGACCCTGCTGGTGGACAACGGCAGGCGCTGGGGAGACGAGTGGGCGGACATGTGGCTGTCGGGCAAGCTGGACGAACGGCGCCAGTCGGTGGCCGACTGGATGGATGGGTACCGCAGGCGGGTGGGAAGTCTGGCAGGGAATCCGTCGGACGTAGAGGGTGCGCTCGAGGCCGGGATGCAGTTCCGGCGCATCTCGTCGGAGCAGGTCGAGATGGAATTCGTCCCTCCGGCCCGCGACGGTGCATCCAACTCGGAGCGGTGGAAACTCCGGCTTGGTCTTCGCGGGCTTGAATGGCTGATCCAGGAAATATATGATTGAACCCCTGAAGGGGTGGGGGAGGAGATGACAGACTTCGCGAACCAGAGGCAGCACGAACGAGTCGACGTACGCATCCGCACCGTCTACCATGACGAGATCGACGCCGATGCCAGCGATTCGCTGATGAGCAACTTGAGTCTCGGGGGGTGCTTCATCCGCTCCCCCCGGGTGCCGCCGGCCGGCTCGACGCTCCAGGTGAAGTTCAGGCTGCCGGGGAGCGACATCGTGATCGAGGCGACCGGCACGGTGCGCTGGTCCAAGGGTACGGGTCCGGAAGAGGATCGGGGCATGGGCATCCAGTTCGACCAGATCTCGGCAGAGCACCTCCTGTTGCTCAAGCAGTTCATCGCGGAACGAATCCAATCCTCCATCTGGTGATGGGACCTGCATTCACGCCCCTTTTCCGGTCGGTCCCGCTTGCGCTGGCGTTGTCTGCGGTGCTGCCGTCGCTGCCTGCGCTGGCTGCCGGACCGCGCCATGCGGCGGCCGATGAACGTCCGGACGAGTGCAGCCGTGTCACCCGGGAGTATCCTCTCTGGACCGAGGAATCGGGGTGCATCGATGCCCCTTGGAATGCCTCGGACCCGGCGGCCGGCACGTTCCCGCTCTACTATGAGCTGAGCCGGCCGAAAGGGCCGTCGATTGCCGACCTCATCGTGTTCCACGGCGGCCCCGGCTACCCGCGACGCCACCTGCAGCGGGGGGGGGAGCTCTGGGAATCGCTGAGAGCGCACTGCACGATCCTCTACTTCCACCAGCGGGGCTCGGGATTCTCTGCCCGGGTGGCCGACGCATCGGCGCTGGCCGGCCGGGAGGGCCTGTTCACCCTGGACCGGATCGTGGACGACACGTGGCTGCTTCACCAGGAGCTGCTGGGAGGACACCCGGCGGTGCTCGTCGGGAAGTCCGCAGGCGGGTTCCTGGCGATGAAGTTCGCCCTGGCCCACCCGGAATCGACCCGCTCGCTCGTGCTGGCAGCCACGAGCCCCCACCACGGCTATATCTCCAGGCGTAACGCGGTCAAGACCGGCTTCTTCCTGTCGCTGGACGAGCGGTGGCCCGGATTCCTGGCTGCGCTGGGACGGGCCCGTGCGTACCTCGACCGGGCCGACGCAGACGACATCGGTCCGCTGGCCGCACTGCCCGTCCGGGAAGACCTGCTCGAGTCGATGTTCTTCGACCTGGCCTACACCCTGGACGGACAGTTCGAGATGGTCGCCATGGCCCGCGACCTGGCCGAGCGTCGCTTCGGCCTCTTCCTGGCCCGGGCCGCTGCCGGCAAGGAGACGCTGCGCCCCACCGGGCTCGAATCGGACGCGGTGCTCAATCTCATCACCTGCCGGGAGCTCCGCTTCGCAGACGCCAACCCGCTGGCCTGCAGCAACCAGTCGGAAGGGGAGCTCTACGACCTGCGGGACCGCCTGCACGAGCTGTCCGTGCCGGTGCTGGTGCTCAGCGGGCGGTACGATCCGATCCTCCCCCCGCCGTTCCAGGAGGAGATCGTCCGGAACCTGCCCGGGATGCCCGAATGGCACGTGCTCGAGCTCTCGTCGCACATGTTGTTCGAGGAGCAGCCCAAGGCCTGCACGGTCTACATCCTGGACTTCCTGGGCATCCCCCGCCAGCAGCTCCCGCAAAGCCCGGGATTGTGAAAGGCCAAGGGTTGAGGGCCGAGGGAAAGACGGCCGCTCTCACACCGGCTCGGCCCCCTTGCCGAGCAGCTCCACGCTGCGGGGGCGTTCGATGCCGCGGTAGCCGAGCACCATGCCGTGTTTCTTCAGCATCTCGTCCCGGAAGACGGGATTGTAGGAGAAGTAGGTGGCCAGGCTCCAGGCATCCTTCATGTGGGTCTTGCGGTCGCAGGCCCGACGGAAGATGGAGGGGATGGAGCTGTGGCGGCGACGGGCCTCGAGGCACGCCTGGGCCAGCTCGTCGGGCGAGCAGTTGCGCGGCCGGAAGCCGGGCATGCCGAAGCGGTAGTCGTCGTGGAGCCACCACCTGCCGTCGTACAGCAGCCGCCCTTCCTTCTTCATGCGGGCATACAGCGGGGTGCCCGGGTACGGCATCAGGATGTTGAACGCGGAGAACGCGAACTTCTTGGACAGCGCCCAGTCGCACGTGGCCTTGACGCTTTCGGGCGTCTCGTTGTCGTAGCCCAGCAGGAACGCTGCCCACAGCATCAACCCGGACCGTCGGATCGCCTCGACCATGGGGTCGTAGGTGTCGAAGCCCAGGTTGCAGTTCTTCTGCATCTGCACCAGGTTGCGCTGGTCGAGCGACTCGAACCCCACGACCAGCCCCGAGCAGCCGCTCTCGAGCATCAGCTCCATGAACGCCGGGTCCGCGGCGAACGACAGGTCGGCCTGCCCGAACCAGCGGATCCGCATCGGCCTCAAGCGCCGGAACAGCTCCCTGGCCTGCTCCTTGCTCGCAATGAGGTTATCGTCCACGAAGAAGACGAATCGGGCACCGTCCCGGGACAGCTCCCGGACTACCTCGTCCACGGGGCGGCAGCAGTGATGCTGGCGGTAGATGTTGCCCGTGGCGCAGTACTCGCACTGGTTCACGCACCCCCGGGAGAACTGCGTCAGCCGCACCGGCAGGTATTTTTTTGCGACGAATATGCTCCAGTCGGTGCGGATACCGATCAGTTGGGAGGAGTGCGGGTCGGGTGCTCGCCCCCCGAAGCTCCCGACATAACGCCGCCTGAGCCGCCCTTTCTCCAGGTCGGCAAGCAGCGTTTCCCAGACCGGCTCGGCATCGCCCAGGACGACGGCATCCGCGTGCTCGAGAGATTCGTCGGGGATCAGCGTCGTGTGGAAGCCGCCCAGGACGACGGGGATGCCCCGGTTTCGGAAGCGGTCCGCGATCTCGTAGGCCCGGCGGGCCGTGTAGATCTCGGTGTTGATGGCCACCAGGTCCATGTGCTCTTCGAACGGAAGGCGCTCGAACCGGTCGTCGTACAGGACGGTCTCGTGCTGCGGCGGCGTGATGCCTGCGAGCACGGCGAACGTCAGCGGCTCCATGCGCCCGTGGTCATCGTAAGGGGCCCCGCTGACCAGCCCCATGTTGGGCTTGATGAACACGATCTTCATGACGTCGCCTCGTCGGACAGCGGGGCGGGCGGTTCCGCCTCCCCGTCGAGGGGCTCCGGAAGCCGGGGTTCCAGGCCGAGCGGCAGACCCTGCTTGGTGAGGATGTCCTGCCGTGAACCGTAGTTCACGAGCAGGTAGGTCAGCACATTGGACGGGCTGGCGAGGTTGGTCCGGCGGTCGAGCATCCGCCTCAGGATCGCGGGGTAGCGGTGCACCCGCTTCCGGATGCCGAACGCCCCCTCGGAGAGCTGTCGTGCGCTCATCCCGTTCGGCTCGAAGACCACGTCCCCGAAACGATATCGGGGGTCCATCCACCAGCGCTCGTACGTCAGTCGGCCCTCGGCCCGCAGCCGCCTGTACAGCCCGGTCCCCGGGAAGGGGTTCAGGTGGTTGAAGTTGACCAGGAAGAACTTCTGCTTCAGTGCGAACTCGTAGGTCCTCTCGAACACGTCCGGGGTGTCGCCGTCATAGCCGAACACGAACGTGGCATAGATCATGATCCCCTGGTCTCGCACCTTCTCGATGCGGGTCACGTAGTCCTCGGCCCGGGTCCACCCCTTGCCCATCTGGCGGATGTTGCTCTCGTTGAGGGACTCGAGCCCGACGATGACGCACTGGCAACCGCTGCGGGCCATGAGCCGGAGAAGCTCGGGGTCGTCCACGAAGTCGAGCGACGTCTGGGCCACCCACCGCTTTCCGAGCGGGGCGATCTCGCGCAGCAGGTCCCTGGCCAGCTCGGGCCTCGCCGCCAGGTTGTCGTCCGCAAAGAAAGTCCAGCGGTCCGGCGCTGATTCCAGCTCCTCCACGACGTCCCGGAGCGGCCGGTTCCGGGGTTCCTTCGGGTAGAAGGCATGGACCGAGCAGAAGTCGCACCGGTGCCTGCATCCTCGGGCGAACTGGATGACGTTGACCGGCGCGTACCCCTTGTGGTCGAGCACGTGCGAGTCGGGCCGGCACAGCGCCAGGTCGGCCGGCTCGTCGTGGCGATACACCCGCTGCAGCTTCCCTCCGCGTAGATCGTCCACGATGCGGGGCCACAGCACCTCGGCCTCGCCGACGGCCACGCAGTCCGCGTACCGGGCTGCCTCGTCCGGACACTGCGACGGGTGGAATCCGCCCAGCACGACCCTGGCGCCCCGCTTCCGGAAGGCATGGGAGATCTCGTAGGCCCGGCGGGCCTGGAACGTGCCCACCGACAGTGCGACCAGGTCCCACGGCTCGTCGTAGGGCGGCTCCTCGAAGCGGTCGTCGAACGCCTTCACCTCGATGTCGGGCGGCGTCAGTCCGGCCAGGATGGCGAGAGCAGTCGGCCGCAGGCAGGTGAGCGACCGCTGCCGCGGCACGCCACGCAGCCCCAGTCCCGGCAACCCCAACGCGATTCTCACGACCCGCCTCTCCCCAACGAGGAACCCCCTCGGGACCATAGCCCGTCCCGCGAAGCGAGTAAAGGGGAAGCCACTGCACCCCGCCCAATCTCCTTGCAATCCGTAGCGTGCGACTCTATCATCAGCCCGCTTCGCCCGTACGATCCGGAGGGGAGATGGCGATTCCGGCAACGACCGTCGAGGTGATCCTGGAGGCAGGGGGGGATTCGAATCCCCTGGCCGTCACCGTGGCGGAGCTGCTTGGCAGGAATGCCCCCCGTTCCGGCCGCTCGGGGCCGCTGGCCGTGCTCTCGTTCGACGCGGTCGTGGAGGTCCGTGATGCCGGGGCCGACGCACGGGCCTGCACGGTGAGCTTCCAGGGCCGCCGAATCCGGGTCTACCCGTTCCCGAAGGAGCGCTGCGACGTACGGCTGAGCGTGGACCGGAGCGCCCTGCTGCGGCTTGCCTCTCTGCCGATCTGCTCCGGGAGACTGCTGCCGTGGACCCGGGCCGCTGCCGGTGCGGCCAGGCTCCTGGCGAGGCCGGGAGTCGCTTCCGGCAGCTTTCCCCGGCTGGTCCAACTCCTGCAGGCGCTGTCCGTCGAGGAGCGTACCTGCCCGTTCGTCGGGAGGTGACCTGGTGGCCCGTACGCGCTCTCCTAATCGCCGCGTGCAGATCCTCGACACGGCTGCCCTGGTGTTTGCACGCAAGGGCTACCACACTGCGACCGTGTCCGATGTGATCGAGGCTGCCGGCATCGCACGGGGCACCTTCTACCTGTACTTCGGCAGCAAACGTGATCTGTTCGCGGAGCTGCTCGACCGTTTCCTGCTGGCGCTGCGCGAGGGGATACGGGCCATCGACGTCACCAGCGACGTCGCGCCGCTCGACCAGCTCCGCCGGAACCTGGAGCGGACCCTCGATGTCGTGACCCGCCACCGTGCGGAGGCGACCCTCCTGCTCGGCAGCATCGAGGCCCCGGATCGGGCGGTGCGGACCCGGGTCGTGGAGTTCTTCTCGGGCATCAAGGAGATGGTGGAGAGCTCCATAGAAACCGGCAAGGCCATCGGGCTGGTACGCGACGTCCCTCAGGACCTTGCGGCGCACTTCGTATTCGGGGCAGCCCGGGAGGTGGTCGCCGCGCTCGTCGTCCAGGGCAAGGGGGCCGCTGCCACCGGCAGCTCGCTGCGCCGCCGCCGTGCCGTGGACATCATCGAACCGCTTCTCGACCTGGTGGCATCGGGCCTGCTGGTCGGCTCGCCCCTGCCGGTCGGGGAACCGTCATGGAGGGCCCATGTGGCCGACCCCAATGGGTAGACTCCGGAGAGCGGCGGCACTGCTGGCGCTGCTGTCCGGCATCCTCGCCTCGTCATCGGTTGCGGCGGAGAACAAGCCGCTGACCGAGAACGAGCTCAAGCAGCTCTTCACCATGCTGGAGACGAGCCCTCACTACAAGGCCCGTCTCAAGGCGGCCAGGGCGCTCGGCATGCTCCGGCGTCCCGAGGCCATTTCCCACCTTGTCGGCTGCCTCAAGCAGGACCAGGACCACGCAGTGCGGAGCGGCTGCGCCTGGGCCCTGGGATCGATCTCCCACCCCGGGGCCGTCCGCGAGCTTGCCGCGGCCACCGGCTCGGAGATTACCCTCGTCAAGACCCAGGCCGAGCGGGCCCTCAACTACATCCTCTCCGACTTCCCGGGCAACCTCCCGGCGAATGCCCGCTACCGGATCCAGATTGACGGACTTGCGGACCGCGTGAACAGGAACCGTGAGCTGACCAAGTGGATCCAGCAGTATTTCCTCGACCTGCTGATGCAGACGCCGGACCGCATCGACGTAGGGACCGACATGGACATCGAGGAGGACGGCGAGAGGCCGGATGTGCAGCGTGAGTTCGAGCCGGTCGTGGAGCTTACCTTCCGGGGGGGCGTGACGGGCATCACCTCCCCCAAGGACCGCAAGCCCGGGGAAGTCAGGGTGGTTGTCGAGCTGGAGGTCCTGCTCGAGCCGGTCGGCGCAAAGGCGGTTCCGAAGAAGTCCCTGACCGGAAGCGCATCGTTTGCCGGAGGGGCGAAGCCCAAGGACGACTGGACCGATGACCCGCTGTTGGAGAGCCACAAGGCCGCGCTGAAGAAGGGGGTCGGGGGGCTGTTCCCGGAGGTCAAGAAGGTGTTGAAGCTGTAGAAAGGCACAGAGGAGGGAGATATGGCACCCAAGCCGTACAAGCGCAAGGTATCCAACATGCTGGTGGACAGCCGGTTCCAGCTCAAGTACACCCTGTTCCTGGTGGCGGTATCGCTGGCCGTCTTTTCCGTGCTCGGGTGGTTCTACTACTCGGAGCGCAAGACCACCACCGAGCTCCTGGAGATCGATGCCCGCTTCAGCAAGCTCCAGCAACCTCAGGGGGCGGCCTCCGATGCTGCCGAGGAGTATGCAAGGGCATTCGATGCGGACATCGAGCAGGACGCGGCAGCCCGTGACACGAAGGCCTCGGTGCTCATGCTGGCGGCCGTGGCCGGCCTGGTGCTGGTGCTCATGCTGGCGGGCATCTGGCTGACGCACAAGGCTGCGGGGCCGCTGTTTGCTCTGTCGAAGTTCATGGAGGCCGCACAGCAGGGCCGATGGAAGGAGATCCGTCCGTTCCGGAAGGGGGACGAGTTCCTCTACCTGGCCGAGCAGTTCCAGAAGCTGGCTGCCCGGATCCAGGAGCGCCACAAGCAGGAGCTGCTCTTGCTGCTCGAGGCTGCCCGGTCGTTGTCGGAGGGGAAGTCCGACGACGCGGCAAAGAAGCTGTCTGGCGTGATCGCCGACAAGAAGAGCTACCTCGGGTCTGAGGGACCCTGAGCCGGCCATGCCGGCGGTTTCTGTCCCACTCAGTTTCGGAAATCGCCCCGAAGGAGTGAAGGTGCCGTGAGCACGAACATGCCGCGTATCGCCCTGCTGGGTTGTGGGAAATGGGGGAGGAACCACGCCCGGGTCCTCCACGAGATGGGTTGCCTGGCGCTGCTGTGCGACGAGCGGGCCGAGGCGTTGGAGCAGGTGAAGGCGACCTGTCCCGGCGTCCCGGCGACCACTTCGATCGACGAGATCCTCTCGGCACGGCCGGACGGTGTCGTGGTGGCCACGCCGGCTGCCGCGCACGCGGCGCATGCCACCCGGTTGCTCGAGGCCGGCCTGCATGTCCTGGTGGAGAAGCCGCTTGCCCTGACGGTGGCTGACGGGCGGAGGCTGGTGGCACTGGCGGAGGAGCATCGGCGCGTGCTCGCTGTCGGCCATATCCTCGAGCACCACCCGGCCCGGCAGCGCATCCGGGAGCTGCTGGCCGAAGGGCGGCTCGGAGCCGTCCTGTCAGCCCGCCTGAATCGCACCGGCCTGGGGACGATCCGCTCGGTGGAGGACGTGCTGTTCAGCTTCGCACCGCATGACATCGCGTTCGCGCTGGAACTGGGCAGAGGGCTTCCCGTCACCGTCACTGCGGTCGGGTTCGACCTGTTCGGCAGGGGCATCGCGGACACCGCGGTGATCGTGCTGGGCTTTGCCGAAACAGCGGCCCGTCCCCTGTCCGTCCAGATCACGGTGAGCTGGCTCGAGCCGAAGAAGGAGCACCGGGCCCTCCTGGTCGGGACCGAGGGGATGCTGGAGTGGAACGACACGCCGGAGGGGCGGGGGATCACGCTGACCCGGACGGTGACGGAGCCGGGCACGCCGCCGACGGTCAAGGTCGTGGACAGAGAGAGCATCGACATCCCCGAGGGCGAGCCGCTGCGCCGGGAGCTCGATGCATTCGTTCGGGCCATCCGGGAGAACGACCTGGCGGGCCTCTCGGACGGGTCTTCCGGCCTGGACGTACTTGCCGTGCTCGAAGCCTGTGCCCGAAGTGCGAAGCAGGGGAGGAGGGTCCGGATGGAAGAGGTGACGCGCAACTGGTTCGCGCACGAGTCCGCTGTGGTCCACCCGACCGCAGAGGTCGGCGAGGGGACGAGCATCTGGCACTTCTGCCACGTGATGCAGGGCACGCACCTCGGTCGAGACGTCACCATGGGGCAGAACTGCTTCATCGCCAAGGGCGTCAGCATCGGCGACGGGTGCCGGCTGCAGAACAACATCTCGGTCTACGAAGGGGTGATCCTGGAGGAGGACGTGTTCGTGGGGCCGTCCGCCGTGTTCACCAACGTACGTTTTCCACGAGCCTTCGTGTCCCGCAAGTCGGAGTACGAGACCACCCGGGTCTGCAAGGGGGCCACCATCGGCGCCAATGCCACCATCGTGTGCGGCGTGACCATCGGGGCGCACGCGTTCATCGCGGCCGGCGCGGTCGTGACCAAGGACGTGCCGCCCTACACCCTGGTGGAAGGGGTCCCCGCGGTCAAGTCGCGGCACATGTGCTCGTGCGGCGAGCGCCTCCCCCGCTCCGACGGCGACGTCCTCACCTGCCGCCGCTGCAAGGCAGCGTACCGCAAGACCCCATCCGGCGTGGCGCCGGAGAGAAAGTAGACAGACCGGGAGTGTGAGTGCGGGAGCATCGGCCCCCGCTCCTCGCTGGACGCACGTCCCGCTCCGGAGTAGCATGATGACAAGTCGGAGGTAACTTCATGGTCAGCAACAACGGGGTGCTTTCGGGTATCGGGCGGGCTTCCAACACAGCGTTGCGGCTTCTGGCGGAAGGCGCATTGGTCCTGGTCCTGGCATCGCTCGCACTTTCCGCCTGGGGATGCGGGAACGGTTCGGACAGGAAGGTGGTAGATCCGGCCTACGACGTATCGGGCGACGGCGGGCCGCTGGCGCAGTGCTACCACATCGGGGAGAAATGGCCGCAGAGCTACCCGCCGATGACGGAGGAGAATGCATACCAGCTCGCCCTGAAGTGGAGCCAATGCGGTGCCATGGTCGGGACCAAGCTGGCGTGGTTCTGGCAGTGTGCCATGGGCACGTGTCTGCCCTATGAGGTGCCCGATGTGGACCCGCCCTCCATGGAGTGCATCCTGGCGGCGAAGGACTGTGACGAGGTGCGTTGCTGCTGGGGGGTGAACTCGGACGCGAGCTGCAATCCGGACACGTTCGAGGGCGGATGCGATGGCAGCGTCCACGTTTCGTGCTGGCCTCTGGCGGATGGGCGCCACATGGTCAGGATGTGGGATTGTGCGTGGTCCTCGGGGAACCCCCAGTGCCTGCTGGACACCGACGGGCATCGAACTTGCGGCAGCGGCACTTGCCCGGACGGTGGGGTGCCGGCCACGTGTGAAGGGAACGTCCGGGTCTCCTGTGAAAAGGGGGTAGAGCGCCGGGTGGACTGTGCAGAGCGGGGCCGCATCTGCGCCGTTGTGGCCACCGGTGATGGACAGGAAGCAGCCTGTGTGCTGAAGAAGGGATGCCTGGTCCCGTACTGCGACGGCACCGTGTTCGTCATGTGCAAGGGCGGGGCCGAGGTCGCACGATACAACTGCGACTGGTACGGCGAGGGGTTCACCTGCACGAATCCGACCAAGGACGGGAGCGGCGACTGGACTGGTGGATGCTTGCCGCCGCCCGACAAGGCGTGCGATCCGGACAAAGACGAGGACTACTGCGAGGGAGCCGTCGCACACTACTGCACGGGCCATGGTGCGTGGGCCGAGTTCGACTGTGCGGGCTTCGTGGATGGCGCCTGCCGGAAGTACTGCCCGCTGGATTTCGGCGGCGGTGAGTGCGACCCCGGAGACGACACTTGCACCCCCGTTCCTCCCTGCGACCCCACCGACCCGACGCAGGGCAACTCGGTCGGATGTGCAGAGGGGAAGTAAGGGCCCGGGGCTACTTCCCCTCGATCCACGCGGCGGCCCCCTGGTCCAGGGAGTTCTCGATGATCGCTCGGAAGCCGGCGTAGTCGGGGTGGATGCCGTCCGGGATGTGCTCGACGGGCGAGGGATAGGTGAACCAGCCCCCCGGGAAGGGGTCGTATCCCGGGGCCGGGCCCGGGGGGGGCACGACGCCCGGACCGTACGCGGGGAATCCGAACCCCGGGCACGGGAACGGGAAGTGCGGCGTGTCCCCGAACGTGTACTGCATGATGCCTATGTTGTGCGCGTAGATCATGTCCGGGACAGAGGCCGCCACCTGGCGTGCCCGGCCGCACAGGTCCACCAGCCCGAGGTTGAACTTCACCCGCTCGAAGCCGGGGAAGCCGTTGCCCAGTGCCTCGATCATCTCGAAATGGAGGTAGTCATACCCGACCATCAGGATCTTGATGTCGGGCTGCTTGGCCTTGACCAGGGCCACAAAGGTAGCCAGGTCCCACTGGATGAGCGTCATGGTGATGAACCACTCCAGCCCTCCCATGAGCCCGAGCCCGCTCTTGGCTGCCCCCAGGTAGTCGTTCCCGGTCAGCGTGAAGAACAGGATGTCCGCCTTGGGTTCCATGCTCATGCTTGTGAAGAGTGCATCCATGAGGGACGGGTTTGAGACCCAGTCCGAGACCTTGGAGCCGGGCTTGGAAGTCAACTCCCAGCTCACGGTGACTTCCTCGTACCCTCGGGCGACGAGGGCATCCTTGAGGGGGATGATGAGGCCGGAGGACCAACTGTCCCCCGCGAGCACGACCCGGTCGACCGCGAGGCACTGCGGGTTCTTGCCCGGGTTGCACTTGCCGCCGCCGCAGTAGTCCCCCTCGGTGCACGGGTCGTTGTCGTCGCACGGGACGTCCAGCGGCGTGAACACGCACCCCGTTGCCGGATCGCAGGTGTCCTGCGTGCAGAAGTTGGAATCGCCGCAGACGATCGGCTGGCCGATGCACTTGCCCATGGCGCAGATGTCGTCCTTGGTGCAGGCATCATGGTCGTAGCAGGGCGTCCCGGTCAGCGGCTGGTTGGAGCACCCGGTGAGCGGGTTGCAGGAATCCTGAGTGCAATCGTCGCCGTCGTCGCAGCTTACCGGCTTGCCCGCCTTGCAGGCCCCCTGGTAGCACTTGTCGCTTGCCGTGCATGCGTTGCCGTCGCTGCACGGGAATCCCGGCGGCTGCGTGTGGATGCACCCCCCCTCGAACGTGCAGGAATCCAGCGTGCACTGGTTCCCATCGCTGCAGCTTGCGCTCTGCCCCATGCATGCGCCTTCCACGCACAGGTCGTTCTCGGTGCACTCGTTTCCATCGTTACACATGGTGCCGTCCGCGGGCGGATGCTGGCAGCCGGCCAGAGGGTCGCACACGTCCTGGGTGCACGGGTTGCCGTCGGTGCAGGCCGTAAGCGTACCGGTGCACTGACCCGCGGCGCAGTGGTCATCCCCGGTGCAGACCGAGCCGTCGTCGCACGGCTTCCCGGTGAGCTGGGTGAACACGCAGCCGACCGCGGGGTCGCACGCATCGCTGGTGCAGATGTTGCCGTCCTCGCAGGTCACCGGCTCTCCGATGCAGAGCCCCTGGTCGCACGTGTCCAGCGAAGTGCACGCGTCGTCATCGCTGCACGGCTGGCCCGTGCCCGGGGAATGCGTGCACCCGGCAAGCGGATCGCAGCCGTCCACCGTGCAGCCGTCACCGTCGTCGCAGAGCACGGCCTGTCCGTAGCATTTCCCGGACAGGCACTGGTCCGACCCGGTGCAGGCGTTGCCGTCGTCGCATGGGTTGCCGGTGAGCGGGACCGGGGCGCATCCCGTGTCCGGCTGGCACGCTACGGTGGTGCAGGGATCCTCGTCCTCTTCGCATTCGACGGGATCTCCGATGCACTCTCCCTTGGCGCAGGCATCGCTCAGGGTGCAGGCATTGCCGTCGTCGCAGGCGGTCCCGTCGTCCCGGTCCTGCTCCTCGCACCTTCCTTCGATGCAGGCCCACCGGCGGCAGGGCCCCAGCACCTGCCCTGCGGCAGCGCATCCCTCGTCGCCGACGCACAGCTTGCCGTCGAAGGTCAGCTCCGGCAGGAACGGCTCGTCCCGCCCGTCCACCCGGACGAGATCGGGTTCGACCCAGCCGCCGTCCGCGTCTCCGCCCGCCTGGCGCACGTCACCGGCCGGTCCCCGCAGGTCGGCACGGGGTCCCACGTCGGAAGCCCCGCCGGTCCCCGTCCCCCCGCACGCAACCAGCAGCGCTGGGATCCAAGCCGCAAAGAGGAATGGCAGGCGCAAACTCATCGGACATCTCCACGAATCGCCACGGACCGGCGACGCCCGGCGGACACTCGCATCAACACGGCCAGGGCGGCCAGCAGAAGCACGATCCCCCTGCCCTTGGCGGAGCCCGTCGCCGCACACCCGCCAGAGGCTTTCGGCTGCGTCACCACATCCTCCACCGGTCCGGCCACCTCGGGCTGGATGTCGATGGACTCGTCGCTTTCCACCGCGGTCGGTGCGAGGCGGCAGGTCCCTTCCAGGCAGGTACCGGAGAAGCCGTTCAGGAAGCAGTAGTCGCCGTCCGGGAGCGGCTCGTACAGGCACTTCCCCGCGACCGGGTCGCAAGTCCCCGCGTAGCAGGGGCTGTCAGGTGCAGGGCACTTCAGGGGAGCGGTCACACACTCGCCCGTCATGCAGTAGTCGAGGCCGGTGCACGGGTCACCGTCGTCGCACGGGCCGAAGTCGTCGATGGGGGTCGAAACGCACCCCTTGGCCGGGTCGCATTCCACCTTCACGCACGGACCATCCTGCTCGTCCGGCTTGCACAGGAGCGGCTTTCCCGGACGGCACCGCGAGAGCACGCACGTCTCGATGCCGTCGCACGGGTTGCCGTCGTCGCAGTCGGAATCCTCGTCGCACCCCGGCATCTGGAGGCTCGGATCGCCGTACAGGTTGAACTCGAGGCGGACCTTGAAGGTCCACGGCTGTACGCCGAGCCCCAGCGTCCCCATCGCGTAGTGGAAAGCCTCGGCAATCGGGCGCTTCTCCACGGCGGCCGCATGCGTGAAGTAGACACCCAGGGTGAATGCCCCCGGCGTGAACGGAGAAGGAACCCAGTCCTCATCCTGTCCCGGAGTCAGCCCCATCGTGATCCGGGTCGACGCCACGTTGGCAATGGACGCGTGCTGGAGCAGCGAGTGCGTGAGGTTTCCATGCTCCTCCGGGCAGGCGGTCAGGCACGACCCCTGGAAGACGATCGGGGGATAGTCATCCGTCCCGACCTTGTGGAACAGGATGTTGATGAATGCCGGCTCCTCGGTCTCCCCCTGCTGCGGCAGTCCGTCCTCGTTGGCATCCACGTACCAGATGTCCCGGCAGGCGAGGTCGAAGTTGCCGTGGGCGCTCCATGTGACGGCTCCGTACCCCTTGTTCCAGTACTCGGGCATCTTCGACTCGTCGAGGAAATCGTCACCCGGATACGTGGAGGTCAGGTTGCCCGCCCACTCCCCGAGCACCGTATGCCCGTTGCCGTAGACATCCAGCGACTTCTCGATCAGGAACTTCGACACCAGGCTCCCGTCCACCCATCCCCCGTCCGGGAAGGTGATCATCGGGCTGGGAAGCAGCACCCGGTTGTGCCACGGCAGCGGCTCCGACTGTTCGTACGCGATGATCCTCTCGAGGATGCCGTCGCCGTAGAACGGCTGCTTCCCGAAATGGGGGATCCGCCCCACCAGCAGCTCCGGTGCCAGGTCGACCCCGTCGAGCCGGTCCCCGCTCCGGTCTGCGCCGCCATCGAATCCCCCCTCGGCTCCGCTGCCGCCCGCTTCGCCTTCGCCCTGGAATTCCTCGGGGATCTCCATGTAGTCCTCGAGCTCGCACGGCATCTCGTCGCCGTCGGGGTTCCAGTTCCCCGTGAGGTCCGCGAAGTACATGTCGGTCGCCACGTGCGGGTAGTCGAGGATCTCCTCGTATCCGAACGAGGGATAACAGAGCTTCATCGGAATCCCGAGCGGGTCGTGCGGGTCAGGCGACCCGAGCAGCACCAGGTATTTGAAGCCGGCCTCCTGGTAGTGCTTCTGGAGCCACGCCCGCAGGATGTCGGGCTGTTCCTCGGGTGCGGGCTCCACCGCTTCCATCTCCTCGTCGATCTGCTCGAGTGTAACGAGCAGCGGCGTGTAGCCCTGGGACTTCTTGAAGTCGATGAAGGTGGATAGCATCTTGCTGGTCGACGCAAACTGCTCCCGGGTTACGATCACATAGTCGGTCATCCCGTCTTCCCGGGGGGCCGGGGCGTACCATTTCGCAACGTCCGAAGCGTTGGTTGCAAGCCGGGTCATCCGGTCGGGCAGGAAGTGGCCGCGGTCCGGGCGGGGGGCTCCGCTCCGGTCGACCTGCACCCGCACCGAGAAGCGGCCGCAACGCTCCCAATGACCGTCCTGCACTCGGAGAAGCCGCAGCAGGAGCGGGAGCAGCAGCGCATCCCCCTCGTGGAGCAGAGGGGAGGTGAAGAACGGCGATTCCCCGGCTCGAGACGTGACCGGCCGGGCAGGAAAGGAGGAGTCCGATTGCGATGCCGCTTGCGATTCCGATTGCGATGGCGAATCCGACGCCGCCTCCGACTTCGCAATGTGGTCCGGGATCCGCCCATGCCCCGAGGCTTCGGCGCGGCGGGCGGGCAGAGGCATGGGGCGGCCGTCGAACAGGGAGATCAGCGTGGCATCGTCCGCGACCGGGGGCTTGGCGGGGTGGCAGTCGGATGGCTCCACCGTCACGACGGGACGGCCCCGGGTATCGGGGGGCAGGAGCAGGAGGAGGGGATAGCCCTCGCCCGCACCCAGAGCAGCCGGGAGGCGATGGATTCGGTTCCAGACCGCGCCGGGGGCCGAATCGCCGGCTGCCGCGGTCCCAAGGTCGATCCGGACCACGATCTCCTCGGCCCGGCCCGTCGTGCCGGCCAGTGCCAGCAGCAACCCGACCAACGCACCGACCGCCCCACGCGCGCGCATCACCGCACCTCCGATGGGGCGGAGTGTACCACCGGGGTTCGAGAGTTGCCAGGGGGGCGACCCACCCTGATCCAGGGATTCCCCGCACAGGCAGGCTCATCACCCTCTGGACACCGTTGATGGTGGATTTGGGCCCAGAGCGAGGCGGACGATCTGGGGGTCTACTCCGGGTCCGCCGGTCTTTCCCCGTAGCCGAGCTGCGCAGCGATGAAATGGTCGGCCCCTGCGAGGTCGAAGTCGGAGACCCTCTTCGGCTCGGCCCAGGCCAGCTCGGAATGGACAGTGGGATTGAACTTCCCGGTCCACCGGTAGACAGCCAACGCGATGAGGCGGATGCTGAACGTGGGATAGTGGTGGGTCGCTTCGGCCAACTGCTCAGCTATCTCGGCCTGGATGTGGAATTCCTCGAAGAGCTCGCGGGCAAGGGCCTGTGGTGGTGTCTCGCCCGGTTCGACCTTGCCACCCGGAAACTCCCACTTGCCGGCATGCCGCTGCCCCGGGCCGCGGCGGGCCACCAGGATGCGGCCGTCCCAGTGCATGACGGCCGCCACGACGGTGATGGGCGTGCGACCTGACCTGGCCTGCTCCCCCGACGAGTCCTTCCCCTTCCGCTCCATGGCCTTCCCCCCCACACTCACAGGATGGCGACCGCAGTATAGTCCTCTCCGCCGTCTTCGCCAACTTAACATTCCTCCCGGGGTTGTGCCCACCCGTGTGATTCTGGTATGCTGCGCCCCGGCGACCGACGACTGCCGGGTCGTCAGGGGAGGGGCAATGATGAGAGTCGCACTTGTTGTGGTCGTGGCGCTGGCTGCCATGGCCTGCTCGAACAGTGGGAAGTCACCTGCGGACATCTCTGCAACGGAGACCCCGGGCGGCGACGTGAGATTGCCGACCGGCGACGCTCAGCCGCAAGTCGATCTCGTGACGGAAGAGACGCTCGACGTCCCGAGCGGTCCCGAGATCGTCCTTCCTCCGGGCTACCTGGAGTTCTGCCTGTCCGACGCAGACTGTGCGACCTGGGATCTCAAGTGCTTCTTCTCGAAGCCGGCCGACCCGGATGCCATCTGCTCGATCGCATGCACATCGAGCACAGAGTGTCCCGAGCCGATGGTGTGCAAGCGAAAGGGGGAGTTCAAGGCGTGCATGCTCGCCAGCTACTGCGACGGCTGCGACAAGGATTCCCAGTGCGGTGAGAACGGGAAATGCGTCGCGGACGAGGATGGCCAGAAGTTCTGCACCCATACGTGCAAGAAGGACGATGCCGAATCGTGCGGCGGGGCCAACTTCTGCAAGAAGGTCGGACTGGGGCTGGAGGACTACTACTGCTACCCCATGTTCGGCACATGCAAGGGGGATGGAACCCTCTGCACCCCCTGCCAGGAAGATGGTGATTGTCTCAAAGGGCACGAGTGCCACGAGAACTCCACGACCCACGAGATGTACTGCGCCAAGGTCTGCCAGACCGACATCGACTGCCCCGAGAAGGGATACGGCTGCTACGAGGTTTCCGGCGAAGAGCTCCCGCTGTGCACCATGGAAGTGAACGGGAGCCCGGTCGAAACGTGCTACCAGGGGAACAAGGGCTTCTGTGAGCCGTGCATGCGGGATTATGAATGTCAAAGCGGGATATGTTACAATTACCCGGTTGCAAAAAAATATTTTTGCAGCTTTCCTTGTGACAAGACGAAGTACGCAAGCGGCTGTCCGTCCGGGCTCTTCTGTGCTCCAAACCACGGAGAGGGTGCGGCCGTGAACCCCGACGTCTGCATTCCCCCGACCGCGTTCGGCTGCCAGGGATTCCTGAACTGCGTGGGTGTCGATTGTCCCAAGGGGGAGAAATGCATCGATGGGTTCTGCCAACCCAAGTGAGGGGTCGGGGGGAGAAATGCATCGATGGGTTCTGCCAACCAAAGTGAGGGGTCGGGGGGTATCGAGCCCAACCTGGGCCTTTGCAACAGGCGGCTCGGCATCGTAGTCGCAATCGTAGTCGCAATCGTCCTTCCCGGAGGTAGTGGATGCGAGCAGTCAGCCTGGTAGCGTTCGTGGTCGTTCTGGCGGTGATTGGGACCACCTCGGCCTCGGTGGTTCGGCCGTTCACGTTGCAGGAGCTCTACTCGACGGCCCAGCTCGTCGTGGTGGGTGAGGTGACCGGCCAGACGACCTTCTGGAACGAGGCCCACGACACGATCTACACGGAGTACCTGGTGAAGCCCGAGCGGGTGGTCAAAGGCGAGGCGCCGGCCGAGGTGCGGCTCCGGCTGATGGGGGGAAGCCTGGACGGCAAGACGCTCACCGTCCCGGGGAATGCCCCGGTCGAGGAGGGAGAGAGGGTCCTGCTCGCCCTGCGGGACCAGGGGTCCTTCCAGACCCTGGTCGGAATGTCCCAGGGCAAGTGGAGCTTGCGCAGTGTGGACGGGAAGGATCGGGCATGGCGAGGGCCGAGGCTGCAGGCCTTCGAGCCGCTCCGTGACGGCGAGGTGCTGCTCGACGATCTGCTGGACGACATGCAGCGGAACCCGGGGAGGATGCCATGAAGACGCGTCCTCTCCCCGGGCACCTGGCAGCAGCGCTCACGCTGTTCTCGCTCCTCTCGACGGGCTCTCCGGCCGTGGCGTTCACCATCAACTCCGACAACGGCGAGAAGATCACCTGGAAGCAGAACACCATCGCCTGGTACCTCCATCCCAGCGGAAGCCAGGACATGCCGTTCGAGGAATTCAAGGGAGCCATCCAGGCCGCGTTCAACACCTGGGACAACCTCCCCTGCTTCAGCAAGAGCTTCAGCTTCGGCGGAACCAAGAGCTCGGATCCCCAGGACGGGATCTACGTCATGGTCAAGGAGAGCAACTGGGATCCCACGGTCGGGGACGCAGCGGCCTACTCGCAGAACTGGACCGACTGGAGCGGCAACATCTCGCACAACGTCATCGTGTTCAACGGCGTGGACCTGACCTGGACCACGACCGAGGCCATGGACTACTTCTCGGAGAAGACGGACGTCCAGGGGGTCGGCACCCACGAGCTGGGGCACAGCATCGGCCTCGACCACTCCCGCTGGCGCGCAGCCACCATGTTCTTCTCGGGCAGCAGTGCGGAGCTGCGCACCCTCGACCAGGACGACAAGGACGGCGTCTGCTATCTCTACTCCGCTTTCACCAGCGGCAAGCCGTGCGACTCCTGCACGTCGAACACGAACTGCAGCGGCGCCCCGTGTCTCAACGTCGGAGGGCTCGGCTTCTGTGGAAAGAACTGCTCGTCCGACGCCAACTGCCCCGAGACCTTCACCTGCGAGCAGCTCAACAACGGCAGCTACTCGTGCTATCCCTTCAACAACAACTGTGCGCAGCAGGGGGCCAACATCCCCATGGGCCAGTATTGCTACGGCCACGAGACGTGCAAGAGCGGGCTCGTCTGCCTGGTGCTCCCCGACACGGCCTACTGCTCGAAGGAGTGCACCTCCAATGCTCAGTGCGGGAGTCTGAAGTGCGTATCCGGGCTCTGCATGCAGGGTGGGAACACGCCGCTGGGCGGCTCGTGCCAGATGCACCCCGACTGCGAGAGCGGCCTGTGCCTCGGCATCTCCGAGAACGAGGGCGTCTGCACGTCGCAGTGCAAGGACACGGTCAACTGCCCGAACGGGTTCCTGTGCGCCGGCGGGTATTGCATGAAGGCGGGGGACGGCAAGTACGGGACCGCGTGCACCAAGGACATCGACTGCCAGACCGGCCAGTGCCTCTCCATTGGCGGGCTGGACAAGATCTGCTCGAAGAGCTGCACCACAAAGGGCGACTGCCCAGGGTCCAACCCGTGCACGTTCTCGGTGTGCATCCCTCCCGGAAGCGGGCTGTTCGGAGCGACCTGCGCGAAGCACACCGACTGCGCCAGCGGCTTCTGCGCCGGCATGAGCATGAAGCAGTGCAGCATCGCCTGCAAGACCGATGCCGACTGCCCGGCCGGGGCCGGCTGCGTCAGCGGCGGCTACTGCGTGAAGAAGAAGCCGCCGACGGGATCCTGCAATTCCAAGGCGGACTGCAAGCCGGGGGAATTCTGCAGGCAGGCGAGCGCTGACGTGATGGGCATGTGCACGCCGGAATGCAACCCGTTCGGCGATACCGGCTGCGCCGACGGCAGCGTATGCCAGTGGGTCTACCAGCCCTTCGAAGACGTGGTGCACGGCGAGTGCGTCCCGTCCAACGACGGCGGTGACGAGGGGGCCCTGTGCCTCGCTCCCAATCCGCCCTGTATCCAGGACCTGGTCTGCATGAACGTCGGCGGGACCGGAGCGAAATGCTACCGGGACTGCAACTCCGCCACCGGCTTCGGCTGCGGAGGGGACCACTCCTGCCTCGCGCTGAACCTGTCCTCCGATCCCTACCACGGCGTCTGCGTCTGCGGTGCCCCCTCCTGCATGGAGGTCCCGGACGAGGATGTGACCGGGCCGGACGATGATGTCACCGAGGAGCCCGAGCCACCGACTCCCGGCAAAGACGTCAAGGCGGGCAAGGACACGTCCGGCAGTACCCCCAACCCCCCGGTGGGCGTAGAGCCCGGCACTGGCGGAGGTGGCTGCTCGCTTGCTGGACGCACTCCGACCGGTGCCTCACCGCTTGTCCCCATCCTCCTGCTGGCAGCGGCGCTCTACGCGTTGGTCGTCACCCGTCGGCGCAGGGTGTGAACCACGAGGCAGGGGCGGCGGGGAAGAAGGCATAGGACCTATAGGACAAATAGGACGAATAGGACCAATAGGACCCGCCGCTTGGGAGGGCAGAAAGCCGCCAGGGAGCAGGATCTGCCGGTGCGACGGTGCGTTGCCGGCCTGCGGATCGGAGCGAAGCTCCCCGGCTGTGGTGTCTTGGCCGACCCGTGGGCGCGGGGCGCCTGCGGCGTGATGGAACAGGCCCTGCCTGGCTTGACAAAGCCGGCGCTCTCGGCGATGCTGCGGCGGTACGGCTGACCGGGGTTGGAGTGCGACAGAGGGTCCGATAGAACATGCATTCGCGGCTGGCGCTCTGGATAAGGTTGTTCCTGTTCCCGCTGTTCGGGCGGGTGGGGATTGCTCCGCACTGGGCGGACCGGGTGCGTGAGAGCCAGGAGGCCGGGCCGGTCGTGCACGTGCTGGCGGTCGAGGGGCTGCTCGACCTGGCACTGTTCAACTACCTGTTCCTCAAGAACCGTCTGCGCCTGGCCCGGGTGACGAATTCGAAGCTGTCGAACCTGCTGAGGCCGCTGGTGGTCCTGATCTTCTTCCCCCTCCTGCTGCTGTTCCGGCTGGCAAGCCGTGGAGATCCGATGGCGGGGATGCAGAAGGCGTTGGCCGCGGGGGAGCCGTGTCTCCTGTTCCTGAAGCGGGCCCGGTTCGTGATGATGCCCGGCGGCAACATCGGGTTGCCGTGGCTGACCGAGCTCGTGCGGCTGCAGCCGACCCTGCCCCGGCCGGTGATGCTGGTTCCCCACGTGTTGTTCTGGACCAAGGGGCCGGAGAAGTACCGGCGCAACCTGGTCGACCTGTTTCTGGGCGATCCGAATGCTCCGGGGTTGCGCAAGCTGTTGACGTTCGTGGCATTTCCGGGCCGTGCCCACGTCTCGTGCGGCGACCCGGTGAACCTGGCCCAGGCCCTGGCGGAGTCCACGCAGGTGGGGGAGGATGCGGCTGCCCGGAAGGTGAGCTGGCTCCTGTTCCGGGCATTCGACCGGGTCGAGAAGGTGACCCGGGGGCCGATGCTCAAGGATGCTGCGCAGGTCCGCAACGAGATGGTGGTGAATCCCGACTTCGTGGCGGGGGTGACCGAGGCGGGTCAGGCCATGGGGCTTTCGGAGAAGGCCGCAATGAAGCGGGCAGCCCGCAACATCACCGAGATCGCAGCGGATTTCCGGGAAAGCGCGATCGAGTTCCTCTCGTTCGTGCTGACCCCCATCTTCAAGCGGGTGTTCTCCGGGTTCGTGGTCGACGTGAAGGCCATGGAGACCATCCGGGAGGCCTCCGCAGATTCGGCGGTGGTCCTCGTGCCGTGCCACCGAAGCCACATCGACTACCTGGTCATCTCCTACCTGATGTACCTGCTGGGGCTCAACCCGCCGCACATCGCGGCCGGCGCCAATCTGACGTTCTTTCCCATGGGGCCGATATTCCGGCGCTCCGGAGCCTTCTTCATCCGCCGCAAGATCGGCGACGACCGCATCTACTCTTTCGTCCTGGCGCAGTATGTGCGCAAGCTGCTCAAGGATGGGCACTCCCTGGAGTTCTTCATCGAGGGAGGGCGGAGCCGCACGGGCAAGACCCTGCCCCCCAAGTTCGGCCTGCTCAACTACGTCGCGGAGGCGGTCACCGGCGAGGCCGTCCGCGACGTGGTCATCATCCCCCTGTCGCTCAGCTACGAGCGGATCATGGAGGTCGAAGGGTACGCGGAGGAGCTGGCCGGCCGCGAGAAGCGCAAGGAGGATGCCCTGGTCCTGGTCAAGAGCGCCGAGGTGCTGGACAGCCGCTACGGTCGGCTCTACCTTACCGCAGGGCGGCCGATCCGGATGGCCGAGTTCCTCCAGCAGACGTCGGGCAAGTCCCCGAAGGAGCTTACGGAGGAGGAGAAGCGCTACCTGGTGAAGAGGCTCGGGTACCTGATCCTGAGCCAGATCAACCGGGCCACCGTGGTGAACCCCACCGGGCTGGTCGCGATGGTGCTGCTCTCCCACCTGCGGCGGGGGATCTCGTCGGACCGCTTCCAGGAGCATGCCGGGTTCCTGCTCGACTTCGCGATCAAGCGGGGATACCCGATCTCGATCACGCTGGACCGGGCGCTCAAGGCCGCGATCCACGACATCGCCCGCAGCCGCGAGAAAGCCAGGGAGGGGGACGACCGCCTCCCCTTCCGGACCATGGGACAGGCCATCGCACCGGCACTCCAGGAGACCATCGAGATGTTCTCGGCACAGCGCCACCTGCGCATCGAGGAGTTCGCCGGCGGGCCGGTGTATGCGGTGCGACCCCGCTCCCGGACCTACCTGAACTACTATCGGAACAACATCATCCACGTGTACCAGCGGGAAGCGCTGGTCGCCATCAGCCTGTATGCCCGCACCTGCCAGCGGGAGATCCGGGTGGCCGAGGTGGAGGAGGACGTCCGCTTCTTCTCAAGGCTCTTCAAGAAGGAGTTCATCTTCCGGCAGGGGGACTTCGAGCGGGGGATCGCCGCAGGGCTCGAAGCGTTCGCCCTCCAGGGTACCGTCATCCTCTCGGGGGACGAGGTCGTCCCGGTCCCGGCCTCGGTCGACCGCCTCGCCATCTTCCGCAACATGCTGCTGCCCATCGTGGAGAGCTACTGGGTCTGCGCCCGCTACGCCTCCATGGTCCGGTTCCAGGGAGCGATGAAGAGCAAGGACCTGGTCAAGGCCATCCTCGACCGGGCCCATCGTGACTACCAGGAAGGGGAGATCACGTGCCAGGAATCCCTTTCCACGGTCAGCGTGCTCAATGCACTGGAGCGCTACCTGGACATGGACCTGCTCATGACCGCCGAATCGGGTGTGGATGCCGGCAAGATCCGGCTGGCCCGGGGCAGCTCGTTCGAGGAGCTGGAGGAGCTGGCCGAGCGTCTCCGGTTCTTCGTGACCGTCGCCTGACCCCGTGATGGGGAGGGAGGGAACAGATGATCATCGTCCTGATGGACTCCGAGCGGCAACGGACGAAGAAGGCAGCCGAACTCCTGAGCGAAGCGGGGTTCACCCACGTGGACCTGGACCGGGAGTTGCCGGCCCCGTCGGTGCTGAAGGCCGCTGCCTCGCAGTCGTTCGGTACCGACTTCCGGGTGCGGCTGCTGCGGGATCTTTTCGACCGGCTGCGCAACGAGCTGGTGACCGGTCCGGAGAACATCGAGGAGATCGTCGCCCTGTCCAGGCTCAAGGGGACCGGCGTGCTCGACCCGGACGGGATGCTGAGCAAGGAGGACGTGCAGCGGCTGGAGGAGGCCCATGTCCCCGTGCTGCAGAAGATGCCCCGGGGGAACAGCGACGACCAGCGGCTGAAGGCCGCGGTCCTTGCCCTGGCCGGGCGTCTGCCCCGCATGTCGTGGGACGACTACTTCATGGGCATCGCCGGCGTGGTGGCCGGTCGGGGGGACTGCGTGAAGCGGCGTGTCGCTGCCATCATCGTGAGAGAGCGGCGAATCATCGCCACCGGCTACAACGGAACGCCGCGAGGCACGGTCAACTGCGGTCAGGGGGGATGTCCGCGCTGCGCCTCGTTCGTCAAGAGCGGCACGAACCTGGGCGAGTGTCTCTGCTCGCATGCCGAGGAGAACTCGCTCATCCAGGCTGCGCTGCACGGGATCAGCGTCAAGGGGGCCGCGCTGTACTCGACCTGCTCTCCTTGCCTGCTCTGCACCAAGATGATCATCAACAGCGGGATTGCCCAGGTGGTCTTCAACGCGTCGTATCCGCTGGGGGCAAGACCTCTGGGGCTGTTGCGTGAGGCAGGAGTGGACGTACGCCGCTATCCCGAATAGACTCGGGCCGCCCCTCGGGGTGCTGCGCCGGGGGAGCGAGGACGGCCCGGGGAGAGGCATTCGGGCCGGGTGGCAATGGAAGGACGTGAGACCCGGGTGCGTGTCCGGGGACCGGCCGGACAAGGAGACCGGTGATGCCAGCGAACCTGTCAGCGGACTACAAGGCAGCGGAGGAGAGGCTGCGCCAGGCCCGCACGGTGCAGGAGAAGCTCGAGTGCCTGCAGGAGATGCTCCGGGTGATCCCCAAGCACAAGGGGACCGACCACATGCAGGCCGACCTCAAGAAGCGCATCTCCCAGCTCAAGAAAGAAGGGGAGAAGAAGGGGGTCAAGGCCTCCAGCACCTCGCTGTACGTCAAGCCGGAGGGGATCGGCCAGATCTTCCTGGTCGGCCCGCCCAACAGCGGCAAGTCGAGCCTGGTCGATGCGCTGACCAATGCGAAGCCGGAGGTCGCCCCGTATCCGTTCACCACCCAGATGTATCAGCCCGGGATGGTCCGGTACGAGAACGTCTGGATCCAGCTCGTGGACATGCCTCCGATCTCCTCCAAGGCACCGCTTGCCTGGATCCCCTCCGTGGTCCGGTACGGCAACGCCGCGCTGCTGACCGTGAGCCTGGCCAGCGACGACCTGCTCACCGAGGTCGAGGAGGTCTTCGAGGCGCTCAAGGCCGGCAAGGTCACGCTCGCACGCCGCAACGAGGAGGCGGGGATGTTCGACACGGGCATCGCCGCACTGCGCACGATGCTGGTGTGCACGCACTGCCTCGACCCCGATGCCGACGACCGGCTGGAGCTGCTCCACGAGCTGCTCGGCGAGGGCTTCGACCTGGTCAAGGTCGATGCCTCGGCCCCGGAGACGCTGGAGCCGTTGCGCAAGACGATGTACGACCTGCTCGGCGTGGTCCGGGTCTACAGCAAGCAGCCGGGCAAGCCTGCGGACATGACCGACCCGTTTGTCGTGAAGAAGGGGACTCAGGTCGAGGAGCTCGCCACCCGGATCCACAAGGACGTCGGGGCCCGCCTCTCCTACGCCCGCATCTGGAGCAGCGACGACCGCAAGTTCGACGGCCAGCGCGTCGCCCGCAACTACGTCCTCGAGGAAGGGGACGTGGTGGAGATGCACACGTAGGGGGAAATCAGCAGAGGCTGGAACCCTGGAGGTAAGGTGACATGAAGATGCTCGCAGATGCTCCGGCTCTCCAACGCACTTGCCTGGCTGGCGGGAAGCAGATACCGAAGTACGGGGCAGGCGGAGGCGGGATGTGGCGACTCATCTCGCTCCCGTTCGGGCTGGGGCTCTTCTTCCTGGCTGCCTGCACCGGTTCGGGCCGGACCACCGTCCTGGATACGGGAACCGCGGACGCGGCGGGAGCAATCGACACGACGGGGGCCGCCGAGACGACGGGCCCGGCCGACCTCCCTTCCGGCGTGGACATTCCCCACGACCCGGCCACACGCCTGGGACCGGAGAACCTGGTCTATGCCGGGGCGTTCCGCCTTCCGTTCGTGGAGACGCAGCCGCCGCTGACATGGACCTGGGGCGGGCGCTCCATGACCTGGTTTGCCGGAGGGGACCCGGGCAGCGGCGACACGACCCCCGGCTCCCTGTTCATCGCGGGCAACGACTACGAGGACGGGACATCGGTGCCCCGGAGCGGCTTCGTGGCCGAGCTGGCCATTCCGGACCCGGTCGTTGCCCAGGGCAATCTCGACGCGCTTCCCGTTGCCAAGATGCTCCAGGACTTCACCGACGTGCGAGGTCCGGACCTCTACCCGGAAGGCATCTACTTCGAGCTGCCCAAGATGGGGCTCGAAGTCCTGCCCGGCGAGGGGGACAGCTCGATCCTCCACGTGGCCTGGGGACAGCACCTCGAAAACGATGCCGCCCCCTCCGCGTGCGACGGCCCCCCCGATGCCTCGTGCGTGGCCTCGCAGTCCTGGCGGGTGCTGGGCCCGGGGGGCAAGCTGGACGTCCATCCTACGGTAGGACCGTGGTGGGTGGACGGCGCCGGCCTCTACAGCGTGAACGACTACCTGTTCGCCATTCCCCAGGAGTGGGCGGACGCACACGTGGGGGGGCGCCGTCTCGTCGCAGGGCGGTTCCGGGACGGAGGGCAGGGGAGCCAGGGACCGGTTGCGGTTGCCATCGCCCCCTGGCAGCAGGGAAGCCCGCCGCCGGCAGGGGCTCTCCTCGAATCCACGGTGCTGCTGCACTACACGTCCTTTCCCGAGACGTCCGGTCGCCTGAACGGCTACCAGCACTCGGACGAGTGGGTCGGGGCCGCCTGGCTGGCTGCCGGCTCCCGCAGAGCCCTTGCGTTCGTCGGCACCAAGTCGATCGGCGCCCACTACTGGTACGGCTGGCAGCGTTGCCCGGGCGGAGTGGTTCCATGCATGGAGCCGGAATCGCTCGGTGGCCCGGGCTGCTTCGACGCCGACGGCTCGGAGTGCGGCTTCGGGCCGGAGCACTACTGTTCCTGCACCGACGTGGACTGCGATCCCGACTGCTTCGGGGCCCGCGGCTGGTGGACCGAGGAGTGGCAGGCCCAGGTGCTGCTCTACGACCCGGCGGACCTGGAAGCCGTGGCAGCGGGCCTGGCCAAACCCTTCCAGCCCCAACCCTATGCCACGATCGTCATCGACGATCGGCTGTTCGGCCACGAGGCAGCACCCGACGTCATGGGCAGCGGAAAACAGCGGCGCTTCCGCATCGGTGCCGCTGCCTGCGACGCCCAGTCGGGCATTCTGTACGTCACCGAGATGAACGCCGACCCCACCGGCGAACAGCCCATCGTCCACGCCTGGAGGGTGCAGAAGTAGGGCAGCGCCCCCCCTGTACCTTTCAAGATAGCCTGGACGGACCGATGGGCCATCGAGTCGCGTCCGGGGGAGGTCGGATCAACGTAGGGATATGTGCGAGCCGAGGGATCGGACCGGGACCGCACGGATGCCGTCCGCCAACGGGAAGACGTGGCTCCCGAGATGGATCACGTCGATGCTGTCGAGCTTGAGATCCTCGAGCGCGATGCGCATCGACTTCGTCACCCTGGGGGCGGCGGACCGTTTGAACTCAAAGCCGAGCCGCCGGTTGCCCCGCACGACGACCAGGTCCAATTCGGCACCGGCGTGAGTGGCCCAGAAATGACACTCCTCCGGCTTTGAGGCCAGGCGCGTGGTCACCGCCTCCAGGGCAAAGCCCTCGAACGAGGCGCCGACCTTGGGATGCTGCTCGACATCGGCCCACGTTCGAAGGCCCAGCAGCGTGTGCAGGATTCCGGAGTCCGCCACGTAGAGCTTGGGAGACCGGACCTGGCGCTTGGAGATGTTCTCATGCCACGGCTGCAACTGGCGGACGAGATATGCCCCGGCGAGAAAGTCCACGTACCGTCGCACAGCGGTGTCGGAAACGCCGAATGCCCTTCCCAACTCCGAGAGATTCAGGACCTGCCCATGCAAGTGGGCAAGCATGGTCCAGAAGCGCCGGATGGCCGCCGCTGCCAGCGGCATTCCGAGACCTGGCAGATCCCTCTCCACGACCGACCGGATGAACTCCTCCCGCCACGTGGCGCTGGCGCCATCGGAACTTGCCAGGTAGGAACGCGGGAATCCGCCGCGCAGCCACAGCGGTTCCATGTGGTCCCCCCCTACTTCGCTCAATCCGAACCCATCGAGATCCAGTGCCGCCACCCGACCTGCAAGCGACTCGGAAATGCCCCGCACCAGCTTGGGAGAAGCACTGCCCAGCAGGAGGAAACGGACATGGACAGCCGGCCGGTCGACCAGGACCCGAAGCACCGGGAACAGGTCCGGGTTGAGCTGAGCCTCGTCGATGACGACCAGACCTTCGAGCCGTTCGAGGGCGAGAAGAGGCTCGGACAACCGGGCGATGTCGGCCGGGTTCTCCAGGTCGAACGTGTGGGTTGGACCGTTCCACGATTCGGAAAACTGCCTGGCCAGAGTGGTCTTCCCCACTTGCCGAGCACCGAGAATGGACACGACGGGGAACTGGCCAAGCAACTCCCCGACTCTCCTGAGATGGGCCTCTCGGACAATCATGCCCCCAGTTTACCTTGAAAATCCTTCACGGCAAGTCGAATTTTCAAGGAGGGGCACCTATTGGGGAAGGGCCAGGAGCACGCAGCCCCCCCTTACTCCATGTCGAACTCCTCGAAGATCTCGTTGGTGTCGGAGTTGACGACCGTGGCGTGGATGGTGCTGGGTCCGAAGTCGAGGCGGACGTAGTGGTGGATTGTAGAGGCTGCAACGAGGAACTCGGCATCGCCGCCGGTGGCCTCGTCGGGACTGTAGAGGGGGGCCCCGCCGCCGCCGGTCACGA
The DNA here is from genome assembly GCA_016875215.1 of Deltaproteobacteria bacterium. Lineage (GTDB taxonomy): Bacteria > Myxococcota_A > UBA9042 > CAIXZC01 > CAIXZC01 > CAITUV01. Next base: position 52,158 of record VGRX01000002.1, read on the forward strand.
CGTAGGGGATGCCGTTGACCTCGAAGCGCTCGTAGAGATGGTTGTGGCCCGCGACCACCAGGGTGACGCCGTACTGCTCGATGAGGGGCTGGATGTAGGTGCGGCCCAGGCTCCACGGCAGGTGGTTGGAGAAGGTGTAGAACGGCTCGTGCATGGTCACGAACACCCACGGCTTGTCCGCCAGCTTCTTGAGCGCGTCCTCGAACCAGGCCAGTGCCTCCTCCCCGGCCCAGTTGGTCGCGTACTGGTCGATGTTGATGATGCCCAGATCGCCGAGATCCACCCACCAGTTGCGCTCGTGAAGGTGGTTGTTTCCGGTCTCGAACAGTGCCTCGAAGTACCCTTCGCCGAAGGCCTCGTGGTTGCCGAAGGTCGGGAAGTAGAACGAGCTCCAGAGCATGGGGCCTTCGATCTCGAAGAACTTGTCCCAGTTGGCCAGGATGCTGCCCCCTTCGGTCAGGTCGCCGGTCTGGAGGACGAGGGGGGCCTTCTCCGCAAAGATGAGGTCGGCCACGGCCTGGTGCGCCGCATGGTCGGTGCGGGTATCGCCGAACAGGATCATCTTGGACAGGGGCTGGAACTGCGGCAGCTCGACGTGCCGGGCGAACCCCCCGTTGACCACCTCGATGTCGAAGTTCTCCGCCTCCTCCGGCACGGGCAGCAGGACCTCGTGATACCAGCCGGCGAACGTGGGCATTTCGATGCCCAGGAAGTCGAACTCCGGCTTGGTCGGCGTGGTGGTCAGCTCGGTCTGCCCCCCCTTCCATGTGAGGCGGAGCAGGATGGGCAGCTCTTCGGTGGTCTCGGCCAGGAAGGTCACCTGGCCCGGCACCGGCCACTGGAGCCAGGGGGTCTTGAAGAAGGTCACGGGTTGCGGGGCCATGCGGACGGCATCCGGCAAGGAATCGTCCGGTCGCGAGTCCGCGGCCTCGTCTGTCTCGGTGGCGAGCTCCGGGAGGCCGGAATCGGGCAGTGCGGAATCGGGCACGACCTCTGCCGGGCGCCCTGCGACGTCGCCGTCCTGGGGCTTCGAGCCTCCGGGCTGCGAGCAGGCCGCTGCCAGCAGGCAGAGCGCCGCAAACCCCGCCGGGACGCCTTGGTGAATCCCTCGCTTCATCAAAGGACTCCTTCTCAGTTGTAGAACTGCGGGAACCGGCTGAACGTGACCGCTCCGAAGAGGTTGACGAGGAAACACACCCCGACGAGCGAGTAGAAGAGCCACCCCCGCTTCCTCTCGTCCAATGCCAACAATAGGAACAGCAGGGGCATGTAGTCCAGGGCGAAGCGGTAGCCGAACTGGAGCCAGCCCGTGTTCTGGTAGAGCAGGCCGGGAAGCGCGGTGCACGCGACAGTGACCCAGAGGATGCGGTGCAGCGGCCAGTGGAAACGCTCCCGGCTTGCCGTGTCCGCGTGCTCCCTCCTGGGCCAGAGCAGATAGAAGAAGACCGGCGTGGTGGCCAGCAGCGAGAGGCCGTGTCCCGTGATCTTCACGTAAGGGTAGTGGGGCAGGAACTGGGGCACGTTGGCGAACGCCGCGGCCAGGTTCCTCGGCAGAAACCAGAACGAGAACATCCCGTGATCCACGATGGACGGGCGGGTCCCATCCGCCAGGAACTTGTGGCCGAACTCGAACGGATTGTCGAAGCGGGCCATGTTGTACAGCATGAGCGCCACCCCGACCGCGATGCAGGGGGCCGCAAACAGGGCGAGCTGCCTGACCCTCAGCAGGATCCCCGCCCGGTTCCACGGCTGCTTCTGGAGGAGCCACTGGAGGCCGAAGTAGGCCGAGGCGAACGCGAGCGGCGTTCGGGTGGCAAACCCGAGGGCCAGGAACAGGCCGGCCAGGAACGGAGAGCGCAGATCCGTCGCAAACAGCAGGTAGAGCAGGTGCATGGTGATGCCCACGACCAGTGCGGTGAACCAGACCTCCCCCCGGATGCTCGAGAAGAAGTTGACCGTGCCGAAGGTGAACAGGAAGACCAGCACGAGCAACTCCGCCGTGCTGCGGGTCACATACCCGCGCTTGCGCAGCGACTGGTACAGCAGGTAGAGCAGCAGCGAGTTGAGCGCGGCCAGCGCCAGGGTGAACAGGACGTCGTTGAAGTGGTAGTGGACCAGGGCCACGAAGGGGAGCATGGCCACGGCCGGGAACGGGGGGAACGAGACGAAGTGGCGGCGGTTCAGGCAGGTGGTGCGGGTCATTCCGACGCCGCAGTTGCGGGCCGTCCCCGTGCTTCCCGCTTCGGCAAGACATGCACCGTTCTCTGCATCGAAGCGATCGCGGGCATCCCAGGCGGCCACGGCCCCGGGGTCTTCACCGGGGAACGGACGGGGATGGCACACCCGCTTGATGTCACGGGTTCGGTCGAACTCCGCCCAGTCGCCGGAGAGGGTGACGAACCGGTTCTTCCACTCGAAGCCGGATTCCTTCTCCTTCTTGGCTGCCCAGGGCCAGACCCCCTTGAACAGCTCGCCGGTCTGGAGCACCGCCTCGTAGTACGAGACCCAGTCGTTCCAGCCGCCCGAGGCAATCTGCCGGTCGATGGCCTCCTGGAGCCCGGGGGGATCGTCGGGAAGCACCGGCTTTCCCTTGCTCCGCTTGGGGGTCACCGTGTCCAGCCGGCCGTGCATGAACGACTCGGCCAGGTCGACGAAGTGGAAGTGCGGGGACGGCTGCCAGACGCGGTCCCACGATGCCAGGGCCAACCCGCCGAATGCGATCAGGAAGACGAGCACGCCAATCAGCCAGCCAGGGAATCTCGAACGCCGCATTGCTCTACTTGCCTCGGGCCGTGGTGCCGGCGACCATCGACCCCTCGACATTGCTCGGGGCAGGCCATCGACCATCCGGCTCGTGTCCTGCCGCCCTCCTGCCTCTACCTGTGCGGATCGAACAGGTGGAAGGTGATCGTCGCGGTCGGCGCAACGGTCCACGTGCTCACGGCACCCTCCGGATAGGCCTTCGCCTCCGGGTCGAACTTGCACAGGAACTTGTCATACGAGGACTTGATGAACTTCAGGTCCACGCCCAGCGATACCGTCTTGATGACCTTGTAGTCCGCCCCCAGGCCGAACTCGAAGTCGGTCCCTTCCCAGCCGGCCCCGTCCTCGGGGTTGTAGTGGTACCCGGTCATGTTGAAGAACCCGTACCCGAAGTAGAGGTTCACGTCATACTTGCGCTTGAACATGGCTGCGGTCCAGGAAGCGCCGTCCGGCAGGCTTTCGGGCTTGCGGGTGGCGAGCTTCCCGAACAGCGCGGTGAATTGGAGCGGGTAGAGGCGGAGGATGGCAGCGGCATGGCCGGCACCTTCCCAGGTGTCCCCCACGGACATCTTGTTGCCGTGCGCCAGGACGCCGGCCTCGAGGCTGCCGTATCCCATCACGTTGTAGCCCAGCTTCAGCCCGGCCGCAAAGCCGGAGCCGGTGTCGGTGCGGACCGTGTCTCCCGAGGCGGGCCCGCCCCAGGGAGACAGGCACTGACACGTTTCGTCGAAGCGGAGCGGAATGTCCCTGTCCCCATAGACCAGTGCACCGCCCAGGTCGAAGCCGAAGTAGAGCCCTCCCCGGGCCAGTGCCGGTGGCGAAAGCAGCAGCAGCGGGAGCAGGACCAGCGCGCTAATACTGGAGCGATGGATCATCGTAGCTTCCTCCTTCTTCGTCCTGGGGGGCCGGCCCCCCGGCCTTCCTCTTGTGATACACCTTCATGAGCCACGTCTTCAACACGGAATCCATCTTCCTTGCAATAGCGGGGCGCTCTTCGATGAGGTTGGTCCTCTCATTCGGATCCTCGACCCAGTCGTAGAGCGAGTACAGGTCCTCCCGCCGGTCCCAGAGGTAGTTGTATCGGCCGTTTCGGACCGCCACCCCCAGCAGCGGCTCGGTGCCCTGGTCGATCTTCTCCTTGAGGTAGAACTGGTGGAACACGTACCGGTCCGGCCACTCGCCCTGCCCGAGCAGGAGGGGCACCAGGCTGGTCCCCTCGAACTGCGCCTCCACCGGAAGCGCCACGAGATTGGCCAGCGTCGGGAAGAGGTCGATCAGGCTGACCGGTGTCTCCTGGATCCGCCTCGGCTTGATGTAGCGTGAGCAGATGAGGAGCGGCACGTGCACCGTGCTCGTCTGCAGGTCGTACCCGTGCGTGTGCTTGGCGTGCTTCTTGTCGAACGTGGAGCCGTGGTCGGACGAGAACACGAGAATGTAGCCGTCCTTCTTGTTGGCCTGCCGGATCGCTTCGAGGAGCGGCTTCATGTTCCGGTCCACGGATTCCACCTCCGCATCGTACATGTCGCTGCGCGAGGTGCCGAACAGCGTGGAATCCTCGGGTTGGGCAAAGGGAGGATGGTTGTCGTAGTAGTGGACCCACAGGAAGAGGGGCTTGGTCCGCTTGCGTCGCACGTGGGTCAGGGCCGCGTCGGTCACCTGTTTTGCGTTGTGGATCTTGGGTCCCTGGCGGGCCCGCGTCCTGGCTCCGGAAGTATCCACCTTGTCGAACCCTTGCAGCAGCCCCTTCCAACGGGAGGTGAAGTACGCGTTCGGGACCACGGCCACGGTCTCGTAGCCGGCCTGCTGGAATGCCTCTGCCAGCGTGTGGTTCTCGGCCAGGAGCGGGTGGGGTACCTTGAGGCTCTCGCCCAGCTTGACCTGTGTGTCGAACAGACCGGTGAAGGTGGCGCCGAAGGACAGGCGGGTGCTCGGCCCCTGGGAGAACGCCTTGTCGAACGAGACGCACTCGCGGGACAGCTCGTCGATGTTCGGGGTGATGTCCCGCTTGTAGCCCATGAAGCCGACGCGGCGGGCCGCCAGGGCATCGTCGGTGATGAGGAAGACCGGGAGGCGCTTGTCCCCCAGGGGACCGGGGAGCGGGTAGTCCCACCGCCCTCTCTTGAGCGTCGCCCGTACCACGTCCGCACCGTCGCAATCCTCGTCGATGCCGTTGCCCGGGATGTCGAGCGCCGCAGGCGAGATGTCCCTGTCGTCCGGCGCACAATCCCCTCCGGCGAACGCGTGCATGTAGCCGTCACGGTCCCGGTCGAGCAGCTTGACCATGACCTTCCAGGCCAGCCGCGTGCCCAGCGTCCTCTGGAAGAACTGGCGCGCATGCGTATCACGCTGGGGCAGCAGGATCGCCCCGGCACTGGCGAGCACGGCGAGGCTCAGGAAGGCAACGGCAAACACCCAGGCGACCCGCGGCCGGTCCAGCCAGATGGCCAGCACGCCACCGGCCGAGAACCCGACGAGCAGTGTGGCCAGGATTGCTGCCGGCGTTTGCCACGGCGACAGCCGCACCGCCTCCCGGAACTGCCACAGGAACCAGCCGCCGGCCGCGGCAGCCAGCCCGATTCCAAGCAGCACCGGGAACACCCGCCGCGACCAGGAGAGCCGCAGGACCGGTATCCGGGCAGCACAGGAGGCCCCCAACCCTCCCAACCCCGAGATGAACAGGAACGCAGGCAGGAAGAGCACGAAAGCCCCTGCGGTCGCAGCGACCGAGAGGATGGCCTGGAATTTCGCCTGGACCACCTCCTGCGCAATGTAGCGACACACCAGGAACGAGGCGACCGCTGATGCCGAAAACCACACGGCAAGCCCGATTCCGGTCAGCAGGAGCCGGAACCCGCCCTCCGGGCCCCCCCGCACCAGCATCCGGGCCAGGGCCACAACCCGCTCGGCCAGCACCGCATACGGATTCTCACGGCCCAGCACGACACGGAGGAACAACGCTGCCAGCAGCACCGCGGGAACGACCACCGCCACCAGGAAGAACAGCGAAGCGAGCGCATGCACCGGCCGCGCCTCACCCCCCACGCCAAGATCCACTGTCCACAGGGCCAGGACCGAGAACAGACCGGCAGACAACATCGCAGAAAACGGTCCGATTCCGGTTCTGGGCGCGCGGTCCGGCAACCTCTCCTCCTTTGCAACAACCGGGCGGCATCATAAGAGTTTCCCCGTGCGGGCGCAACCGAATCCTGCGCGCTCCGCGTGGGGGCACGATTTTTTTTGCTTGCAACGCAGATCCGTCGGTGTTACGAGGAGCCTTAGGCACTGAGCCATAATGCAACCATAGGGGAAAAGAGATGACGAAGGCTGAACTGATCGATGCGGTGAAGGGTGACCTGACGAAGAAGGCAGCGGCGGAGTTCGTGGACGGTCTCTTCGAGACGCTGAAGACCGCGCTCAAGAAGAGCGGCAAGTTCGCGTACCCCGGATTCGGCACCTTCACGGTGAAGACCCGCAAGGCCCGCAAGGGAAAGAACCCCCGGACGGGCAAGCCCATCAACATCCCGGCGAGCAAGACCGTGCAGTTCCGCGCCGCCGCAGCGTTGAAGGGAAAGCTGTAGCCGTACTGTGCGACATGCGGGCCTCCGAATTGGGGGCCCGCACAACTGACCCGAGCCTGGTTGGCCGCCCCGGCGGGTGGCACGTCCGTGTTCCGACTTCAGTTCAGGGTCCATAAGGTCCAGCCATGCCTCCTGCCCGGCGCAACACCAAGTACATCTTCGTGACCGGCGGGGTTGTCTCGTCCCTGGGCAAGGGACTGACCGCCTCCAGCCTCGCTGCCATCCTGGAGGCATGTGGGCTCTCGGTTTCCATGATGAAGATGGACCCGTACATCAACGTGGATCCCGGGACCATGAGCCCGTTCCAGCATGGCGAGGTCTTTGTCACGCAGGATGGGGCCGAGACCGACCTCGACCTCGGACACTACGAGCGGTTCGTGTCCACCCACATGGGACGCAAGAACAACTTCACCACCGGCCAGGTCTACGAGACGGTCATCCAGCGGGAGCGCGCCGGCAAGTACCTGGGGGCCACCGTCCAGGTGATTCCCCACATCACCGACGAGATCAAGCGCCGCATCTACGAGGCCATGGAAGGGTTCGACGTCGGTCTCGTCGAGGTCGGCGGAACCGTCGGCGACATCGAGTCTCAGCCGTTCCTGGAGGCCATCCGCCAGATCCGGCTGGAGAAGGGACGCAGCGACACGCTCTTCATCCACCTGACTCTGCTCCCGTACATCCGCACGGCCGGAGAAGTGAAGACCAAGCCCACGCAGCATTCGGTCGCGGCACTGCGGCACATCGGCATACAGCCCGACCTCCTCGTGTGTCGGACCGAGCGCCCGCTGGATGACGACTACAAGCGCAAGATCTCGCTCTTCTGCAACGTGCCGGTCGACTGCGTCATCATGGCCGAAGACGTTGCCTCCATCTACGAGCTGCCCCTCCACCTCCACCAGCAGGGAATCGAAGAGCGCATCTTCGACCTCATGAACATGTGGGCCCGCAAACCTGACCTCAGCCCCTGGACCAGCTTCGTCAAGGCCTACAGGGAGGCGAGCGAGGAGGTCGAGATCGGAGTCGTCGGCAAGTACGTGGACCTCGTGGAGAGCTACAAGAGCCTGAACGAGGCTCTCGTCCACGCCGGAGTCGTCAACGGCTGCCGCCTGCACCTGCGCTACATCGATGCCGAGGAGGTCGAGCGGGGGCTGAGCGCAGGCCTTGACGAGGTCCACGGCGTGGTCGTTCCGGGCGGGTTCGGGGTGCGGGGGATCGAGGGCAAGATCCGCGCCATTGTCCGGGTCCGGGAGCAGCACATCCCGTTCCTGGGCATCTGCCTCGGGATGCAGCTTGCCGTGGTCGAGTACTCCCGCAGCGTCATGGGAATGGCGGGAGCGAACTCCACCGAATTCGACCCGGCAACGCAATTCCCGGTCATCGATCTGCTCCCGGAGCAGAAGAACGAGAAGAACCTCGGAGGTACCATGCGCCTGGGGGCCTATCCCTGCCGCCTCAAGGAGGGGAGCCGGGCGCGGGCTGCCTACGGCGGCGCCGAATCGGTGCTCGAGCGCCATCGCCACCGCTACGAGGTCAACCCGGACTTCATCGACAGGCTCGAAGCCGGGGGGCTCACCATCAGCGGGATGAGCCCGGACCGACGACTCGTCGAGATGGTCGAGATTTCCGGACATCCCTGGTTCGTGGCCACGCAGGCCCACCCGGAGTTCACCTCCAAGCCTCTGCGGGCAAACCCCCTCTTCGCCGCGTTCATTGCTGCGGCACTGGCCCGCCGCCGCGGCAACCCGGGCTAGGAGGGGCATGGACAAGTACTGCCCCACGTGCTCCAGGCGGTATCCGGCGGACCTGACCGACTGCCCGCAAGACGGCTCCAACCTCGTCGCATTGCCCGACGACAACCTGACCGGTCAGCTCATCGACCGACGGTACCAGGTCCTCGAACGGATCGGTCGCGGCGGCATGGGGGTGGTCTACAAGGCCGAGCACGTCATGCTCCGCCGGACCGTGGCGCTCAAGGTGCTGAGACGGGAGATCGTGGAGGACGAGCACTCGGTCCGCCGCTTCATGAACGAGGCCAGGACCATCGCGTCGCTGCGCAACCCGCACACCGTGATGCTGTTCGACTTCGGGGCAACTCCGGACGGCGCCCTCTACTACACGATGGAGTTCCTCACCGGACGCTCCGTCGGCGACCTCATCCGAACCGTTGGGGCCATCCACCACCGCCGGACCGTCGACATCGTGCTGCAGGTCTGCGACTCGCTCGAGGAGGCCCACGAGAAGGGGATCCTCCACCGGGACATCAAGCCGGACAACATCTTCCTGACGCGGGAGCGGGGGCAGGAGATCGCCAAGGTGCTCGACTTCGGCATCGCCAAGCTCCTGGGGACCGACCCGGAAGGGGGAACCCTGACCCGCACCGGAATGGTGTGCGGAACCCCCCAGTACCTCAGCCCGGAACAGGTATCGGGAGAGCCCGTCGGCCCTTCGAGCGACCTCTACGCCCTGGGCGTCGTCCTGTACGAGATGCTGTCCGGCACCCCGCCGTTCATCGCCCCGACTCCGCTCAAAGTCATGCTCCAGCACGTCCAGGATCAGGCCCCCCCCATCCTGGAGCGGAACCCCGGCGTCGAGATTCCGGACTCGCTGCAGCGTTTCGTGGACCGGGCCCTGGCCAAGAGCCCGAAAGACCGGTTCGGGACCGCAGGGGAATTCCGGGACGCGCTGCGACGCGCAGGGGAGGTTTCCGGGGTTGGAGGCCGGGAGCAGGGGTTGGAGGCATCGAGCAAGGAGCTTCGCAGTCCGCAGCCCGCAACTGACTCCAGGTTGCAGGTGGCCGCCCGGGAGACGCTGGATGCCGAAACGGGTCCCGCAGATGCGTTTGCCGGGACGCTGGATGCCGTGACGACGCCGGTCCGAGGGTCACACAGCCCCGACCACGCGGGAGGGGCCGTCGGGGCACCGGCACACAGCCCCGACCACGCGGGAGGGGCCGTCGGGGCGCCGCCAGATGCAGTGGGGTCGGCGGAAGTGGCAGCGGCAGATGCGTTTGCCAGGACGCTGGATGCGGTCCGAACGCCGGTCCGAGGGTCACACAGCCCCGACCACGCGGGAGGGGCCGTCGGGGCGCCGGCACACAGCCCCGACCACGCGGGAGGGGCCGTCAGGGCGCCGGCACACAGCCCCGACCACGCGGGAGGGGCCGTCGGGGCAGCGGCAGATGCAGTGGGATCCGCGGGAGTGGCAACGGCAGATGCGTTTGCCAGGACGCTGGATGCGGTCCGGACGCCGGTCCGAGGGTCACACAGCCCCGACCACGCGGGAGGGGCCGTCGGGGCACCGGCACACAGCCCCGACCACGCGGGAGGGGCCGTCGGGGCGCCGGCACACAGCCCCGACCACGCGGGAGGGGCCGTCGGGGCACCGGCAGTTGCACTGGGGTCGGCCCGCGGCCGCAGGAAGCTGTGGCCCTGGCTTCTGGCTGTCGGCGCGGCCGCAGCGGTTCTGGCCGGACTCCTCGGTCCCGGATTGTGGAACCCCCAGGGCTCCTCCCCTTCGACGGAGGAACCCGCTGCCGGAAAGGCCTCCTCCGCTTTGCCCGCGGAGCGCGACGGGACTGAAGCGTCACCACCCTCCCCGAGCTCCGGGGGGACAGCGGATGTCTCCGGCAAGCCGGAAGACGTCCGTTCGGAATCGCATCGAACCGGCCCCGCCGGGAAGGGAGAGGGGGGGGGCGGGGAGCGCACGCCGGAATCGACCGGGCGCCCGAGGCGCATGCCGGAGCTGGAGGCACGATCTTCGACGGCGGGGGGTGCTGAGGGGGCGCAGGGGGCCGACGTCAAAGCCGGGACAGCCACCGGCGAGGCAACGGGTACACCGCCCGGCGCCGGGGGAACACCGGCCCATGCTGCAGCAGATGTCGTTCCAGGCGGTGCCGAGGCCTCGGATGCCCTTCCCTCTCCGCCTGGAGAGAAGACTCCGGAAGAGGTTGGACCGGGCAGCACGAACTCAGCCGAGACGAAGCCTGCCGAGGATGCCCTTGGTGAGAAGAAGCCCGGTGAGAAGAAGCCCGGTGAGAAGAAGCCCGGTGAGAAGAAGCCCGGTGAGAAGAAGCCGGGAGGCAAGAAACCTGGCGGCAAGAAGACCCCGGGCGACGGGTGGGTCGAGGAGGTGGAGAAGCTCCCCGAGCCGTAGGCGCCCGAAGCGGACGATCCCCAGCCCCTGTGCATCGTGCCCCGGATGTTCCGTCCCCATCGGTCCGTGCCCCGTCACTACTTCTTCGGGCACTTCCTGGGATCGAACTTCTTGCCTGCAGCCTTGCGGTACTTGTCCTTGTTCGTCTTGAGCCACACCTGGATGCGTTCCTTGTTGATCAGGTAGGCCCGGATGGAATCGGCAGGAGCATCGGAACCGGACTCGCGGGCCAGCATCTTGAGACGCGCGATGTCCTGGTCGAACCGGGCAATCTGGGCAACCAGGTCGCAGCTCTCGCTGAACAGGAACTCCGGGCTCTGGAGGTGAGCGACCCGGTCCCGGGTCACCTGCATCTGCTTCTCGACGTGTGCGATTGCCTTGCAGTTGACCGAGTCGGGAGCATCGAGGGTGCAGTGCTTTCGATTGGCGCCGATGAGGAGGTCGCCGAGCGCCATGGCCCGCTCGAACCCGACGATGGTCCCTTCGTGGACGTCCGAAACGTAGTACCGGTTCTGGTCATTGTACCACAGTGTGGCACGGGCCAGCTCGTCCGGTGGAAGATCCGGCACCAGCACTCCGGCAATGTCCCCGCAGCGGTGTCTGCACACGTACTCGAACAGGTCCGCCATGGGGCAGAGGATGTCCCCCGGCTGGTAGAACGCGGAGAGCCTGCCCAAGGCCTTTGCACAGTCGGTGTCCATCGACATGTCGCTGACCACCCGCCGGGTCATGGCGCAGTTGTACTTCCTCGCCAGGGAGGCATGATTGGCGAGGAAGGCCCGCACGTTGTCCGGCTGGTTGCGCTTGGCCATGTTGGCGAACCACTGCTCGGTCAGCCGGTCGAGAGTGCTCACACAATCGCATACCGGCTCCGGGGCCTTGGCCGCGCAGGCATCCGCCGTGTAACCCCGGACCCGGGTGAGCATCTCGAGCACACGCTCCGCTTCCTCGGGCGGCGATTCCTCGAAGCGGCTCGTCACCATGGCGATGGCCCCCCGGGCCACGTCCACCGGAGACATCAGCGGCAGAAGGAGGTCCACGAGCTCCGGGCAGCCCCGATCGAGCGCCTGGGTGAGCAGGCTCGGCTCGATGCAGGCCTGGACCCCGGTGTCGAGCAGGATGCGGAACACCTCGGGCCGGCAGTCGGTGTTGGCTATGTTGCGCACAGCCGTCGTCCACGCACGGGCGCACGGCAACCCCTTGAGCAGGTCCCCGTGCCGCTTCGCCAGATCCTTGAGCAGCGTGGTCTGCCCGGTCTTGATGGCCAGCTCGAACTGCCGTTCCACCTCCCGGGCATCGAGCGGCTGCATCGAGCCGTCCGAGGCCGGCACGAGCGGCGCCAGGATCACCGTGCGCAAGGTCTCGACGCACTGGTCCGACACGTCCACAGGCTCGGTGCGGGGGGCGTAGCCCTGTGCCGCGACGTGGACGAAGTGCCTTCCCGGCGGGAACCACCACGTCAGCGGACAGGTGTACGCAGGGCCCTCGGCCCCGGCAGCCGGGTAGACCTGCGCTTCCCTGGGCTCACACGCGATGGTCACCTTGCGATGGGTATCGATGAGTGCGGACTGCACCTCCTGGAGGCGAGCCCTCGTCTTGGCAGCCTTTCCCTCCTCTCTTGCGGCCACGAAAAGGGTCAGGTGATGCCAGGCCTCGGGCAGCTTCCCCTGCTGGGCATAGGCCAGCCCCAGGGCCCGGTGAACACTGGGCCGGTACTGGTCCTCGATGAGCGGGAGCACCTCGAGCCAGACTGCCATCGCCTCGTCGATCTGGCCCGCCTTGGCCATGTCGACCGCTGCATTGAACCGGCTCCTGGGATCATCCTGGGCAAATGCAGATGGCTGGCACAGCAGGAAGAACAGGAGCAGACCGACGCACCGGCGACCACCGACCAAAGCCTGCCCCCAGCGCAGTCGAAGGGGCCATCGACCATCTCTTCGGGCCGTGGCCATTCCGTCCGGCATCAGTCCAGCTTCCCTTCCATGCGCTTGTAGATGCCGTCGACGATCTCCTTGACCTTCTTGAAGACATCCGGCGGGCGGACGGCCCAGGTATCGTCGAACTCCCATTCGAGGTTCTTCTGGATGCGGGCGACGGCATCCTTGGGGGAGTACCTGAGATTGTAGAGCATTCGGGCCCGCTCCGAGACTTCTTTCACGAACGACTCGTCGGAGCGCACCTTCAACTGCTCGTTGAACGGTGCCGACAGGTTCGAGTTGAGGTAGTCGAATTCTTCCGCCATGTCACCCCTCCGTCGAGCAAACACGCTACTCCAATGCCGCCTGCCCTGTCAAACAGAAGTTGGCGTTTCCCCTTTCCCCTTCCATGTCCAGAGCAGGTTTGCGAAGAAATTCCAGAACATGGCCGTGCCGATGCCGATGCAGCCCGCGGCCAGATCGTCCACGTTCACCGTGCCGACCCCCGGCAGGCTCATCGGGCCGAAGAAGACCAGCCCCCCCGACTTCAGCAGCCAGTTGAGGGTCGAGAAGATCCCCTGGTTGATTCCAAAGCCGACCAGGCTCACGCCGTGGAACCTCAGAAGCCGCGTCCGGAAAGGGACCTGCCGGCGACGGTCCGAGAACGTCCACAAGTCGTTGAGCAGGAAGTTCGTGAGTATCGACATCTCGACCGAGAATGCGTAGGCCAGGTTGCTGGCCCACAGGTCGTCGAGCAGGCCCAGCCCCCGGGTCAGCAGCGCGTAGATGCCTAGGTTCACGAACACGCCGCTGCCCCCGACCACCCCGAACTTGAAGAACCTCACCAGCAGGTCCTGTTGTCGCGTCATGAAAAGGACCTCCCTTCGAGGGGAGCGCCGTCGAGGGGATCATCGACCATCATATCAGCCTCTTCAGCACATCCAGCGCAGCGGCGACGTCCTGCCCATCTACGTCCAGGTGCGTGACGCAGCGGATCGTGTCCGGCTCCACGGCCGACGTCCGGATACCTGCATCCTCGAGTCGGGTGGCAAGCTTCTCGGCCTCCGGATGGCGGAAGTAGACCATGTTCGTCTCGACCCGGTTCGTCACGGCAAGGCCGAGCTGTTCCAGGCCTCGGGCAAGCAGTGCGGCGTTGGCGTGGTCCTTTGCCAGGCGCTCCACGTGGTGGTCGAGGGCATACAGGGCGGCCGCTGCCAGGATTCCGGCCTGGCGCCAGCTCCCGCCGAGCATGTGGCGGTAGTGCCAGGCGCGCTCGATGTCCGCCCGGCTCCCGGCAAGTGCGGAGCCCACCGGGGCCCCCAGCCCCTTGGAGAAGCAGACTGAGACGGTATCGCACGGGGCCGCGTACTCGCTCACGGGGACGCGGGCGGCAACGGATGCGTTCCACAGGCGAGCGCCGTCCATGTGGACTTTGAGGCCGTGGCTGCGGGCCAGCTCGGCCAGGGCTTTCACCCGCTCGAGCGGATAGACGATCCCTCCGCCCCGGTTGTGGGTGTTCTCGAGCAGCAGCGCGGTCTGCCTCGGGCGGTAGTAGACCGGTGCGTACAGCACCCGGGCCACGTCGTCGACCTCGAGGATTCCGCGGTCCCCCCGCACGGTCTTGAACAGGGCCCCGGAGAACGCACCGGCACCGCCGGCTTCGTAGTAGACGGGGTGGGCCTCGGACTCGATGACCAGCTCGTCCCCCGGCTCGGCCCGCAGGCGGATGGCAAGGATGTTGGCCATGGTACCCGTGGGCACGTACAGTGCGGCTTCCTTGCCGAGAAGCCGGGCGATCCGCGCCTCGAGAGCGAGCACCGTCGGATCCTCGTTGTAGACGGTGTCCCCCACTTCGGCCGCTGCCATTGCAGCCCGCATGGCTTGCCCGGGTCGGGTGACGGTATCGCTGCGAAGGTCTATGATACGGGTCATTTCCGCTCCGTGAACAGGCGCCGCGTCAGTCTTTGATGCGCCACAGGGAAAGGGTGCTGCCGCCCGCGTTGTAGTCGAACCAGGCCGCATGGAGCCAGTCCTCGGAGCGGCAGAAGCCGACGACACCGGTCTTGTCCCTGGTCTCGGGCAAGCCGAACGCGTAGCTCTCGGCAGCGTTTGCGGAGTCGACTTCGGCCGAAAAGACCGGGGCCTTGTCCCCCGCTGCCGAGTAGCCGATGATGATCCGTTCTCCGTCGTGATTTTAGGCGGTCGGCTCGACGGCCGGAAACCCCTCGAGCTCGGTCCACTTGGTCTGTGCATCGGCCACGTAGTGGACCCACTTCTTCACCCCTTTGTCCGAGACCCGGAACCAGAGGGCCATGCGGTCGTCCCGGCCGTAGATCTCCGCGACCACGCTGCTGGGCTGACCGTCCTTCTCCGCCACGTAGTCGGGAAACGCCGGGCACGATTCCCATTGGGTGTCTGCGTTGCCGAACGCATCGATCTGGTAGCAGACGGTTCCCAGCGCGTCCGCAGCGTTGGCCAACAGCCGGATCTTGTCCGAGGTGACGTGGAAGCCCATTGCAGTCTCGACGAGCCGGGGACCGACCTGCTCGAATCCGCTCCCTCCCACGTTTCCGCGGTGGACCAGGTACTCCGCGGTGGAGCCGTCTCGGCTGAGCGCAAAGACCTTGTCCCCCTGCGTGGCAAGATCGCGGATCTCCAGGTTCTCGAACGCATACCCCAGATCGGTAGCCTGGCCTTCATCGTCCACGCCGACCAGGGACGCCGTGTTGTTGGGCCCGCCGAACTGGGCCACCAGGACCTGTGAATCGAGCACTGCGACAAGGCCGATCCCGTCGTACACCTTCTCGAAACCGACGGTACCGGCGGGCTGCCACACGTAGAGCCCCTTGGAGACGAGGCCCTCCACGTCCGCAACCACCCTCGTCTGGTTGCACCCGAACCCGCGCACCTTGGTGATGCCCTCGATGGTGGCGACCTCGACCTCCTTCCACTGCTTCTTGACCGGCGGTTCCGCACTCTCCGTCACCTCGCCGAGCTCCCCGCCAGCGGTCTCGATGATATCCGGGGTCGATGTCCCGTCTCCGCCGCCGCCGCCGCAAGCCGCCATCCCCACAGCGACCAGGAGCGCCGCACACAGACTCCGATACGCCATCTTCTCCTCCCTTCGATGCTCAGATGTCGTCGATGCAAGCCAGGTAGGCTTCGAAGCAGATTCCCATGAGCGCATCCTGGATGCACGGGTCGGTAGGGAACATGGTGCACTCCGCAACGATGCAGTCGATGAGATCCTGGTACTTCTGCTGCCCTGCCGGAGAGGTCTGGTCAAAGCACTTGTTCTGGCACGCAGCGTCCCCCGTTGGACAGACATTGAGGCAATCGAGCAGCCCCGAGCAGCCGAGCTTGGTGTCCTTCACGATGCACTTGCCCTCGGGCGAACAGTCGGTCTTGTCCAGAGCGCAGGTCGGGCACGGGCAGAACCCGCACACGCCGAAGCAGCCGTCGCTGCCGCACTCCTTCCCGTCGCAGCTCGGATAGCACTGGTTGGTGCACTCTCCGTCCGGGCTGCAGAACAGGCCGGGTGGGCAGGCGCCGCACGTGCTGCCGCAGCCGTCCGGGCCGCATGCCTTGCCCCCGCATGCAGGCTGGCAGATGCCCTGGCACTGGCCGAACGGAGAACACTGGAAGCCCAGCGCACACTCGCCGCACGTGCCGCCGCAGCCGTCCGGACCGCAATCCTTGTCCAGGCAGTGCGGCTTGCACTGGCACAGGCCTTCCACGCAGGCCATGTTGAACGGACAGTCGCCGCAGCTCCCCCCGCAACCGTCGTCACCGCACTGCTTGCCCGCACAAACCGGCGCACAGTGCAGATGGCACTTGAAGTCCTCCCCGCACGCATGGTCCGGAGGGCAGAGCCCGCACTTCCCGCCGCACCCGTCGTTGCCGCATGCCTTGTCCTTGCACTGAGGTTCGCACGGCGGGGGCAGCTCCACCATGTCCTCGACCGGCAATACGTCCGGGGCAGCGTCGACCACGTCGATCGGAACCTGGAGACACTCGAGGTCGGTGCATTCCAGCGTGCAGATTTCCTCGAGCACCCATACGCGTCCCTTGTCTTTCGTGACCTTGCACAGGAGCAGCGCATCCTGCTTGCCTGACGCATCCACGCCACAGGCCAGCTCGTCCGCGAACTTGCAGGCCTGGTCTTCCTGCGGCGTCCCCGGGGGCGGGCCGTCCGACGGCGATGAGCACCCGGTCAGGCCTGCCAGCGCGACCAGCAGCGCGGGCCATGTCCAGCAATGTCTCGTCATGATTCCTTCCCCACCGTGTCGTACTCCCACAGCGCCGACCTCGGTTTGGTCGGCAAGGCCCCGGCGTCGAACTGCGCTGCCTGAGTTCCCGTGTCCTGGTACCGCTTCAGGATCTCGCGTATGTCGTCCCATCGTCCGAGGTGGATGTCCACCAGGGCCGGGTCGAAGTGCTTCCCCCGCTCCTCCTCGATGGTCCGGCGTGCCATCTCCAGCGGGTAGGCATTCTTGTAGCATCGCCGTGTGGTCAGCGCGTCGAAGACGTCCGCCAGCGCGACGATGCGGGCCTCGAGCGGGATGTCGGTTCCGGCCAGTCCGTATGGGTAGCCGCGTCCGTTGAACTTCTCGTGGTGGCACAGGGCGATGTTGCGGGCCATGGGGTCGGAGCGGGCAAGGGTCAGCATCTCGTACCCCATGACCGTGTGCCGCTTCATCACGTCGAACTCGGCCTGCGTGAGCGGTCCCGGCTTCTTGAGCACTTCGTCCGGCAGACCGACCTTGCCGACATCATGCAGCGAAGCGAACCGCCGGATCCGGACCACCGCCTGTCCCGGGAGGCCGATCTCCCGGGCGATCAGCTCCGAGTATGAGCACACCCGCAGGAGGTGCATCCCGGTATCGGTGTCGTTCAGCTCGTTGGCCTTCTCCAGGGCAGCGACCACGCCGAGCGTCGTGTTCTCCAGCTCCAGCGTCCGCTCCCGGACCAGCGATTCCAGGTGCAGCTTCTCGTCGGACAGCAGCAGGTTCGACTTCTCGATCTGATCTCCGAGGAGCTTGATCCGCAGGAGCGAACGCACGCGGGCCCGGACCTCCAGGGGATGGAACGGCTTCCCGACGTAGTCGTCGGCCCCTGTATCGAGCCCCGTGACCTTGTGCTGGATGTCATCGAGCCCCGTGACCATCACGATGGGAACGCGGGCGTAGCGGGGAATCGACCGCACCTCCCGCAGCACATCGAAGCCGGACAGCCCGGGCATCATCACGTCCAGCAGCATGAGGTCGGGCGGCTCGGTACCCTGGTTCAGGAAGTCCAGCAGCGACATCCCGTCTTTGAACGCGTGCACCCGGTAGGCCTCGGCCTTGAGTGTTGCCTTCATGATGAAGAGGTTGTTGTCCTCGTCATCGGCAATGTAGATCACCGGGCTCTTCTTTTCGGTCAGGTTGGATTCCATGGGCAGCCACTCCACCCGATACGCCGGAGGACCGAGCAGGGATCGAGGCGGACCCCGCTTCCACCCTCACAGCACGCACCGCCTGCCCAGTCTACTTCGGCCGTTGCCGTTTGGCCACATTAAAGATACCGGATCTGCAACCCGGCCCCTCCCTCACGGTCAGGGCCCGGACGGGAGGGGGGCTGGGCGTTTCCGGTCAAGCCGAGACTGGAAGGTTCCTACAAAGCGCTGATGTACTGGAGGAACAGCCCCGTATTGCCCTTCTCGTCCACCGAATCCACCCCGACGTCCAGCACGACCTTGTTGGTGCGCCTGTCACGGGCTACCCGGGCCGCCTTCCCGATGATGAAGACCGGGCCGGAACAGACCCCGACGGTCAGCGCCATCTCGACCAGGATCCGATCCCCTGTCTCGGGCCGCGTCCGCTCGAGGATGATCAGCAGCCCGTCGGCATTCATGAGCCGCACCACGCCGTTCGTCACCTCGCCGCGCACCGCTACCGAGGCCGGTACCCCGGACGCCTTGCGCTTCTTCATCTCCTGCTTCCACCGGGTCACGTCGTCATCGGTCAGACCGTGGGTGGTTGCCTCCTCGAGCGAGATCGGCTGCGTGGTCAATTCGCCCGGACCGAACTTGTCCATGTGCAGCATCGCGGCCGCATCCATGGACAGCTCCTTTCGGAACCCCCGTGAGCGAGTCGCCTCCTCTCCCGACGGGACCAGCTTGACCTCCAGGTACTGGGCCTTGGGCAGGAAACCCTGCGTGAACTTGATCCCGTAGAACGCTTCCGCTTCCTCGATCTCTTCCAGCTTGGACGACGGGAGCGGGTCCACCGACCCCGCCTCGAAATCGTAGACCACCGGGCCCAGCAGCTCCGATTCGGCCCATGCTCCCGTCTTGTGCGGGTCGAGCAGGAGGTGGAAGTGCTGGTCCAGGAAGCTGCGCAGCCGGTACAACCCGAACGGCGAGATCGCCTTGCGCCAGACGATTGCGATTCCCATCGTCGGCTTTTCCCGGCAGCGTACGACGCTGGCCAGCAGGAGCACCGGCTGGTCCCGCTCGAACGGATCGTACACGTTGAGCACGAGGATGGACTTCGGACGCACCGGCTCCGTGGTCTCCAGGAAGGCCCCTCCCGGCCCCTGATCCACGCTCGCCATGCGCGACTCTCCGTCCGGGCCGGTGAACACGGTTCCCCCGGGAAATCGGGGAAATCGGCGTCGTTCCTGTTCGCTCAAGTAGCCTCCCTCATCAGATGCCGTCTTCGTTATAGTACAGGCCGTGCTTCCGGAGCAACACCCGAAGGTGCTTGCGGTCGAGTCCGGCCCCCCGGGCAGCCGCAGAGATGTTCCCCCCCGACTGTTCCATGAGGCGGGCCAGGTAGCTCCCCTCGAACTCAGCGACCGCGAGCTCCTTGGCCTCCTTGAACGGGGCGAGATTCCCCCTCCCGGCCTCCGCCGAAGGCAACGCAACCGGAGAGGCGAGCTCCCCCCTCCCGGCCTCCGTCAATGGGGGAGGTCGCAGGGAGCGAGTCACATCTGCGGTGGGTCCTGCGGCCGCCCCACGCCCGTCTCGAGCAGCACCGAGGGATGGGGGCGGCGCGGCCAAAGGCCGCGGCGAAGGCATCTCGCCGGCCCCCACCTCCTCGCCCAGGGTCGCAACCCGCTCGACCAGGTTGACCAGCTCCCGTACGTTGCCCGGGAACGGATGACCGACCAGCCGTTCGAGGAACCCGGGGGACAGGCTCTTGCCCGGGAACCTCTCGGCCAGGAAGTGGCCCGCCAGCAAGGGGATGTCCTCCCGGCGTTCCCCCC
>VGRX01000003.1 GCA_016875215.1 Deltaproteobacteria bacterium
TTAATGTCGTGTGTGTGCGAGCCGAGCCCGTGCCTGTGCTGGGACGGGTCGGCAGGCGACCCGTGCGAGTCGGACAGCTGCGCGGCCGGCCTGTACTGCAGCCTGGAGGGGAAGTCGGGAGAAGCCGGGGTCTGCTTCGAAGGAGTCGTCGGCGATCCGTGCATGGCGGACTGGCAATGCGACCCCGGACTCGGCTGTACGGGCATCGCCGGGGGCAAGTCCGTGTGCGCCGACTGGCTCGGAGACGGGGAGGAGTGCTTCGAACAGGGGGAGGAGATGCTGGTCACCTGCCCCTCGGGGTTGGCATGCCTGGCGTTCCTCGACCCCCCGGTCTGCGGGGAGCCGGGAGACGAGACCGCTCCCTGCGCCAAGGACTCCGACTGCGCAAGTCCTCTGTTCTGCAACAGTACGGTGAGCCTGTGCTTCGACGGAAAGAACGGCGACCCGTGCGAGCAGAACGAGCAGTGCCGGGATGCCTTCGAGTGCCTTCCGGGGAAGGACGGTGCGGGCCAGTGCATGCAGGTGCTGGAGGAAGGGGACGTTTGTGGCGGTTCCCCCTCGGACTGGATGCAGTGCGGACCGGGGCTGGTGTGCCTGTACTCGGCCTATCCACCGGTTTGCGGAGCTCCGACCGGACCGGGGCAGATCTGCGTGACCGACCTGGACTGTGGAGAGGGGCTCGTGTGTGCGGAATCGGCCGGGATCTGTCTGAGCGGCCTGGACGGGGAGACTTGCGCGTCCGCAGGCGACTGTCAGCCGGGACTGTACTGTGCGGGGGTTCCCAAGGAGTGCTGCTCGGGTGACTTCGGCGATCCGTGCAACGAGGGGAAGTGTGCGGAGGGATTCACCTGCAACGCGAAGAAGGACCGCTGCTTCGACGGAGGTCCGGGGTCACCGTGCGTTGCGGCATCGGACTGCAAGGGCGCGGGCCAGTGCGTACAGGTCTGGGAAGGGTGGCTCTGCCTCGGAATCATCCCGCTGGGGGGACCGTGCGGGGCGGAGAACGGGGACTTCGCCCTGTGCGGAAGCGGCCTGTTCTGTGCCGACCCGCCCGGCCAGTGCAGCAGCGGCAAGAAGGGGGAGCCCTGCGCCGACACGCAGCAGTGTGTGGCCGGGCTTGTCTGCCATCCCGACCTCCTGGAGTGCCTTGCCGGTGAGCTCGGGGACCCCTGCTCGGAGAGCTTCCCGTGCGGGGAGGGGCTCGTCTGCACCCCGGAGAGCGCGGTGTGCGCCCACGCCGTGGAAGGGGAGTGGTGCGCCGTGGCCGCGGACTGTGCCCTGCCGCTCTTCTGCGTGCCCTTTGTGTCCGAGTGCCACGACGGGGACAACGGCGATCCGTGCGCCAAGCCGGCGGATTGCGGCCCCGGCTTCGACTGTCTCATGCCGGTCGGCCAGTGCTACGACACTCTGGCCGGGTCGCCGTGCATCGGAGATGCCTGGTGTGCGGAAGGGCTCTCGTGCGTGGACGTCGGCGGCCCGAAGTGCATGATGCTCGCCCAGGAAGGGGACCCCTGTGGAGCACCGTACGTCACGTTCATCCTCTGTCCCGACGGAATGACCTGCAACTCGGGCTATGCTCCGTCCCAGTGCAAGCCGCCGGGAGGTCCCGGTGCCCCGTGCTGGGAAGACGAGGACTGCCTGCCCGGCCATCACTGTGTGGCCCAGACGACCCAGTGCGAAGCCGATCCGGTCGACCAAGGAGGTCAGCCATGAACAGGACATCCGCAGCTCGGTCCGCCTGTCTCGTAGCGGCTCTGACGGCCCTGCTCTTCCTGTCATCCGGCTGCGAGGTCGTGGTGTTCTACTACCTCACGGAGGGGGACGACGAGGAGTCGTCCGGCACGACGGGCTGGGACAACAACGGTTGGGATGACTGGGAACCCCCCGCCCCGATCGTGGTGACCTGCGGAAGCGACGGGCTGTGGGCCGAGGGGACGCTGGCCGTGACAGCCCAGGAACCCGTTTCCAACCAGACCGCCGAGTCCGTTTGCACCTGGTACAGCATCGACTACTTCGCCGACCGCTACGAGGCGTGCTGCCGAGGAGAGTGCTGCTCGTGGGGCGTGGGTGTCTCCGGCTCCTCTCCGCTGGCCGGCAAAGGCGACTGGTGCTACTGGTCCGGTATGTGCGCCCCCGGACTCTCCTGTTTCGAGCTGGACGGCAACCGAGCCGAGAGCGGCGGGACCTGCCGCCAGGGGCACTTCGGCGAGTGGTGCGATACGTTCCACACCTGCGAAGGGGATCTCTACTGCCCGCTCGACGAGGTGGCGTCCAACGGCTCGCTCGAGGGGATCTGCCGCTACCACGTGGCGGTGGAGGGGGAGAAGTGCCAGCCGGCCCCCATCGAGTCCTGCCTGGCACCGATGAAGTGCACCTGCCCCGGCGAGGGCGACTGCAAGTGCTGGGACGGGTCCAAGGGAGACCCGTGCAAAGTCGACTCGAGCTGCATGGTCGACCTGAAGTGCCTCAAGATGCCGGACGGACAGATGCGCTGCGGGAAGTCCCTTCCGGTCCACTCGCCGTGCGACCCCGAGTCGCTGCAGGCGGCATGCGAGCCGGGGACCGTCTGCAACACGGCGTTCGAGCCGCCTGAATGCCGGCTGCCCGGCCACATCGGCGATGCCTGTCTTCGAGACGAGGAGTGCACCTCGGACCTCTTCTGCTTCGCGGAAACGGCCGTCTGTGTCGGAGGAGAGGCGGGAAGCCCGTGCGTCACACCTGCGGACTGCAAGAACGGGGCCACCTGCCTGGTCGACGATTCCGGGGGACACTGCGTGTTCTACCTGGGGGGCGGGGACGCCTGTGCGCTCGACATCCCCTACGAGGTCTGCCTCCCCGGCCTGGTCTGCCGCAGCGCGGTGGCAGGCGGGGAGACCACCTGTCTCCCTCCGGGGACGGACTGGGATCCCTGTGCGGACGACTCCGACTGCGAAACCGGCTTCTTCTGCATCGGAGTGCTGTTCCAGTGCTTCGACGGGCGGGACGGCGACCCCTGCTCGCAGGATGCCCACTGTGCGCCCGGCTGGCACTGCCCCCTGGAGCTCGCCCACTGCTATGACGGCTCGACCGGCGACCCCTGCTGGGACGACGACGACTGTGCGGCCGGTCTGCTGTGCGATCCGGACCTCGATGCGTGCTACGCCGGCACCCACGGGGTTCCCTGCACGAGCTCGAAGGAGTGCGGCCCCGGGCTTGCGTGCGTGCCGGTGGGGGAGTTTCCGGTCTGCTTCGAGTTCCTTCCCGCCGGCGCCCCCTGCGGCGCAGCGGGGCTTCCCTTCTCGGCCTGCGATGTCGGGCTCGTGTGCGATGATTCCCTGGAGAGCCCTGTCTGTGCGGAGCCGGGGGCCGAATAGTCTCCACGGCACATCCGGCGCATCGAGGGGCCGTCGCGCGTGCTCCGGGTCGGGGTGGAGGCTTGCCCCCGTGTTTGACCGTTTCGCCCGCAGCAGATACCATGGGCAGCAGAGCCGGAAGGTCCGGGGGCGGTGGCGATGACCTCGATGCGATGGAAGAGTGCAGCACTCCTGGCGCAGGTGCTGATCCTGTTGAGCCAGGCGATGGCCCTGGCGGAAGAACCAAAGGCCGTCCCCCCCGACGAGGAGAGTGCACAGCAGCGTTGCGCCCGGCTGTGCGCCGACATGCCGTGCGAGCTCATGGAGTTCGAGGGGTTCTCGAAGGATTCCACTCGGTTCGGGCATTCCTACCTCGTCTGCCCCGGGCCGCATGGAGAGGGGGATTCCCGCCTCACCTGGCACGTCCGGGAGCTCTCCAAGGGCAAGCGCAAGCTCCACTTCAAGGGGATCACCGACATCGGACAGAAGATGCCCGGCTACTTCCGGAACGAGGGGTACGAGATGCTGCCGGTCTCCGCACTGCCCGACGGCAAGAACCGGTACCGCTTCATCTTTCCCAGAGGGGTGACGGCCGAGGTCGAGATGGTCACCGAGACCAAGGTCGCGTGGTATCTGACGGTCAAGGGACCGGTCCCGGAGCGGGAGCGGCCGGCGGACGCCCAGGCAGGGCCGGAAGGTGGCCATGCCGTTCTCGAGCGGGAGATCTTCCGATATCGCGGCGAGTTCAGCGAGATCTACTTCTCCATCGTTCCCCGCGTCTACCTGTCGCCGGACGGGCAGAAGATCGCAGTGCTCCTGGCCCTGGACGCCATGGTCCGGGTCGACGCCGGCCTGGCCGTGTTCTCCCTGAATCCCTGACGGGCGTGCGGATCTGCCACCGCCTCGGCCGTGGGTGCGGGAACCCATCGGCCCATGCGTCGCCCACGGCTCGGGTGACCGTTGTAGATGGAACCCAGGTGCGCATTCGCCGGCTTGTCCGCCTCCGCCGCACATGCTATGTTGAATCCATGGGCGACGGACCGCCCGAGGAGAACCCATGGGCCCCATGCGTTCGGAGAAGAGACGCTTCGTGTACTACCAGGAGGGCGAGCTCTGGGTCGGCTGGTTGGAGGAGTTCCCCGACTACCGTTCGCAGGGGACCACCCTTGACGAGCTCAAGGACAACCTCCGTGAGATCTACCAGGACCTGACCAGCGGCCAGATCCCCCTCGTGCGCCACGTTGGAGAGATTGCCGTAGGATGAAACGCCGCGACTTGCTCAGACGTCTGCGTCGGATGGGGTGCATTCTGCTCCGCAAGGGGGGCCGTCACGACTGGTACCACAACCCTGCGACCGGCATGTCCCAGCCCGTCCCCCGCCATACCGAGATCGCCGAGACATTGGCGAAACACATCCTGAAGATGCTGGAGGAGTGAGCCGGGGGCGGTTCGGCGGGTACGGCCGAACCGCTGGTGCAGGTTACGGATCGGCCGCAAGTGCGGGAACCGAGGGGAAGGGAAACGGGCAGGAATCCTTGTTGCAAACCCCGGGGGGTTCGATTATGATGCGCCGATCCGTGGGGTGGGGACTGCCCAGGCCGTCCCCCGAAGCGGCGGGGCAGGCGCAAGGGAGCGGCTGCTTCTGGTCGTAGGCAGGCAGCCTGACGCGGCTGCGTTGGCGGTACTGGCAAGAAAGAGGTCGCAGATGCTCGGTGCAATGAGAAGGCATTCCAAGTCGTTTCTGATCTACCTGCTGTTCGGCATGATCATCGTGGTGTTCGTGTTCACGTTCAACACGGGCATGGGCGGTGGCGACGGGGGGTGTGTCAGCGAGGACGTTCCCGCGTACGCCAAGGTGGGCGGGCACACGATCACCCGGGACCACCTGGTCATGTCCATGAACCTGCTGCCCGGGTTCCTCAGGACGCCGGCCGGCATGAGCTTCACCCTGGCCGCGGGCGCGGATGCCGGCGAGCTGTACCGCAACGACGTCGAGGAGCTGACGCCGAAGCAGGCCTCCGCGATCCTCCAGATCACCGAGATGATCTACCTGGCCAGCGACGAGGCCATCCGGCTGGGGTTCAAGATCGGTGAGAAGGAGCTGGCCAAGGCGATGTACCCGGAAAGCTTCTACAAGGAAGAGGAGGTCACGGGGGACGACGGCCTTCCGACCACCAAGAAGGTGTTCGACTCCCGGGGGTTCAACAACTGGATCGTGTACGGGCTCAACAGCTCCCCGCAGGAGTACGAGGACTTCGTGAACCGCGTCCTGCTGGCGTTCAAGCTCCAGTCCTTCCTGGCCGGCGTGGTCAAGGTCGAGCCGATGGAGGCCGAGCTGGCCGTGCGCGCGAAGAACACCAAGGTGGACCTCGGCTATGTCGAGTTCCGCCCCGACCTCTATGAGTTGGCGGGGACCGTGACCGACGAGGAGGCCGCCAGGTACGCGGCCGAGCACGAGGCCGAGGTGTCGGGTTACTACGATGCGCACCCCGCCGTCTTCCACGCGGACGAGCAGTTCCAGGTCGCGGGCATCTTTGCTGCGGCCAAGGCGGAGGAGCCCCCGGCCCGCGGAGAGGAGAAGGCGGCCCCGGTACCCCCGACCAAGGAGGAGAAGGAGGCTGCCGCGGCCAAGGCCAAGGCCATGCTCGAGCGGATCCAGGGGCAGGGCGACCTGTTCCCGATGCCCCCCCCGGCAGCGGACGGCAGCCAACCACCCAAGCCGGAGAGCCCGGCCGAGCCGTTCGCCCGGTTCAAGGAAGTGGCCAAGCGGGAGTCGGCCCATGCCGAGAGCCCCCACCGCTCCGGCCTGTTCTCCGGCTGGATGACCCTGGCCGAGATGGAAGACCAGCCCTTCGGAAGCGAAGGGGCCACCGCACTCGCCGGTGCGGCGAAGGACCAGCTCGTTGGTCCGTTCGAGACCGAGGACGGTGCCTGGATCCTCTATGTGACCGACAAGAAGGAGCGCAAGGACGAGTCGCTCGAGCAGGCAAGGAACGGCATCGGCCGCATCCTGCTTCAGCAGAAGAAGGCCCCGGAGACGGCCAAGGCCCGGGCCGAGGAGCTCCTCAAGATCGCCAGGGCAGCGGAAGGGACCGACCTCGACAAGGCGCTCGAGACGTTCAAGGCACCGGCCGAGGGCAAGGAGCTCGGGGTGGACGCCATCCTGCTCCAGGTCAAGCGTTCCGGGAAGTTCCACCTGGCCACGCCGGGCGCGTCCATTCCCGGAATCGGCAAGTTCGAGGAGCTGTTCAAGGACGCGTTCAAGATGACACCGGACAAGCCGCTGGCGGACAAGGTCTACGTCCAGCCCGACACGAATCGGGTGTACGTGGTCAAGCTCATGGAGAAAGCCCTGCCCGAAGCGAAGCTCTCTGCCGAGGACATCGAGGCCGAGCGGGAGAACCTCTTCCTGACCCGGGCCATCCCCACCTTCGAGTCGTGGCTGAAGTCGCTGCGTCAGGGCGCGGTCGAGCGGGGCCAGATGGAGCGCACCGAGGAGTTCCAGTCGTTCGTCTCCTACCTCCAGAACCGCATCGACGAGAAGGCGGCCCAGGAGGCCAAGCGCGCGGCCAAGGCCGCCGGGCTCCCCATCCCCGTCACCCCGGTCCCCGTCCCGGCCGAGTAGTCTCGCCCCCAACCCACCTACGGAAGACCGCTCGATTCGAGCCGTTTGCAAAGCCCCCTCGTTCCGCTTGCCATCGCCGGGAGGCCGGGGTATCCTGGCGTTGGAACAGGGCAAAGCCGATCGACAGTCGCCACGCTGCTTTCGGGAGTGTGAACATGCAGACCGGCAACTCACGGGAGGCGCTTCATACCTGGGCGGAAGCAAAGCTGATCGGCCTTTCAAAGGAGTGGACTAAAGACGGGCATTTCTTGGTGATCTCATGAAGTGTTTTTGTTTGATTTGGCGGTTTTGTTTTGTTGTTGCTGCTGTGCAGTTGCATGTGCTCATGGGGTGCGGTTCGGGCAGGGCCGGCGTCGGGGATGCCTGCTTGCAGATGCCCTCCGGAGTTGGCTCAGACCTCGCGGAGTCTGATGCCACACGCTGCGGTCCGGTCGACGACGTCGCTTCTGGGGAGTGTCCTCCCTCGTTCCTCGACCCCTGCTCCGCGTGCCCGGAAACTGGCTATTGCAAAGCTGGGCACTGCTACGACTGCTCGGAGGAGGGCTTCTGCAACGCGGTCGAGTGCGAAGATGACGGGAACCCGTGCACGCTGGAAGCGGTGGATCCCACCTCGGGCGAATGTCGGTTCGTGGTGAACGAAGCGTGTCGAGAACCCATACAGAACTTGGTGAGGCTCTATCGAGGAGCACAGGCACATTATGGACTTTGGGTTGAGTCCAAGGAGGGCGGCCAGTGGTCTCCAGTCGAGCCCCAGCTGGGCAAGACGCTGGTGCTCGACGAGGAGTGGACACCCTTTTCGGGCACCTGCTGCAAGGCGTTCGGGGGCCCGGACCTGGATGGTGACGGTGCATGTGACCCCGATGCCTCGCGGTTCCACACTGTAACATGGAGGGCTCTCGGATTCGACCTCTCCGGATCCCACCGTTTTGTTTTCTCGCTCCACCAGACTGGGACGGGTAAGGCAGGGGAGGAGTTGTTCTCTATCCATGCCAGGGGAGACCTCGATTGCGACGGCAAGCCGGTAGAGTTCGTGCTTCGAGGGGGATTTCGCAAGAAGACCCCGGGTGAGCCGCTCCTGACGTTGACCAACAAGCTTACATCCCCCATTCATGTGGAGTATGTGGCGGAAGACCAGGCGGTTTCGGCTGCGGCGGTTCCGACAGACTGGGCCGTGCAGCATTTGATTTCGGAGCCAGGCAGACCCTGGCCGTTCGATGCGTTCTCCGCGAGAGTCGAGGATACCGTCTTCGTCCGGTACTTCGAGGCGTTCGAAGCGTTGGCAAGGCTCCACGCCGGTGCGATGCGCTACTACTCGGTGCCGAGGGTCGAGGTTGGGGCCCCGGGCTGCATGGTGGCTCCCGTCGATGCCGCGCTGGTCGAGCAGTTGGCCGCGGTCTTGCCGTCCTACCAGCAGCTTTCCTCGGAGCTCACTCCTGAGAAAGGGTGTTGTTCAGGTGACTTCAGTCCTGATGCGGACCAGGATGGTATGTGCGACATGATGGTCGACCAATGGAGCGCGGGGGCATGGCCTTCGCTCGGCTTCAAGTTGCTTGGTGGGCAACGGTTCAACTATGAGTTCGACGAAGAGAGCGGGTCTGACAGCGGGCTGGAGCCGGGCGTCGACCTGGCGATCACAGGGCGGGCTTGGCACGATCCGGGGTGCGATGGTCACCGGGAAGGCATCACGTTCAGGACCCACCTCGTTGCGAAGGATGGCTCCTGCCGCCCGCTCATGGGACTGGACCAGCAGGTTGTCCCTGACATGGAGTGGTTTCCGTTCGAGGGAGATGAACGTTCTGTCGTCGTTCCTGCCTTGAGGGCCATGGAGCATCCGCTGTGGCCGGGGACTTTCAGCTATGCCGACTTCTCCGGGGGGTGGTCTGGTCTGGACGTCGCGGCCTTCGGGCGTGTGTTCGAGGAACTCGACATCGTGTTCTCCCAGATGGAATCTTCGGTGTCGGTCTACTTCACTCAGAACTGCTCGCTTCCCGCCGCTCCGGTCACAAGCGCTGAGGACGAGTGGCTTTTTCTCGTGAGCGACGCCTGCTGCTGGAAGGGGAACTTCGTGTTCGAGCGATGGGACGGCAGGTGCGGGCCGTTCCCACAACTGTGGGAGGACCCATTCTGGACCGCTCTCGGGTTCTCGGTGCCTTTCCGGCATCGGTTCGCGTACGGCGTCGAAGTGAAGCCGGCGGGGACGTCCGCATGGCTGGTGACGCTTGAGGCAATCGGGGACGACAACTGCAACTTGACGCCGAGCCGGTTCCTCAAGTACGGCCTCGCAGAGAAGAAGCTGGAAGGCTGTTCGGTGCAGTGGCTCCAGGGCTGGCACGTCGAGAACATGTTCGAGTAGTCCAGATGCTCGTCCGAGACTCGAAGGGCATTTCCCCGTCACCGGTCGACATGCTGGGTGCGGTCGGCGTCGCCGTCCGTGTCCTCCTGTCTGCTTCGGACGGAGCACCGGAGTTCACCACGCGCCGCTTCGAACCGGGCCGTGGCTGTGTCGGACAAGGAGGCCGGAATGGACTCGTGGGATTCGCTGTTCGCTGAAGCGAAGTGGAAGTGCCAGGGCAGCTACACGGCGCAGGCGAGCATCGACTATTGGGCGGTTCTGGTTCTCGCCGGCGCGTTCGTGGCGATGGCCTGCGGAACCGGGGAAGGTTGTCCTCAGGGCGACTGCAGCGCATGTCAGCTTGACGGACGCGGCGGGGGCGATGTCCCCAAAGATGTCCGGCAAGACTTGGGCGGTCAGGACAGCGGCGGCGGAGATGCCTTGTCTCCCCCTTTGTGCACCGGAACCAGCACGTTCAAACTGCTGTCCGCCTCCTCGCCGCAGGACTGGTGGGTGCCGCCCGCGGGACTCCTTGCGTACGGCATGACTCTGTCTTCCGACGACAAGTGGCTCTTTCTGTCTGGGTGGGTCGACTCCGACATTGAGGATTCGCATCTGCTTGTGCTTGGAATCGAGGAAGACGGGGCGATCGGGCCGGTGGCGGGCGAGGTTGGAGAGGCACCGGAGAATTGCGGTCCTGGAGTAGCTGAGCCGATCGGAGTGGGCATGGCCATGTTGCCTGTGATGGGTGGAGCCCAATTGCTTGTTTCTTCCACTTCCGACGTGGACCCGGGGTCCGAAGCCTTCTGGGGGATACTGTACGATGTCGACCCTGGCACAGGGGCCCTGAGCGGTGGTACATGTGTCGGCCCAGTTGCGGAGACGGCTGGTCGATCCGGGCCTGTCACGAAAGGTGGTGATGTCACAGCGGTGTATCATCATGACGATATCGGCTTTGTTTTTGGGACAGACCGTGGCGGTGTAATTGTGTGTTCTGGGTGTGTCGGTGTTGGATCGTGTGTATGTAGTGAATTGAATGGATTTTGGCCGGACAAAGCGGGGCGTCCAGTGTCGTCAATCATATATCTGGATAGTTCCGAACTGCTGGTTGTCGGATTCGCATTTGGTGGCGGAATCGGGGTCTATGGTGTGAATGAAAGCAAGAAGGGCGGGTTCTGGCCCTTGGGCGAATTTGACGGTGCTCATAGCCTCCACGAGGAGTACGGGGGCGACTCGATTCTGATCGGTTCGCCCGGAGGGGACGCGTTGTTCGCTGCAGGGAGGCTCACCCTAGGTCAGATTGTCCGCGTTACCGGTGGGGCATACGCCAGCGGGCCGGACAGAGGAGAGACGCAGCCTCTGGACCTTCTTTCGCTGGGGGTGACAACTTATCGGGCACTCTCGAAGGCAGGAGGACCGGGGTGGGTGATGGATGCGGCGCTGTTTGCGCCAGACGCTGGCAACGCCGTCTGGCTGGTAGCCTCATCAGTCGACTGGACGGCTGCACCCGGTGGCGAAGGGGAGGACTCCTCTCGCCTGGTAACCGGCTGTGTGGATTGGGATTCGGGAGAAGTGAAAGCCGTTTTCGCACATGTGACGGCCGATTCGTGCTCCAACTCGAACAGTAGTGCCTCAGGCTACTACCTTCCTCACGTGTTGGCCGTGTCAGGCAACGGCAAGTACGTCTACTCGCTGCATCCCTGGTGTAACCCGATGAATGCTCTCGATCGCGATGTGCTCTTCGCACATGAACGGGTCGTGGCTGGTCCTTGATGACGCGCCGGGTAACCTCCTGGGGCCACCCGGTCCGCGGGTGCAGGCTTCGGGTGTGCCCGGCCCCCTCTCGCACTTCCCCCACAAACCACGTTTGCCCCCAGGGTCCGGACCGGGTATACTCCGGCCCCGGTGCCGGCAGGAGAGCCGGTGAGCCGGGGAAGAAGGCCGGCGGTCCTGGAAGCAGGGTCCTGGTGTCGGCAGCCCGGGAATGAGCGGCTCCGACGCTGGTTGTTCCTGCAAACACGCTCCCGGAGGGGCCCATGGGCGACGTCGTTGTGCTGGAGAACGTGAGCAAGGAGTACCCGCTGGGCAAGCTGGTCGTGCCCGCGCTCAAGGACGTCTCCCTGTCCATCGGGGCCGGGGAGTTCGTGTCGATCGCGGGGCCGTCGGGCAGCGGAAAGACGACCCTGCTCAACCTGGTCGGGTGCGTGGATACGCCCACGTCGGGCGTCGTTCGCGTGGACGGGCTCGACATCGGCAGGCTGTCGGAGCGGGAGCTGACCAGGCTGAGGCTCGAGAAGCTCGGGTTCATCTTCCAGTCGTTCAACCTGATCGCGGTGCTCGATACGTTCCAGAACGTGGAGTTCCCGCTGTTGCTCCAGGGGAAGCTGTCGCACCGGGAGCGGCGAGACGTCGTGGTGGAGCTGCTCGAGCGGGTCGGGCTGGGCAAGCATGCGCGCCACCGCCCCAACGAGCTGTCCGGAGGGCAACGGCAGCGGGTGGCCATCGCCCGGGCGCTCGTGACGCGGCCCCGGATCGTGCTGGCCGACGAGCCCACCGCCAACCTCGATACCGGGACCGGGGCCTCGATCGTCGACCTGATGAAGTCGATCAACGAGACCCAGGGAACCACGTTCATCTTCTCCACACACGATGCCCGCGTCATGAAGCACGCGGACCGCGTCGTGCGCCTGGAGGACGGGCGCGTCGTGAGCAACGGAGACGATCCGTCCGCCCACGCGGCCGGGACCGGGGCCGAGCTGGCGCACCGTGAAGAGCCGGCACCGTACCTGGCAGGAGAGTGAGCGATGATCCTCCTGCGCATAGCGCTCCGCAACATTGCGGCCACCAAGGTCCGTACGTTGATCATCGGGCTGCTGATCACGTTCGGGACCATGCTCGTGGTGGTGGGCGGGTCGCTGCTGTCCACGCTCGATCGGAGCATGGCCCGCAGCATCATCGGCAGCGTCTCCTCACACCTCCAGCTCTGCGACGAGGGGGCCAAGGACGCGCTCGAGTTCTTCTCGCCGCCCACCGGGACCCCCGACCTGGGGCAGATCCGGGATTTCCCGAAGGTCAAGGCCGCGCTGGAGGCGCTGCCGGAGGTCGAAGCCGTGGTCCCCATGGGCTCCGACTTCGCCATGGTGTTCTCCGGCAACGTCATGGACGTCAAGATCGCCGAGCTCTCGGCCGCTGTGAAGCGGGGGGACCGGGAGAAGGCCCAGGTGCTGGCCGACCACGTGCACAAGAACGTGGTGCTCCTCCAAGAGAGCCTGCGCGGCCTGGAGGGGTTCGTCAATCTCGACGACAACAAGGAAGAGCGGCAGGTCGACCTCGGCAACCTGGCCACCGCCGCGTCGGATGAGTTCTGGGCCGACTTCCTCGATTCCCCCGAGGAGAAGCTGGTCTTCCTCGAGAACAAGGTCGCCCGCCTCGCGATGGATGCCAAGATGCTGTTCCTCCGCTACCTCGGCACCGACACGGAGGCCTTCCGCAAGAACTTCGACCTGTTCGAGGTGGTCAAGGGGGAGATGATCCCGCCGGGGCGCCGCGGCTTCCTGTTCTCCGAGTTCATCTACGAGCGCCAGGTCAAAAACCAGGTCGCGATGCGCCTGGATTTCATCAAGGAGAACCTCGAGGCCGGACGGACGATCAAGGACGATCCCAAGGTTGCCAGCCGCGTCCAGCAGAACGTCCGGCAGTACAAGGAGATCCTCTACCAGATGGACCGACAGCAGACCGCACAGCTCGTGGCCCGGCTGCAGGAGCTGCTGGAAGTGGAGGAGAAGGAGCCGGAGAAGCTGCTCGAGCAGTTCCTGGAAATGGACGACGAGAACTTCGCCGTCCGGTACCGGTTCTTCTACGACGAGATCGCTCCGGCCATCGTGCTCTACCAGGTGCGGATCGGCGACATCCTGACGATCCGGTCCTACACGCGCAGCGGATATGCGACCGCGGTCAATGTCCCGGTCTACGGCACGTTCCGCTTCAAGGGGATGGAGAAGTCCGCGCTGGCGGGCGTGTACAACCTGATGGACCTGATGACGTACCGCGACCTCTACGGATACATGTCCCCGGCCCGCAAGGCGGAAATCGCGTCGCTCAAGGCAGAGACGGGCGTCGAGGAGATCGACCGGGCCTCGGCCGAGGATGCTCTGTTCGGCGGAGATGACGGCGAGGCCGGGGGCGAAGATGGGGGGACCAGGCCGAGCCCGGGTGAGGGAGGCCCGCCCCCTGCGGCCGATGCCTCCTCGGACGGCGGCTTCGACGAGTTCGCCGGAATCGACATGGAGGAGGGGGGACAGCGGTACGGAGAGGCACTTCTCCGGAAGGTCTACCCCCAGGAGGAGATCGATACCGGTGTGGTGACGAATGCTGCCGTGAGGCTTGCCGCGGGGGTGGACCTCGAGGTCGGTCGGGCCGCGGTGGAGAAGGCGGTCCGGGAGGGCGGGTTCGGGCTCTCGGTCATCGACTGGAGGCAGGCGAGCGGCCTGGTCGGCCAGTTCCTCGGGGTGGTCTGGATCGTGCTGTTCAGCGCGATCCTGATCATCTTCCTCGTTGCACTGGTGATCATCAACAACTCGATGGTGATGGCGACGCTGGACCGGACCCGGGAGATCGGGACGATGCGGGCCATCGGGGCGCAGCGCAGCTACGTGCTGAAGATGTTCCTCATCGAGTCGACGGTGTTGGGCGTGGGGTTCGGCCTGCTGGGGACGCTGCTGGGCAGCATGCTCATCGTGTTCCTGGGGCGGGTGGGAATCCCGGCCGTGTCGGACGAGCTCTACTTCCTGTTTGCCGGCTCGCACCTGTACCCGGTGCTGCTGCCGGGACACCTGGTTTCGGCGTTCGTCGTGGTGTTCCTGGTGAGCCTGGCATCGACTCTGTATCCCGCACGCCTGGCGGCCCGCATCCAGCCGGTCAAGGCCATGGGCAAGGAGGACTGACATGGGGCGGCTCCTGCTGATTGCGGCCAGAAACCTGCGGCAGAACCGTCGTCGGACCGCGCTGCTGTCCGCTGCCGTGGTCGCTGTGACCATGCTGCTGGTGCTGCTCGGCTCTCTGGGCAACGGGATCCAGGCCACGCTGCTCGAGGCCGGTACCGCCATGATCACGGGTCATGTCAACGTCGGCGGGTTCTTCAAGATCACGAGCGGGATGGGCTCTCCGGTGGTGGTCGACGCGGCTCGGACCCTTGCCGACGTGAAGGAGCTGGCCCCGGAAGCCTCCCGGATCGTGCAGCGGCGGCGGGGCTTCGGCAAGGTCGTCAGCGAGTCGGACACGATCCAGTGTGCGCTGACCGGTATCGACGCGACCAACGACGAGGCGCTTCGGGGGATCCTGCGCATCCGGGAGGGGAGCCTGGACAACCTGGACGCGGATGGGCATTCGATCCTGCTGTTCGAGAAGCAGGCCGAGCGGCTCAACGTCTCGGTCGGGGACGACGTCACCCTCTCGTCGCAGGTGGTGCGAGGGCAGACCAATGCCATCCAGGTGAGGGTCGGGGCCATTGCCAGGGACATGGGGTTGCTCTCGATCATGTCCTCGTACGTGTCGCTCGATGTGATTCGTGACCTGTACCAGCTCGATCCCGATACCACGGGGGTGATCCTGGTCTACCTGGACGACCCCGAGCAGGCGGGCGACGTCAAGGCCCGGCTCCGGGAGGGGCTGCTCGCCAGGAACCACCGGCTCATGGAGGACGAGCCCGACGCGTTCTACCACAAGTTCCAGCAGGTCGCAGGCGAGGACTGGACCGGCATGAAGCTCGACGTGACCACGTGGGAGGACGAGCTGGCCAACATCCAGTGGACCATGAAGACGTTCGACACGATCTCCTCCCTGCTCATCGGCGTGCTGCTGGTCATCGTCGTCATCGGCGTCATGAACACGATGTGGATCACGGTGCGGGACCGGACGCGGGAGATCGGCACCTTGCGGGCCATCGGCATGGGGCGGTTCCGCGTGCTCGTCATGTTCCTGCTCGAAACCGTGATCCTCTCGGTGCTCTCGGCCCTCGCCGGCGTGCTGCTCGGCGCAGGCATCGCCGAGCTCCTCAACTCGCTCAGGATCCCGGTCTCCCAGGGATTCCAGATCTTCCTGATGTCGGACACGCTGAGGCTGGTGGTCTCCCCGAGAAGCCTGCTGCTGGCAGTGGTCGTGGTGCCGCTGCTGACCACCTTCGGGGCACTCATTCCCGCCTCCCGTGCCGCTCGCCTGAGACCCGTTACCGCCATGCAGCATGCCGGGTGAGGAGGAATGCCATGCCCCTGCACATGCTCACGCTGACTGCAACCCTGCTGCTCTCTGCCGCTGCCGTCCCCGCCCTCGCACTCGACGCCGACGGGATGAAGAAGGTGCTCGAGACCATCGATGAGCGGCAGCGCAATGCCGGCGACCACAAGTCCCTGGTCTACATCCAGACCAAGGAGAAGAGCCGGGAGGACGTGGTCATGGAGGCCGTCGTCTACCGGCGGGATGCCAGCGACCAGTTCATGATCCTCCTGCTCAAGCCCAAGGCCGAGCGGGGAAAGGGCTACCTCAAGATCGACAAGAACTTCTGGATGTACGACCCGACCGTGGGCCGCTGGGAGCGCCGCACCGAGCGGGAGCGCATCGTAGGCTCCGATTCCCGCCGGGCCGACTTCGACGAGTCCCGCCTGGCCGTGGAGTACGCCTCGGAGTACAAGGGGGAGGAGAAGCTCGGGAAGTTCACGGTCCACCATATCAGGCTCACCGAGAAGCCGGGGGCCGACGTTCCCTATCCCGTCACCGAGCTCTGGGTCGACAAGGAAACCAACAACGTGCTCAAGAGGCAGGACCTCGCTGCCAGCGGGAAGCTCATGCGGACCGTCTATACTCCGAAGTGGAAGAAGGTCTACAGCGAGTCGAAGAAGGAGGACGTCTGGTACCCGGCCGAGATCCGCATCTATGACGAGGTCGAGAAGGACAACTCGACCGTGGTGCTGATCCAGGAGGTGGATCTCCGTCCGCTGCCGGAGAACATCTTCACCAAGGCCTGGCTGGAGAGCAAGAGCCGATGAAGACGGCCCCCCTCTTCCTTCTGGTTTCCCTCCTGTCGTGGTCGGCGCTGGCTCAGGAGGCCGACCGCGAAGAGGACATGTTCGGCGGCGAGCTCGAGGAAACGCAGGTCAGCGAGGGGCATCGGGCGCTGCTGGAGGAGGACAAGCTCCAGCTCGGCGGCATGCTGTACATGCGGACCCAGGGGCAGTTCTACTCCAGGTTCATGGATGATCCCTCGCTGTCGATGCCCAACCTCCTCGACGTGTACCTGGACGGCCGCCCCGGCGAGCGGGTGCGGGCGTTCGTCCGGGGGCGGCTGAAGTTCGACCCCGTGGCGACGGCACCGCTGTCCGGATTGTTGCCCAACGAGGTGGGCAGGGAGGTCGAGGTCATCGCCGACTCGATGGAGACGGAGCTGCCGCAGAAGGACAGCACGGACGTGCTGCTCGACCAGCTCTGGCTCAAGTTCGACATTGGCAGAACGCTGTTCGTCACGGCAGGCCGCCAGCCGGTCCAGTGGGGGACCACGCGGCTCTGGAACCCGACCGACCTGGTCAACCGCTCGCGCCGGGAGCCGCTGGCACTGTTCGACGAGCGGACCGGAGTGACTGCGCTCAAGCTGCACGTCCCCATCGAGTCGCTGTCCGCAAACGTGGTCGGCCTGCTGCTGATGGACGGAGCGGACGCAGTGAAGGATCTGGGCGGTGCGCTGCGGCTGGAGGCCGCGTTCTGGACGGTCGAGCTGGGGCTGACCGGTCTGGTGCGCCGGGAGGCCGCCGTGGACGCACAGGGCAAGGAGTATGACTACGTGGTGCCCCAGGTCGGCCTGGACCTGTCGGCCGGCGTTTGGGACATCGACCTCACGGCGGAGGCGGGTCTGAGGTTCCCGGACAGCTCCCGCAACGACCCGTTCTTCGAGGTGCAGGACCGCAAGGCCCTGCTCCAGGCCGCGGTCGGGGCCAGCTACACGCACAAGTACTCGGCCGAGGATTTTTTCATAATTGGTACAGAGTATTTCTACAATCCTGAGGGATATTCAAGCTCAGACAGCTACGCTGCGCTCATTGCGGAGAGCATGATCGGGACGTTGGGACTCGGAACGCCGGGGGCTGGGGGGGGCGGCCCTGCCGATGGCGCCTCGGGGCAGACCGGTACTTCTGCGACTGCAGGGGGGACGGCATCGGCCGCGGGCTTCACCCCGTTCTACATGGGCCGACACTACGGTGCGGTGTACGCGATGCTGCCCTCGCCGGGGAGCTGGGACTACACGACCTTCTCCCTCTCCGGGGTGGGAAACTTCTCGGACGAGAGCTACGTGGTGCGGCTCGACTACCAGGTCACGGTGCTGACGTGGCTGTCGGTCCAGGCGTGGGGTGCAGTCAACCTTGGGAAGAAGGGGGGCGAGTTCCGCTTCGGGCTGGAGGAAGGGAAGATGTACCCCGCCATCGACAAGGTCACATCGGGCCCGAGCCCGGAGTTCTACCAGGCCTTCTCGTGCGGGTTGAACCTGCGGGTGAATCTGTAGGGACTGGGGGTTGTGAACTGCTCTTGATGGGCCGTGTGGGAGGGTGCTCAGCGCCCGACCTGCGCCGGCACGGGAGAACGGAGACATGCAAAGCGAATTCCAATGCACCTTGTTTCTTGCCGGCAACCCTGAAGGCAAGCCGGCGACGGTCACGGTGAGGGCGAACGGGTTCGGGGTGAAGCACGAGGGGGGTACGTTCGAGATCCCGTTCCACCAGACCCAGGCCTCGAAAGGGGGCTACAACGACTCGATGCTGGTGCTGTCCGGCCCCGGGCCGCAGGGGCGTGTCTCGCTCTACTTCGGGGACCAGGGTATTGTCCGGGCGATGAGCGGGTATCGGCTGCCGCCGCTGCTGGCGGCACAGCTCTCCGGCGCGAGGGGGGGAGGCAAGGGGAAGTGGGTTCTTCTCGTTCTGCTCCTGCTGGTCGGGCTCGGGTACGGGCTGTACTGGCTGGGAGCGTGGGGGTTCGGGAAGGTAGTGGACGTGGCGGTCCAGCACGTTCCGGCGGAGTGGGAGGTGGAGCTGGGCAAGCAGGCAGCCACCGAGACTCTCACGCAGCAGCGGGTGTGCGGGAACCTGGAGATGAACCGGGCGGTGAACGATATCGGAAGCCGGCTGGTGGCCGCGGTGGAGTCTCCGCCCTACGAATTCCGGATCAAGGTCATCGATTCGCCGGATGTGAACGCGTTTGCGCTGCCGGGGGGATACGTGTTCGTGAACTGGGGGTTGCTCCGGAAGGCGGCAAGTGCCGATGAGGCGGCCGGAGTCCTGGCGCACGAGATCCAGCACGCGCTCAGGCGGCACGGGCTCAGGAACGTCGTGGGCCGGGCGAGCATTGCGTTGATCGTCGGGCTGGCGGTCGGGGACGTGCAGGGGGTCGGAGGGCTGGCCGCAGGCTTGGCATCGGAGCTGGCGGCCCTCTCGTTTTCCCGCGAGCAGGAGGAGGAAGCCGACGCACTCGGGCTCGACCTGGTCTACCGGGCCAGGTTCCGCCCGGAAGGGATGCCCGACTTCTTTCTGAAGATGAAGGAGGAGGAGGCGAGCCGCGGAATGACCCTCCCCTCGTTCCTCTCCACACATCCCGACACGGATGCCAGGATCGAAGCGCTGAAGGCCGAGATTGTCCGCCGGGGAGAGGGGATGCCGGAGCCGTTTGCCCGCGACTGGGCCGCAGCGGTCGCCAGCTGCGACCCGGTCCCCCTGTCCGACCCCGACGCCGATGTCGGCACGGCCGACGCCGGGGAGGCGGAAGCAGAAGAGAAAGCGGGGACCAGGACCGCTGACCCAGGTGGCAAGAAGGAAGCCGCTGACGAGGCAGCGACGGCCCCAAGTCCTCCATCAACGGCGTCCAGAGGGCGATGAGCCTGCCTGTGTAGGGAATCTCCTTGAAACGGGGAATGCAGGCTGCTATATTGCGAGTCACTGAACCCTGACGTTCGGGCAAAAACCTAAGGAGGAGAAGATGAAGAAACTGTTTGCGTTGGTGGTCGCGATCCTGGCCGTTGGATTCCTTGCCGTCTCCTGCGGCGGTGACAAGCAGACCAAGAAGGCCCCGGTCTACCCGGCGTGCGAGTCGACAGCGAATTGCTCCGAGAAGGGCGAAGTGTGCGTCGACGGTATGTGCAAGGAGTGCGGCACCAACAAGGATTGCGCTTCCAAGGGCGCCTGCCTCGAGTGCCAGGGCAACACCTGCCAGGCCAAGGCCAACTGCTGCAAGTCTGACGCCGACTGCCCCAACGGCCAGAAGTGCAAGGCCAAGCCGGGCAAGAAGGAAGGGACCTGCGGCACCCTCTGATTCGCGTTTCGCCCTTCTTCTTGCGGGACCTGCCCGTAGTCGCGTAGTCTCATTCCCCGGCAGCATGTCCTGGTGGAGGGTTCCGTGAGCAGAGCGACAGCGACCTACCGTTGGGCCACCTGGGGTGACCTGAACGCGTTCTTCGGGCTGATGCTGGACAACCTGACCAACCTCGTGTTGCTGTGGGGACTGCTGGCGCTGGTGGAATTCCCGCAGGACATCTACTTCTCGTGCATGGTCCCCGGCACGGCGCTGGGCGTGATGGTGGGGGACCTGGTCTACACGTGGCTGGCATTCCGACTTGCCAGGAAGACGGGGAATCCGAACGTGACCGCCATGCCTTTGGGGCTGGACACGCCTTCCACCATCGGCGTGGCGGTGGCGGTGCTGATTCCGTGCTACCTGGCGGGGCTGGAGAACGGGCTGTCTCCGCACGACGCGGGCATGG
The DNA here is from genome assembly GCA_016875215.1 of Deltaproteobacteria bacterium. Classification (GTDB taxonomy): domain Bacteria; phylum Myxococcota_A; class UBA9042; order CAIXZC01; family CAIXZC01; genus CAITUV01. Next base: position 20,079 of record VGRX01000003.1, read on the forward strand.
TGACGTGGGGCGTGGGCATGGCCACCATGGTGTTCATGGGAATCGTGAAGACCGTGGCATCGTTCGCCGGGAGCTTCATCCAGAAGGTGGTGCCACAGGCGGGGCTGCTGGGTTCGCTGGCCGGGGTAGGGGTTGCGCTGCTGGGGTTCCTGCCGTTCAAGCACGTCTACCACATGCCCATCGTGGGGATGGTGGCGTTGGGGTTGATGCTCTACACGCTGGTGGCGAAGATCGAGCTTCCGGGAAAGATCCCGGGCGCATTCGCTGCGGTGCTGGTGGGAACGGCGCTGTACTACATTGCCGGACCGCTGGGGTGGCTCGGAGCGGAGTTCCGGATGCCCGAGGGGGGGCTGTCACTGGCATTCCCCTGGCCCACGCTGTCCTGGACGGAGCAGGCCGGGGAGGCGCTGAAGTACCTCCCGTTCGCTGTCCCGTTCGGGCTCCTCACCATCGTGGGGGGCATCAATGTGACCGAGAGCGCACGGTGTGCGGGGGATGACTTCAGGACGCGGGACATCCTCTTGACCGAAGCGGCAGCGACGCTGGTGGCAGGGACGTGCGGCGGCGTGGTGCAGTCCACGCCCTACATCGGCCACCCGGCCTACAAGTCGATGGGCGGAAGGGCGGCCTACACGCTGGCAACGGGGTTGTTCGTGGGCCTCGGCGGCATGCTGGGGTACGTATCCTGGATTGTGGCTGCGATTCCGGCCGCGGCGGTGGCCCCGCTGCTGATGTTCGTGGGGCTGGAGATCACCGGGCAGGCATTCGAGGTCTGCCCGAGGAAGCACTACCCGGCCATCTTCCTGGCGCTGCTCCCCGTGATCGGCGAGCTGCTGCGCATCGGCCTGGTCACCGTGATGTTCGATCCGGGCATGGAAGGCGGGGTCCTGAAAGGGGAGGACGCCCGCTCCATGTTCGACGTCTCGATGCTCCTCGGGCACGGGTTCATCATCACATCCATGCTGTGGGCCGCCGCAGCGGCCAGGCTCATCGACCGGGCGGTCGTGGCCGCGGCCGCCTGGTTCGGCGTCATGGCGCTGCTCACGCTGTTCGGCTTCATCCACTCCGTGATACCGACCGGAGACATCTACCTGCCCTGGCACCTGGATGACCCGTCGCCGGTCTATCGACTGACCTTGTCCTACCTGGTGCTGTCAGGTATGCTCCTGGTGCTGTCCCTGTTCCGGATCGGACGGGACCGGCCGGCGGAAGCCTGAGCCCTCTTCCCGGGGGTGCAGTCGCAAGGCGGAGATGACGGTTCGAGAGGGTGCGAGAGGTCTGCGGATGAACGAGGCAGCGGTCGAGCTGGTCGAGGTTGCCGCACAGCGGTTCAGGCAGGAGTATGGGTCGCTTCCCGCTGCCGTCGGGTGTGCGCCGGGACGCGTGAACCTCATCGGAGAGCATACGGACTACAGCGGCGGCTACGTGCTGCCCGCTGCCATCCCGTTCTACACCGTGGTGGCCGCGGGGCCGGGGCGGGGGGACGACAACCGCCTGTTCTCGACCACGTTCGGGCGGACCACGTTCCCGGCCAAGGCCATCACACGCCGTGGCACGTTCGACGACTACCTTGCCGGCGCAGTGAAGGAGGCGGGGCTGTCGGGCTGCCCGCTGGATCTCCTGGTGCACAACACGTTGCCGCCCCAGGCAGGGCTGTCGTCGAGCGCGTCGCTGCTCGTGGCCGCACTGGCCGGTTTCAGCGAGCTCCAGGGAAGGCCGTGGGAGCCGATGGCGGTGGCGCTGGCCGCACGCCGGGTCGAGAACGAGTTCATCGAAGTGCCGTGCGGCTTCATGGATCAGTTCGCGGTGGCCTGCGGCCGGGAGGACCGGGCGTTGCTGCTGGACTGCCGGGACAACCGGTTCCTGGAGGTGCAGGCGGCAATCCCCGGCCACAGGTGGCTGGTCGTCTACTCCGGGTTGCGACGTGAGCTGGCCTCCGGGGGGTACAAGGCCCGGGTCGTTGCGCTCAAGGGGGCCGTGGACAAGGTCGTGAACAAGACCGGGATGGCCCCGGACTTCCTGCGCTGCCACTCCCAGGACGACGTGGCGGAGTTGGCGCTGTCAGCGTCACTTCCCGCGATGGAGACCGACCTGATGCGGCACGTGTGTGCGGAAAACGCCCGCGTCCACCTCATGCGCCACGCGCTGGAACAGGGCGATGCGCAGGCCGTGGGGGTGCTTCTCCAGCTCGGCCACCGCAGCCTGTCCAGGCTGTTCGGGGTCTCGACGCCGCAGCTCGACGCACTGGTCCACTACGCTGCCGCTCTGCCCGGAGTGGCCGGCATGCGTCTGACCGGAGCGGGCATGGGGGGAAGCCTGATAGCGCTCGTCCTGGACGAGCGGGCGGATGAGGCCGCACAGCGTATCCTGGCTTTCGTGCAGGAGAACCTGTCGCCCGACGGAAGCGTGCATCCCATCGACCGTTTCTCCGGAGGAGTCGAGACATGGAGGCCGTAGTCCTGGCCGGGGGCTTCGCCACCCGCCTGTATCCGCTGACCTTGAACACGGCCAAGCCGCTGCTCGACGTGGCCGGGAAGCCCGCCATCGCGCACATCCTCGAGCGCCTGTTTCCATTGGCCGGCCGCGGGCTGACCGGAATCGTCGTCGTGGTGCCCGAGAAGTTTGCGAGCGACTTCCGAACGACGCTGGCGAGGCCGCGTTCTGCCTCGACGGAGCTGGCCGGGGACTCTCCGTCGGGCTCCCCGGAGGTTTCAGGCGTTGCATCCTGGCCGGTTCCCGTGCACATCGTCAGCAACGGGGCCATGACCGTGGAACAGAAGCTCGGGGCCGTCGGCGACATGGCCTGGGGGGTCCGCAGCCTGTCCGGGAACGGCCCGTTCTGGGTGCTGGCCGGCGACAACCTGTTCGACTTCGAGCTCGACGGAGCGGCTGCCCGTTTCGAGGAGGCGGATTGCCGCCCGCTCGTGGTCACGCACCGGCTCGCGATGCCGGCGGATACCCGCCTCTACAACAACATCCGCCTGTCGCCCGAAGGCTTCATCACCGAGTTCGTGGAGAAGCCGAAAGAACCCTGGTCGCCGCTTTTCGCCACCTGCATGTACCTTTTCCCCCGCCGCATCATCGGCCGGCTCGAGCAGTTCCTGGCCGAGGGGAACGACCCCGACCGGGCCGGCGATTTCGTCCGCTGGCTGTTTTCTCGGGAAGAAGTGGTCACCTTCGAGCCGGGCGGGACCTGGTTCGACATCGGCAGCGTGCAGGAGCTCGAAGAGGCGAGCCGGTTCTTTGCCGGGGGGACCCATGACTAGGAGCCTGTTGCGAATAGCCTCCTGCTGCGGGAAAGCGACCATCCCGACCTGCCACGTCGCTGCCCCCCGAAATCGAGTCAACGTAGGCCGGGACTACGCTTCCTCGCTTTCGGGGCCCCCGCTCCTTGCATCTCGGGCGGTCGCTATCCCTCGCCACGGAGTCAATCTGCAACAGGCTCCTGGATGCTTCCTGCTTCTTCTGTTCCTTCTTCTTTCTTCCCCGGCCGTGGCCGGCGAGGGGTACCTCCACGGACAACTCTCCTGGATGTCCGTGACCCACAGGGACTACGGCCTCGATGCCGGAGCGCTGACCGTCGGCGGAGGCTATTTCGTGGGGGACTTCGCCCTGTTCGAGGCCGGGCTCACCTACGGCGCCACCGGCCACGACTCCGAGTTCCACCAGCTTGCAGCGGCCGAGCTCTCCTTCCGCCTGCTCGTCGATGCCACCGAGTGGATCCCCTCCGTCGGTCCCGTCGTGGGCTGGATGTTCCACCACGCCCCAACGCCAGGACCGGAGGGCGGGTTCTACGTCGGCGCCTCGGCCTGTCTGGACCGCAAGACCTCCCGCACCTGGTCGGTCGGAGCGTGCGGCGAGTATTCCATCTTCCCCCTCGGCGGTACCCTGGAGGGGGCCTATTTCCTCGGCCTCAGGGCCGCCCTGTATCTGCCTGCGGTGTGGGAGTAGATTCCCCTTACGAAATCCTCTGCCCCGGCTTCGCTCCGGTCTCGAGGCCGGCGAGGTAGATGGTGGTGCCTTCAGAGCTGGCAGCCAGCAGCATCCCATGGGAGGTGCCGAACTTCATCTTGCGGGGGGCGAGGTTGGAGACCACGATGATCTGGCGGCCGACGAGATCCTCGGGCTTGTGCGATTTTTTGATGCCGGCAAAGATCGTGCGGCGGCCGAGCTGGCCCAGATCGATGAGCAGCTCGACGAGCTTGTCCGCTCCCTCGACGCCTTTGGCTTCGATGATCTTCGCCACGCGCAGGTCGACCTTGGCAAAGTCGTCGAACGGGATTTCCGCGGACTGGGGCTCGACGGCCGCCGGGGGGGCCTCGGACTGGGGCTCGACGGCCGCCGGGGGGTTTTCGGCTGCCGGGGTATCGGATCCGGCCGCCTCACCGCCCGCGGCGGCTGCAGCGTCGGCTCCCGCTGGCAGCAGGCCGGACTGGAGGAGAGCCTCGACGGCTTCGTCCGTCGCTTTGGTGAAGACCGATTCGAACGGGTTGATGGTCCGCTCCTCGAGCCTCTCGTGCACGGCATCCCAGGTCAGGCCCGTCCGTCCGAGGATCTTCTCGACGCGCTGGCTCATCCGGGGCATGACCGGCGTGAGGAAGACGTTGAGCAGGGCGAACGCGTTGACCGCGGCGGTCAGGATGTTCCGGGCCTCTTCGGGATCCCCCTTGATCGCGGACCAGGGGGCCGAATTGGCCACGTACTGGTTGGCATCGTGAGCGAGGGCTGCAATGCGCTTCATGGCCTTGGCATACTCCCGGCCCTCGTAGAGCTGAGCGATCTCATCGGCCGCCTTCTCCAGCGACTCGACCAGAGCAAGCCCGTCCCCGGTGAGCCTGCCGAGCCGACCGTCGAGTCGTTTGTGGAGGAACGACACGACCCGGGAGCCGAGGTTTGCAAACTGGTTGCCCAGATCCGCGTTCACCCGGGCCACCAGGTCCGACATGTTGAGGTCGATGTCCTCGACCCTGGCGGTCAGCTTGCACGCATAGTAGTACCGCAGGTACTCCGGATCGAGATGCTGCAGGTACTGCCGGGCGGACAGGAACGTGCCGCGGCTCTTGGACATCTTCTGCCCGTTGACGGTCAGGAACCCGTGCACGTATACCCGGTTCGGGGCACGGAAGTCGGCCCCCATGAGCATCGCCGGCCAGAACAGGGTATGGAAGTACACGATGTCTTTGCCGATGAAATGCACGATCTCGGCATCCGGGTTCAGCCAGAACTCGTCGAACGATCGGCCGTTGCGATCGCACCAGTTCCGGGTCGAGGCCATGTACCCGATCGGGGCATCCAGCCATACGTAGAAGTACTTGTCCACGGTGCCCGGAATGCGGAACCCGAAGTACGGGGCATCGCGGGAAATATCCCAGTCCTTGAGCCCTTCGGCGAACCACTCCCCGAGCTTGTTGCGCATCTCCTCCTGGACCGGTCCGCCGGCAAGCCACTCCTGGAGCTTCCCCGCAAAGTCACCCAGCCGGAAGAAGTAGTGCTGAGAGCGCTTCGTCTCGGGCGGGGTTCCGCAGATCGAGCAGCGCGCATCCTTGAGGTCCGTCGGGTTGTAGGTCGCGGAGCAGACCTCGCACGAGTCGCCGTACTGGTCCGCTGCCTGGCAGTGCGGGCAGGTCCCCCGGATCATCCGGTCCGGAAGGAACATCCCGTCATGCGGGCACCACGCCTGCTCGATCTCCCGCACGTCGATGTGTCCCTTGTCCTTGAGGCGGCCGTAGATCAGTTCGGCGTAGTGCCGGTTCTCCTCCGAGTTCGTCGTGTAGTAGTTGTCGAACTCCACCAGGAAGTCGGCGAAATCCCGGGAGTGCTCCCCGTGCATGCGCGACACCAGCTCGTCAGGCGTGATCCCCTGTTTGTTTGCCGAAATCATGATCGGAGTGCCGTGGGTGTCGTCCGCACACATGTAGCGGCACTCGTGCCCCCGCAGCTTCTGGAAGCGAACCCAGATGTCGGTCTGGATGTACTCCACGAGGTGGCCGATGTGGATGCTGCCGTTGGCATAGGGCAGCGCACTCGTGACCAGGATTCTCCTCTTTCCGTTCATTGTCTCCTCCTGATTCTTCCGGGGAAGGTCTTCCCTCCTCATCCACGACGCCGCATGGCAATCGTGCCGCCGTACTGGAGCAGCATCAGCGTGCGCAGCACGGGGTGGCTTCTCGCCGCGGCGATGATCCGGCGCATGAGCGGGGCCGTGAGGCCCTGGAATTCGCCGGGGTCGATGAGGTCGAGGACCGAGTAGAAATGGGCGAAGCCGGCATCACGTCCCAGGCGGCACAGGTCGGCAAAGGAGAACCAGTGCACCGCGGGACGCGGGGTGTAGTTGGCGAGGCTCGGGTCGAAGTGGAGGTGGAAGAACACGTACGACTCACGAAGAATCCCCGGCAGCCAATGGAAGAACGGGACGTTGAACTCCGCCTCCTTCCACGGAGGGTAGGGCCGCAAACGGTTCGTCGTCCCGATCCAGGCGATTCCGCCAGGCCTCAGCACTCGATGCATTTCCGCCAGCGAGCGCGGGACCGAGTCCACGTGCTCGAGCACCGACTCGGCCAACACCAGGTCGACCTCCCCGGCTTCGAACGGCAGCTCCTCCGCCGCACCGCTCCGGACCGCCTCCGGACTACCCAGGTACTCCACCGCCGCCTCGACCGACCCGGCGACCGGCTCGACCCCAACCGCATCGTGACCGAGCTCCCGCAGCCGTCTGACGGTCTGCGGGTTGGGGCCGCACCCTACGACCGCGATCCTTCGAGGAGGCGTGACGTCCATCAGCCGGGACAGCCGCCCGACCAGCCGATCCACGAACCAGGTCCGGTCGGTCCCCGAAAGCTGCGCCTCGAACCACTCCACCCCGAGCCGCTCCAGATCCGGATACCCGTCGCTGAGCCGGCGGTTCGAGTAGAGAACGTCCCGATGTCGCTCGTGTTTCATGCCCTCGTCTGCTCCCCGGCGCGGACCGTCGGAGCGGCTCGTCCCCGGCCAGAAGTCGCTGGCAGACTACACCAGGGCACAAGCCAAATCAACTGGCTGCAAACCCCGGATCGCAACCGATCGCTGCTGGGTTGCCGAGCAGGCCTGTTTCGCGATTGACACCGCCGCCGCCCCTACTCTATACTCCGGGCATTGATGTGTCTTGACAGCCGACGGAAGGAGGATTTCCGATGGTTCAGCGATTGGGTATCGGGTTTGCTTTGGTACTGATGCTGGTAGCGTGCGGGAAGGGCGAGCAGGTCACTCGGGAAGGCTACAAGGCAACGGCCGCAGCCAAGGGGGAAGCGACCGAGGACGGCCAGAAGATCCGCGCCAAGCTCGACGAGGCCGCCAAGACCGCTCAGGGCTCCCTCGTGAAGGAAGAGGTCGCCAAACCGCCGCTCGTCACCGAGTACTACCTGCTCACCGAGGCCTACAGCGCCACAGGGTTCCGCCCCGAGGCCCTCAAGAAGAAGCTCACCGAGGACCAGATAAAGGGAAAGGAATACGTGAAGCTCGTCAAGTACAATGATATGCCTGAAAATGCCGATATTTATGACGACATGGGTAATCATTTGTATATCATCTCGTACCTGTGGGATTCTGACTTCAACGTGTACGGCTGCGTTGAGAAGTCGTCCAATGACCGCATGTTGGCCATGCACCTCTTCTGCAAGGGGGAATCCGACATGTATGTGCACGACCTGAGCACCTTCCGGGTCCATGCTCCGTTCGTGCGGAAGATCATCACGCTCGAGAACTCGCTGACCGTCGAGCTCCGGGACGGCCACAATGCCAAGGGCGAGCTGGACGCGTGGCCCGAGTGCAAGGACGTGACGGAGTGGCAGGAGAAGGCCGGGACCTACCAATCCCCGTTCGGGGTATCCAAAGAGGTCTACAATTTCGATGCCGACGGCAACCTGGTGATGAGCGCCCGGTATGACCTCAAGGGGGCGCTGGTCGAGGACATCAACGGCGTGGCCAAACGTGAGGTGGCCTGGGAGAACGGTCTCATCACCCAGGAGTCGTTCTACTCGGCCGACGAGCTGCTGGCGCGCTACGTGATGGAGCACGACGACAAGGGCAACGTCACCCGCAAGAGCGCACAGACCCAGGACGGCCAGAAGGCGGCGGACTACTTCGGGATCTCGGTCTACGAGTACGAGCGGGACAAGCGCGGCCGGACCACCCGCGAGGTGCGCAAGGACGTGGCGGACCGGATCGTCGAGGTGCATGAGTACACCTACGCCAAGTACAACCAGGTGGAGACGCACAAGGTCCTCGACGGCCAGGGGACCGTGCTGACCAGCTTCGTATCGGGCTACAACAAGAAGGGCGCCCGCACCGACCTCTCGGTGTACGAAGGGGAGGCCAAGGACGGGAAGCTGAAGGCCGATTTCAACGGCGTCGCCCTGTACCGCTTCGACTACACCGACAAGGGCAAGCTGCTGCAGGAGAGCCGCCACGGGACCACCCAGGTGGTGGACAAGGACGGCAAGCAGGACTACCAGCTCGTCAATGCGCTGGACGGGTGGGCGCTGCTCGCCAATGCGTACGACAAGGATGGGAAGCACGAATCCTCCACCGCGGTGAAGGTGGACGGGCTCGGAAACAGGGTGTTCGAGGAGTTCTCGGACATGGACGGCGTCCTGGTGCACCGGATCGAGCGCAAGTTCGACGGGCCGACGCTGACCGGCTCGGTCAAGACGACCCTTACCCGGGAAGGGGTGCCGGAGAAGAGGTTCCTCCTGGATCCGCAGGACAAGGTCTTGATGGTAGGCGTGATGCAGCACAACTCGGATGGGCTGCTCCTGGAGATTGCGTTCTACCTGGAGGACGGGACCACGCCGCAGCTTTCTCCCGACGGATTCCACAAGCTGGTCAAGGCCTATGACGAGGACGGGAAGATCAAGTCCGAGACCTGCTTCGACGTGACCGGCCTGAAGCTCAAGACCACGATGTACGAGTATGCGGAAGACGGTACCCTCAAGGGGACCAAGACCTACGATGCCGAGGGGAAGGAGATCACCGTTCCTGCGGCGTGATGCCGGTTTCCACCGGGACGAATTCCTCGAATCCGAACCGTTCGATGTAGTTGTTCCAGACACCGTCGCATAGGGGGTCGTACGCGCACCGGGCGCACTCGGGCCTTTTGGACTTGCGGGCTTGTTCGAGCAGGTCCCTGTGCCGAACCACGAGCCCGTCGGGAGGCTGCCGGGTCGAGTCGTGGGGTTCGAGAACCCGCAGCTTGACCTCGGCTCCGCCGGAGCGGATGGGTTGCCCGCGGGGGCGCCGGCCCAGTGCCCCGGAATCGCCGCTGTCGCGTTCGAAATGGACGTAGCGCTCGACGTATCCGCGAACGTTGTCGGGAATCCCGCAGCCTTCGGTCGTGCAGTAGGGGATGTCCACCAGGTAGATGGGCAGCTCCTCGCCCGCGTGTCGGGCGAAGAAGGTACCCAGCACCTGTGCGGTATCCCGGTAGCGCATCATGAGCGAGTCGAAGTGGGCCTGGCCGCGGCCGAACGGCTGCATCACGTTGAACACCATCTGGCGGGCCAGGGGGCGCAGGAGCGCAAGCAGGCTCTCGATGCGCTCCTGCGTCGCGTTGCGGCGGTTCAGCACGGTGCTGGTGTGGATGCGCAGCGGCTGCTTTCGTGCCAGCTCGGCCAGGTTGCGCAGCCCGGCAAGCGCCTGGTCGAATGCACCGGGGGTGCGGGTGAGCCCGTCATGGATGCGGGGCTCGGAGCCGTGGATCGAGACGATGACCAGGTTGAGCCCGGCAGCGACAGCCCGGGTTGCGAACGGCTCGTACGAGAAGCGGCGGCCGTTGGAGATCACGCCGATGCTCTGGAAGCCGGCCTCCCGGGCCCAGCGGACGTAGCGGAGGAACTCGGGGTTCAAGGTCGGCTCGCCCGAGACGAACATGACCTCCCGCCGGTGGCAATTGGCCTGCAGTATCGTCCGGACCTGCTCCGGGGTCACGTTGGAGACGCGGTCGAAGCGGCCCTGGCGATCGTCCTCCATGCAGAAGATGCAGTTGTTGTTGCAGAACGCTCCGACATCGACGTGGAGTCGCTCGTTCAGGTCGATATCGAGGACAGGGGGACGGTTCACGGGCGGTCCCCACGCTCCCGGAGCCTGCCCAGGGCCTCGGCGAGGGCCGCGGGTCCGGTTGCGGCGCAGGCCTTCTTCCCGTCCGGGATTCCGTCCAGGAAGTCACACAGGTCGTCCAGGGTGATCGTCTCGGCCTCCGAGAACGACCTGCCCTGGGCCAGCACCGTCGTGGCGCTTGCCCCGGCTACGGCAGCCGCACATCCCTGCGTCTTGAAGCGAGCCTGAGTGATTCGCCCGTGTGCCACAGTCAGCGTGATGACCGTCATGTCGTTGCAGGCCGGGTTGACCGCTTCGCCCGATGCATGGCACGGATCCGCGGTCCCGGCGTTGTGCGGCGAAAGGAAGAGCGAAAGCAGCCTGCGGGAGAAGAAGCTTCCCGTCATGCCCACCTCCTGGAACGGAATAGTAGCAGGAAACGGGGGCCGGGGTCCAGGGCCTGGGGGCCCGGGAAAGACAACCGAAAAGAACGGGATCTTCCCACGCGGCCGGGGTTTTCAATCCGCAATCGGCAATCCGCAATCCGCATGCCGGTCTCCGCCATGATTGCCGGACAACAGGATCCTGTTCAGCCGTCCCCGTCCACCTGCGAGCCCCGTGCCGATCGTCGTTTCAAGCGCCATGCCGTCACCCGGGGGGCCGTGATGTGCCAGGCCGCCAGGCCCAGGAGAGCGAAACCGGAGAGCCGGAACAGCAGCCCGGGGCCTTCCTGCGCGTGGTGGTGATGCAGCGTTGCGGCCTCCCAGGAGTACCCGACCAGAACCGCCAGGGCATCGGTTCCGGCAGCTGCCAGCACGGAGCCCACCACGATGCAGGCAAGGTAGACCAGGGTTCCCCTCCGTCCCACGAGCGTCCGGCTCACTGCGATCGCCACCGTGTTGGTTGCCGGCCCCGCCAGCAGGAACGCCAGGGCGGCTCCGGGCGACAGCCCCTTGGCCAGGAGCGCGGCCGCAATCGGGATCGATCCTGTCGCACAGACATACAGCGGAACACCGATGGCCACCATGAGCAGGTACGAGAGCACGCCGCCCACTCCCAGCCGGGTGACCAGGTCGGCCGGTACGAAGGCAGCGATGGCTGCCCCGGCAGCAAGCCCGAGGAGCATCGACCCCGCAATCCCCCGGAACAGGTCGACGAACGCATACCGTACGGCAGCGACCAGGCGGGAAGGAAGAGACGGCGGGGCAGCGGTCTCCTGCGGGGTCTCCTGCGACGTCCCCGCCTCTTCGCCGCTCTTTCCCGACAGCAGGAGGACGAGACCGGCCGCAATGGCCAGTACCACGCTGGCAACGGGCCTCACCGTGGCGAGGAATCCCCCCATCAGCGCGTAGGTCGCCAGGACCGAGTCCACCCCCGTGACCGGAGTCGCGATGAGGAAGGACAGCACCGCGGGCGGGCTCGCTCCGCTCTTTCGCAGAGACGCTGCCACCGGCAGCACGCCGCAAGAGCACAGAGGCAGAGGCGCTCCGAGCAGCGCCCCCTTGATCACCGCCCAGGCCGATCGTCTGCCGAGCTGCCTGAACACCCACCGCCGCGGGACGAACACGTGGAGCAGTCCGGCCACCATGAAGCCCAGGAGAAGATAGGGGGCCATCTGTTCGGTCAACAGCAGGAACTGCGAAAGGAGGTTCTCGAGCATCACGTTGCTCCATCCTCGAACGCGGCAGCAATATAGCAACGCCGTGAGAACCGGTCCAGCGCGGGTCTGCCCGATCGGGCAGGAGTGACCGGCCTTCAGGGGATAAGAGCCGTCTTTGTAACCTCTCTTGCTTTCCAGGCTCCCATCGACTGGTGTACAACTGGCCGCAGGAGGCGACAATGGCAGCGAGAGCCCAGTACGTCAGCGACCCGCAGAACGTGATCAAGGCAACCCAGGGCGCACTGCAGACTCTGCGCACGAAGCTCGAAGGCAAGCCGGGGCGAGGAGCCCGTCTGGCCATCGCAGGCTTCGGGTGAGGTGGTCCCCACCTCGAACTGGTTCTGGATGAACCGGCGCAGAATGATGTCCGTGTGGAGCTGGACGGAATCAGCTTCCTGATCGGCCCTCGGGAGCAACCCTACCTGCTGCGCTTCGGCTGCGAGGTGGAGGAGTGGAACGTTCCGAGCTGGAAAGGGAACGGCTTCTACGTGTCCCTCCGCCGACACCAGGGGTTCTGTTGAACGGAGCGTTCTTCAGGCGATTGCGACGGTACCGCCGCCGGCCCGCTTGGCCGCGTACATGGCTTCGTCCGCCCGTCGGACGAGCTCTTCCGGCTCCTCCGCATGAAGGGGGAAACACGCGACCCCGACGCTGAGCCGAACCGTGTCGTGGGAAGAACCCTTCCGGTTCTCCGTAGTCGAGCGGACGAACCGCTCGGCAAGCACCTTGCCTCCATCCACGTCGGTTTCCGGGGCCAGGACCGCGAACTCATCCCCGCCGTACCGTGCCACAATGTCATACCCCCGGCACTGCGCCTTGAGATGCTGCGCAACCTGGCGGAGCACCCGGTCTCCGTGCAGGTGACCCCGGCGGGTATTGAAGTCCTTGAAATCGTCCACGTCGAGGAAGAGCAGCGAGAGGGGACGGGTGCAGCGACGGGCCCTCGTGAGCTCCCGGTCGAGGAAGCCGCCGAATGCGGAGTGGTTGAACAGCTCGGTGAGGCCGTCCATCTGGGCCATGCGAAGGTAGAAGTCCCGCTCCCGGGCCTTGCGACGCAGGTTGCGGATCTCCAGGGCCTTGCGAAGCATGACCTCGAGGTGGGCAGGGTCGGGGGACTTGGGCAGATAGTCGACAGCCCCGGCCCGAGTGGCAGCGACGATGGTCTCGGAGCTCGGGTAGCCGGTGATGATCACGACTTCGGTGTCGGGAGAGCATTCCTTGACGGCCCGGATCACTTCCAGACCGTCCACCCGGGGCATGATGAGATCGGTCAGCACGATGTCATAGGAGGTCTTCTGTGCCGCCTGGATGGCCTCCGCACCGCTGGCAGCCGTCTCCACCTCGAAGTCCAGCCGGTCGAGGATGAGCTTGAGGAACCGCCGGACCGCAGGCTCGTCGTCGACGACGAGGATACGCGGTCGCGCGTCCGTCCCGTCGGCATCTGGGGGCGGACCAAGGGGTCGGTCGTCGGACATGGGGAACCTCCCTGCATTGGGTCCCGACTACAGGGCGGAGCATAACCCGTGAAGGGAAAGGGCGCCAGCAGAAACCTGCTGGGGGTCTACCGGCAGGTCGCAACGGCTGGGCGGAAGAGGTCTCGGTGTGACAGGTTGTCCTGACCCCCAAGGTCCGCCTGCGTCGAGCGGCGGGAGGGCGAAATTGACGGGGTTCCGTTCTGGCCTATGATAGATCGGAGCAGGAGTGCGCATGGCAAGGGCCAGGGAGAAGACGAAAGCCTCAGCCGCGAGAAAGGGAACATCGGCCGATGTCCCTTCTCCGACCGCCATCCGGGGGGAGCGGAGCTTCTTCGAGAAGATGGAGACCGGCGTCTGGGGCCTTCTCATCGTCTCGCTCGGCCTGCTCATGGAGCTGGCGCTGCTGACCTACCGTGTCGGGGACGGTGTCGGCGGGGCTCTCCCGGACAATCTCGTCGGACCGGTCGGACATTGGCTGGCGCACATTCTGTTCTCCGCAGTGGGGTACGCCGCTCACGCACTGGGGCTGAGCGCGCTCGCACTGGGCGTCCTGCTCATCGGGCAGCGCACGCTGTCGCTGCAGCGCTTCCAGGTCGTCGGGCTGTCCATCCTGCTGCTGCCCGCTGCCGTCCTGCTGCAGATCGTGCTGCCTGCCGGATCGTCCCTGCCGCGAGGAGGGGGCGGGCTCGTCGGGCAGGGGCTCGATTCTCTGCTGGAGGCCCTGCTTCACCGTACTGGGGCCATCGTCCTGGCCGTGGCCTGCATCCTTGCCGGCCTGTCGATTCTGCTGAGGATCCACGTCCGGACCTGGTTCCTGGTCCCGTGGCGCTTCGTGTGCGGTCTGTTCCGCGGCCGAAGCCTGTCCAGGCCGGACGAGACCGGCAGCGAAGACCCCACGGTCCCGATGAGGAGGAACGGCGGAGGGGCCGGGGAGGCAGACAGGCTGGAGGACGCCAATGGGCCGGGTGGCAGTGCCCGAGTGGTTCGCACCGGCTCGGGCCGGGAGGACGCGACCCGGTTGGCCGTTGCCCGGGACCGTCCATCGGGCGATGCGGCGGAGCGGGGGGCGGCCGATCTGGAGTCCACGCGCAAGGGCCGTCCCGAACCGGCAACCGCTCCTCCCACGAAGGAGGCCACGCGAGCCGGCCAACCTCCAGGGCCTGCCGAGAGCCCGGTGCCGGATCCGCCGACCGCCGAGTCGACCCGTGCCGCCAGGCGGGGGGCAGCGGGACCCGCCGTGGTGCGGCCCGACCCCTCCGTCGAGGTGCCCGAAGAGGACGACGAGGTCGAGGAAGGGGAGGAGCTCAAGGAGGGGCACGTTCCGGCTGCCCGCATCCACCGCCGGGAACCCGAACGTCACTACGAGCTGCCCGACATCAACCTGCTGGACCTCCATCCGCCGAGCGGCCATACCGTGGACGACGACACCCTGCGCGATTCGGCCGGCATCCTCGAGCAGAAGCTCAAGGACTTCAAGGTGGAGGGAGCGGTCGGCGACATCCATCCCGGCCCTGTCATCGCCCTGTACGAGTTCCGTCCGGGCCGGGGAATCAAGGTCAGCACCGTCGCCAACCTGTCCAAGGACCTGGCCATGGCCCTCGCCGCGGAGCAGGTCCGCGTCATCGCACCGATTCCGGGCCGGGACGTGGTCGGCATCGAGATCCCCAACAAGGTGCGGGAGGTCGTGTATCTTCGCGACCTGCTGGCCGACCAGCGGTTCAAGGAAGGGAAGCACAAGCTCCCCCTCGTGCTCGGCAAGGACATCAGCGGCAAGCCCACCTTCACCGACCTGACCAAGATGCCCCATCTCCTGGTTGCCGGCACCACCGGGTCGGGAAAGAGCGTGGCGCTGCACGCGTTCATTCTCAGCGTCATCTACCGCCTCACCCCGAACCAGGTCAAGCTGCTCCTCGTGGACACGAAGATGCTGGAGCTGACCGCATACGCGGAGATCCCGCACCTGCTCCTCCCCGTGGTCACCGAGGCGAGGGATGCCGCCGTGGCCCTGCGCTGGGCCGTCGGAGAGATGGAGCGGCGCAACCGGCTCATGTCGTCTGCCGGCGTCCCCAACATCTCGGAGTACAACCAGCTCGCACAGCGCATGCGGGAGTCGCCGGAACGCCGGGGCAGCATCAACAAGATCACCCGAGGCCCCTGCGGCGAGCGGATCGAGGAGAACGTCGGCCCCCCCCGCGAGGAACCGGAGGAGATGCCCTACATCGTGGTCGTCATCGACGAGCTGGCCGATCTCATGATGGTCGCGGGCAAGCACGTCGAGACCTCGGTCGCACGACTGGCGCAGATGGCCCGCGCCGCGGGCATCCACATGATCATCGCCACCCAGAACCCGACCATCAAGGTCGTGACCGGCATCATCAAGGCCAACATGCCGTCCCGCATCTCGTTCAAGGTCCGCACCATGCAGGACTCCCGGGTCATCCTCGACCAGAACGGGGCGGACGACCTTCTCGGCTGGGGTGACATGCTCTTCCTCGGACCGGGAAGCTCCAAGCTCCAGCGCATCCACGGGGCGTTCGTCTCGACCGAGGAGCGGATGCGGGTCGTCGACTACCTCCGATCCCAGGGGACCCCCGAGTACGACTACGCGATCATGGAGAGCGCTGCCGCCGGAGCCGACGAAGAGCTGGGAGAGGAATCGGGAATCAGCGGCGGGAGCGGGGATGATCTCTACGAGCAGGCCGTCGCGATCGCCGTGTCTCGGGGGAAGATCTCCACTTCCGCCCTCCAGCGGGAGCTCGGCGTCGGCTACAACAAGGCGGCTCTGCTCATGTCGCGCATGGAAAAGGACGGCCTGGTCGGGCCCCAGGAGGCCGCAGGAAAGCCGCGAGTCGTCTTGAGAAGCCGATGAAACAGCTTGCCGACAGGAGCCCCGGACCCCGCCCGCAGTCGCGGATGACCACCGGGCCGCGGGCCGGCCTCGCACTCCTCCTCTCCCTGCTCCTCTCCATGCTCGTGGCCGGAACCGTCGTGGCGAAACCGAAGAAGAGCAAGGGAAAGACGGCAGCCAAGCCCGCGGCCGTCCGACCCGAGCCCCTGCCGCCGAGCGGACCGAACTTCCTGCTCGACGACTGGTTCTTCGCTCTGCGGGAAGAGACCCGAAGCCACTCCGAAGGGCGGGCCAATTCCGGTGCCGTCGGCAACTCGACGGAGCTCCCCCTCGACGGCCGCTCCTGGCGCATCATCGCCTCGGCACGGGGCCGGGGTACCAACTTCGGCGTCGACGGGATCGTCCGCCTTCTCGAACGGACGGCGGACGCCCTGGCCGAAGCTCACCCGGGAACGCTGGTCGAAGTCGGCAACATCGGATTGGCCGCCGGCGGCCGGATCATCCAGAGCAAGTCGCACCAGGCCGGTCGCGACGTCGATGTCGCCCTGTTCGCCCTGGACCGGAAGGGGCGGCCGGCACGGCTCAACCGATTCGTCGCGTTCGACGGCCGCGGCAAAGGGACGGGCGGCTTCGTGCTCGACGTCGAGCGGACCTGGGACTTCGTGGCGCTCATGCTCCAGTCCGAGGAGCCCGTCGTGCAGTGGATGTTCGTGTCCGGTCCGATCCGGGAGCTCCTCCTCGAGCATGCCCGGGCCCGCAAAGCCGATCCCGCCCTCATCCAGCGTGCGGCGGAGGCCCTCCGGCAGCCGTCCGATTCCACACCGCACAATGACCACTTCCACATCCGGATTCACTGCTCCGACTGGGACCGGCTCCACGGATGCGAGGACTACGGGCCTGCCCGGGCCGGCGTCCGCCGGGATGCCCGGCTTCTCCAGGAACGGCTCGAGACCCTCTCCCGGAGGGTCCGGAAGGGGCTGCCGCGGGAGCGGCTTCTCGCCATGGACCAGCTTGCAAGGCTCCAGCCGGTGGAACCGACCCCCGCCCTCCTCGAGGAGCTGCTCTGTGACTCCGAACCCGGCTTCCGGGAGCGTGCGCTCCGCCTCCTTCGACGCACCGCACCCGACCGCCTTCCCGATGCAGCCATCAAGGCCCTCGGCTGCGCACCCGACGTCGCTGCCGCATGCTTTCTGTTCGACGCTGTCTCCGATCTGAGACGGCCCTCCGTCTACAAGGCGGCCGAGAATCTGGCCTCGGGCTCCTGCGGTTCCGAAGACAAGCGCTCCCTCTGCCTTCCGGCGCTGGCCGCACTCTCCCACTGCGCTGACCTGTCCAGCGCTCCGTTCCTGGCATCGTACCTCGACTCGTCGGACAAGGCGGTCCGTGACGCGGCGTTGCGTTCGCTCCGACTCCTCGTCGCAGCAAGGCAACCCCCGGCCCGCAACGACGGCAAGCCGGAAGACGGCGAAGCGAAGAAGGGAGGCGGGAAGGCCGGAACGAAGAAGGGAGGCGGGAAGGCCGGAACGAAGAAGGGAAGCCACGGAAAGGCGAAAGCTGCCGGTGCCACCCCGGCAGACTGGAAGGCCTACGCTGCCCGGATCAAAGGGCAGCCATGGGATTCGGTGGTGCGCAGGAATCTCGTGTCTGCCGGGTTCAAGCTCCAGAGCCCGCTGGCAGCCCCCGCCAACGCACGGGAGCTTCTTCGTGCTCTGCGCTCCGGGGCCCCCGCCTCGACCGCGGCACAGATCGCCCTGTTCCAGGCCCTCTCCCTCCCAGCTCCGAGCTTCCTGGAGGAGGCCGAGGCCGTGCGTGTACTGTCCGCCCGAGTCAAGTCCCAGGCCGCCAAGTCCACATCCAGGGACTCCACCGGCAAGGCCCCGGCGGACAAGGCGGAAGAAGAGGCCGGAGACGGCGGCAAGGCCCCGGCGGACAAGGCGGAAGAAGAGGCCGGAGACGACGACAAGGCCGTAGCGGGCAAGGCGGAAGAAGAGGCCTCGGAGTCTGTTGATGGGCCTGGTGGGGGGCGAAAGGAGTCGCCGGCGTTGCCGCAGCTTCCTTTGTGATCTCGATGTCCGGGGGACAACCTCGGGAGCTCAGGGAATCGACGTGAACTGGACCGTGCAACCTGTGCTGCAGTCCACGGTGAACATGTCCGACTCCTCGATGGTTCCGAAGCACTGGCCCATGTAGAGCTGCGGGATGTCCGAGCTCACCTCCACGGCCCCGTCCGAGTGGACGGTCCCGGAAAGAACCTCCGGATCGGAGACGAACGTGCAGTCCGGGTTCTGGAGGATCGCCAGCTCCAGCTCCGCCTTCGTGCTGCCCCCGCAGTAGGCCTGGAGCTTCCAGTTGCCAGCGATGGACGGGCATTCTGCTCCGGCGTCTTCCGGGGTGTCGGACGCAATGTCGAGGGGAGGGGCAGTACTGTCGGTTTCCGACGCAGGGACGTCCGGTGTCATCTCGTCGGGTGCGGGTTCGTACTCCTCGGTGACATCCGGCGTGACGTCCTGCGTCAGGATGTCCGGCTCTGGCGGAAGGGCGCCGGCCGGGCACTGGGACGGGTCATAGATGACCCACGTCAGGGCCGTATCCTGCGAAGTCGCTCCGTTGACGTCTCTCACCTCGAGAACGATGACGGTCTGTGCCAGCATGCCATCCTTCATCTCGGGCTGGGTGAACGTGTATTCGAGCACCGGCTCGCGCGTGCTGATCCACGCGTTGTTGTGGCCGATTCGGAACGAGTAGAGGGTGATCTCCCCACCTGCTTCCTCGGACGTCGTGCCGTTCAGCCAGACCGGCTTGCCGACCACGGCGCATTTGGGGGCGTCGAGGTGAGCGACCGGAGGCGGGGGCGAGTTCACCTCACAGGAGACTGCGAGCAGCGCCAATGCTCCGAGCCAGATCTTCACGAGGGTTCCTCCCTGCACATGGCGGGAGTATACACCCCCCACCTCCGGCGGTCAACCCGCGCCAAAACCTTCAGATCGTCCGCTCACGTCCTCCGGCGTCGAGCCGACCCAAATCCGCCATCAACGGGCGATGAGCCTGCCTGTGTGGGGAATCCCTGACCACCAGATTGGTGCCAGATGCAAGGCGCGACCGAGCCAGCCGAATGAGGCGTGGCTTGAGCCACGTCGCAGTGAGGCGGCGACGGAGCAACGCCGCAGGTGGCCCGAGATGGTGGATCAGGGCCGACGATCCGGGTTGATCTTCGAAGCCCGCGGGCCTTATGATGCGCGCCGAAGCCGGCGGGGCGCGTCGTCACCCGTCCGGTTCAGGGGGAACGTCCCATGCAGTTGCTCCGCCGCATCTTCGGCATTCGCAAGGGCGAGTTGACCAAGGTCGCCGGGATGTTTTTTTTCTTCTTTCTTATTATTGCATCGTACTGGTTTCTGAAGCCGTTGCGGAGTCTGGTCACCGTGGAGAAGCTGGGGGCCGATTCGATCCGGGAGCTGAAGGTCCTGACCGCGTTCGTGTCCGCCGGGGTTGTGGTGGCGTATTCGCTGGCGCTGACGCGGTTCTCGCGGGAGCGCCTTACTCTGCTGGTTGTCGGGGCATTCTTCTGGGCCTTTCTACTGTTCGCGGCCGCTTTCGCGTGGCTTGATTACTCCAATATTGTATATTATTGTTTCTATATCGTAATAGATCTCTTCATTACGGTGAACCTGTCGGTCTTCTGGGCGTTCCTGGCGGACATCACGGATGCTGCGTCGGCCAGGCGGCTCTACGGGCTGATCGGGGCGGGAGGAGTCATTGGCGGGTTCTTCGGATCGGCCATGTGCAACCGGATGGTGGACCGGGTCACGCCGAGCGAGATGATCCTCTACGTTGCGCTGGCCTATCTGTTGGTGCCGGTGACGGTCCTGATCGTCTCGCGACGGGTTCGCAGGTTGCCTGAGGTGGCGCAGGGGGTGATCGCGCGGGCGGGGCGGTCGCGGCTGGAGGATGCGCTGGCGGGGTTCAGGGTGGTGGTTTCCTCCAGGTATTTCCTGGGAATCTGTTTCGTCCTCGGTTGCTACGAGCTCCTGTCCGCGGTCAACGATTTCAGTTTTCACAAAGCGGTGGAGCTTTCGTTCCGCTCGGAGGGAGGGGCGCTGTCTCTCCTGGGGACCGCGCTCGACGGCTTCGACCAGTTCACGGGGCTGGATCTGACGAAGCTGCTCGACCGGCTGGGATGGAACGTGACGGGCGGGTCGATGGGGTCGTTCTTCTCCGGGTTCTTCCTGGCCATGAACCTGGTGGCGCTGGTGGTGCAGGTGCTCCTGACCTCGCTGGTGATCCGGCGAGCCGGTCTGACGGCAGGGCTGCTGGTGCTGCCGCTTACGCTGGTGGGGCTGTCCGCTGGATTCTTCGCACTGCCGGTGCTGGGGCTGGTCGAGCTGCTCTTCCTGGCGGACAATTCGTTGAACTACTCGATGAACCAGACATCCAGGGAGCTCCTGTTCGTTCCGGTCCGGCGCGAGGAGAAGTACCGGGCACTGGCTTTCGTCGACATGTTCGTGCTGAGGGCGGCCAAGGCGACGGCCGGGTTCCTGTTGTTGCTGCTGCCGCTGGTGCTGGAGGCGTTGGGGGGCGTGGGGATGGACGATGCAGACATCTCCTCGCTGCGATGGTATATGTTGCTGACGGTGCCTCTTGGAATAGCGTGGAGCGTGGTGGCTGTGTTTCTCGGGCGCGGATTCCGGCAGCTCACCGCCCGGCCCGCCCCGTCCGGCGGGGATGCGGTTCGGGCCGACGTCCAGCCGGGGGCGCCGATGGAGGGTACGGAGTGAGGAACAGCAGGGAGCGGGCGCGGGGGCCATCCGCCTCGGCATGTGGCATCTCATCTGCCTCGGCATGTGGCATCCCATCTGCCTCGGCATGTGGCATCCCATCTGCCACGGCATGTGGCATCCCATCTGCCTCGGCATGTGGCATCTCACGTGACAAAGCAGTTTCGCTCGGTCTCCGTGGCGAAGCGGGGTGGACGATGCGCGGTGGGCGGGGTCCCCTTCTCGGCCTGGCCGTGATGCTGCCGTGCCTCCTGCTCGCTCAGTTCCCGGCCCGTGCGCTGGCCGCGGAGCCGACCGTCTACCTGGTGACCATGCATCCGGGGGAGGCGCTGTTCACCGGGTTCGGCCACATCGCGTTCCGCGTCGTGGATCCGGACGCGGGGACGGACGACGTGTACGACTACGGGACCTACGAGGCGGACGATCCGCTGCTGGCGTGGAAGTTCCTGGTCGGGACGCTCCCCTACTTCTGTTCCCACACGACCTACCAGGACATGGTGGCATGGTACTCTCAGGATTTCGGCGGGATCGTGCTCCAGGAGCTGGTCCTGACCCCCGGGCAGGTCGGGCGGCTGCGCGCCCGGATCGCGCACGACTGCCTTCCCGAGAACGCTGCCTACCAGTACCACCATTTCACCAACAACTGCTCGACCCGGCTGAGGGACATCCTCGACGACCTCCTGGGCGGAGAGCTTTCCAGGGCCACGGTGGGGCGCGGCGCGGGAAGATCGATCAGGGACCTCATCGATTCCAGCATGGCCCGGTGGGAGTTCTCGATCACCCGGTGGGTCGTGTTCGGCCTGCTCAACTACGAGATCGATTCCGAGGCGGACCGTTGGCAGCAGATGTTCCTGCCGTGGTACCTGGGCCGGGAGCTTGAAGGGCTTTCGCAGCCGGCCTTTCCGGGGACGCCGCCCCTGGTCCGTTCGCGCACCGTGGATCTTGGCCGCGATCGGGCCGAGCCCACTCTGCCGGGGCTCGGTTTCGGGATCGTGTTCCTGGCCCTGGTCGTCAGCGTGTGCTCCGTGCCGTTCGCGCTGCGACGACTCGGCAAGGTGGTGACTTCGGGCAGCTTCCCCGGGCCTCGCTGGGGCAACGCCCTGGCCCGTGCGCTGGTCCTGCTGGCCGGGCTTTTCGGCGGTCTCTACGGGGTGCTCCTCGCGTTCACGTGGATCGTGTCGCCCTACCCGGAGACCGGGCCCAACCTCACGCTGCTCTGCTTCCACCCGGTCCATCTGCTGCTGGTCGTTGCGGCCGTCCGCTGGAACCGGCAGCGTCTTGGTGCGCGCTTCGCCTGCCGCTACCTGCAGGTCGGGGTGGTTGTGTCGGCCCTTTGTGCGGTCACGAACGTGATCGGCCTCGAGCCGCAGCGGCTCTGGCCGTACGCCCTCGCCTGTCTGGCTGTTTGCGGGCCGTTGGCGCTGCACGGGAGGTCGGAGGGATGAGTTGCAGGCTCGTGCCCGCGCTGCTGGTCCTGGCGGCAGCAGTGCCCCCAGGTTGCCGCGACGCAGAGGAGGGGCGGGGCATCTCCGCAGCCACCGAATCTGCTGGATCCCGACCTGTATCGGAGGAGCCTCGCGGGCCGGAAGGCCGCGAGGTGTGCCGGCCGGCGCACGTGCGTACACGGTGCGTAAGTGCGGGCACGTCGGCCTGGCTGCCCGAGCCGGCTGTGGAGCGCGTCGTGGGGCAGGCATTGGAGAGGCGTTTCGGGCAGACCGATGCTTCCTCCGCTGCCCTGGCGGTCGAGTACGCTCTCCGTTTTTCGCAGGGAGAGGGAGCGGGAACGGCGTTCCTCGGGATCGGGGGCCGGCTCCACGGCTCCTCACCGACCGGCCCCATCGACCTTCGGGAGGAGGTCGCGGCGGACATCCCCTGGCCTGTCGAGTGCAGTATGAGCCCGCCCGGTCCGGCCGGTGGCGCCTGCCGCGACAGGCTCGAGGACGCGCTCGCGGCTCCGGTGGAGCGGATGGTGGGCCACCTGGCGACACGGTGCGAGCTGAGGTCGTGCGACAGGCGTCAGACAGGGCGCTTGCTCGGCTCGGACGACGAGTGGGAGCGGATCGAGGCGGTCCGGTCTGTCGGGGAATGCCGCTTCGAAGGAATGGCCGAGGGGCTGATTCCCCTGCTCGATTCACCGGACGCTCGGGTGGCGCTTGCTGCCCTGGCAGCGCTCGGGCAGACCGGCTGGGCGGGCGGGGTTGCTGCCATCGTCCGCAGGTCGCAGGCAGCGGACGAGCGCATCCAGAGGGCAGCGGCCCAGGCACTGGCGGACATCGGTACCGCCCAGGCGCTTCGCTACCTGAACGACTGGGCAAGGTACCATCCCGACCCGTCGATACGCGATCTGTGCGCCGAGCTTGTCAGGAACGAAGGCGGAGCGGAACGGCGAGGGCCGCAATGAGCACCAGGAGCAGCAGTGCGGCAGCGGGATTGCCCTGCCCGCCGGCGGAGCAGCCGTCGGACCCCTTCTCTTCTTCCTCTCCCACGGTCAGGCACTTCCCGTAGACCACTTTCTGCCCCTCAGGGCAGGCATAGGGGTCTTCCCCGTCAGGCGGGTCGGGCTCGATGTAGCCTTCCTCGCACATGAACGACTCGTTGCAGCCGAATCCCTCCTCACAGGTGTCACAGATTCCGCCGCAGCCATCGCTGCCGCATGCCTTGCCCGCACAGGAAGGTATGCAAGGCACGTCGTCCTCCCCCGCAGCATCTTCCCCGGCATAGGGGCTGACGCAGAGGCCGTCTCCGCTGCACACGAGCCCGGCAGGGCAGTTGCCGCACGTGCTGCCGCATCCGTCCGATCCGCACTGTTTGCCCGAGCAGTCCGGAGGGCACGGCTCGTTCGACTCGCACTTCCCCTTCCAGTTGCAGAAGGACCCTTCCGGGCACGAGCCGCATTCTTTGCCGTTGTTGTCAAAGCCGCACTCCTTGTCCGCACACCCCGAGGCCTGGCCGCAGTCACCCGGGCAGTTGGTGGCATTCTCGCCGGCCTCGCAGGTCTCGTTGCCGCAGACCGCTGCGCCCCCGCAATCCGCCGGACAGCCCACCGACTCGCCCTGCTCGCAGATCCCATTGCCGCACTTGGTGCCGCCGCCGCAGTCCGCCGGGCAGGTCGCCGCACTTTCGCCGGCCTCGCAGGCCCCATTGCCGCAATACGGGTTGACCCCTCCCCCGCCGCAGTTCATCGGGTTCTTGCCCGACGGATCGGGGGTCCCCGAAGTGGCGCAGTCGTAGTAGTTCCCCTGCGGCTGCCACCCGCACGACGGATTCTGGTTGCAGTCGATGGTCTTGAGCTGGTTGTCCTCGCAATACTTCAGGAGCTGCCCCTCACAGCACCCCTCGTAGGAGACGTTTCCGCATCCCTGTCCGGGGTTTCCGCCTCCGCATCCGCCGAGCGTAGGGCACGCGGTGCACACGTCGCCGCAGCAGTCGCCGAGGTCGAAGCAGGCATCGTCGCAATAGCAGGATCCATCCGGAGAGCCGCCACAGTTGCCCGAGCACTGCGCCTGCACAGGTTGCGATGCCAGGGCCAGCACGCACGTCACGAATACGCCGAGAAGAAGTCCCTTCATAGCATCCTCCCCATCGCCGGCCGCAGTATACTCACTTTGGCATGCCAAGATCAACGGTTCCCTTTTCGAAAAAAGGCTTGCTACCGACCGCTCCCTGTGCTATCAAGTCCCCCCTGTTGGGTCATTGGAATCGGAAACTATGGGGCTGAGGCCCTGTGCAAAGGAGGACACGATGAAGAGACTGATTGCGGTGTGCATGGTTGCGATGCTGGCGTTGGCGTTCGGCTGCAAGGAGAAGAGTTCGGCTGAGAAGGGGCAGGAAGCCCTCAAGCAGGTGAAGGTCCCCGAGACACCGGACAAGGTCATCACCGAGGGCATAGCGGCAATCAAGGCCGGCAACTTCGTGGCGGTCTACGCCATGTTGCCCGAGTCGTACCAGAAGGACGTCCAGGCCCTCTACAAGAAGTTCGGGGACAAGCTCGACGCCGAGATGTGGGGCAAGATCTGGGCCGTCCTGGAGAAGGCGGTCGCGGCTGCCAAGAAGCACAAGGACAAGCTCGCTCAGGGCGCTCCGGTTCCCCCGGCCGCATTTGACGTCGCCGAGCAGTTCCTGGCCTTGGCCAAGGAGTGCAAGCTCAATGACGGCAAGGCCATGAAGGAGCTCGACCTGGCCGGCTTCCTCGCGGACAACGGCAAGAAGCTCTCCGACTTCGGCTGGAAGACTGCTGACACGTTCGCCAAGGAGCAGGCGGACGAGGCCAAGAAGATGCTCGACAGCATCAAGGCTGAAGTGAAGGAGACCAAGGAGAACGATGCCGTCGTCGTCATCACGGTCGGCGAGGAGAAGCAGGAGATCCCGTTCGTGAAGGTCGAGGGCAAGTGGATTCCCAAGCCCCTCGCCGACGACTGGAAGCAGGTCATCGAGAAGGCCAACAAGGATCTCGATGAGGGTCTGGCCCAGCTCGACAAGAACAAGGCCCAGATCGACGGCATGCTGAAGGGGCTGGACGAGGCCATCACGAAGTTTGATGCCTCCGGCAACCTTGCTGACGTCATGGGCAGCCTCGGCCCGATGATGGGCGGCATGATGGGCGGCCCCGGCGGCATGCCCGAGGAGCCCCCGGCAGAGGCCCCGGCGGAAGCCCCGGCGGAAGCCCCGGCGGAAGCCCCGGCTGCCAACTAGTTTCTCTCCCCCTGCAGTTTTCTACTGAGCAATCCTGAGACAAGCGCAAGCAGCAGAACCAGCGGCGCACTCGACTGTCCGCTGCCGGTACCGCACCCGCCCTTCGACGTCCTGATCAGGTGCAGCGGAGGGGAATCGGCCGGCTCGCCAGGACCGTCGGCCGGCGGCAAGCGGGCCTCCCGGGCATCGTTCATGACGCCCGAGAAGTCGTCGGTGCCGTCGCGGTCGGCCTCGATGGTCCCCGAGTCGGCAGACGTCCTGTCTTCTCCATCGTGAGTCGCGACGGTCTCGACTCCTTCCGGCCAGATCTCCGGCTGTCCCTGGATGTCGCCTGCATCTACGGGGGCCTCGTCGGCAGAAACCTCCCCCAGCGGATCGTTCGGGAAGGAGTCGCATACGTCCACGCACGGCTCGGGGCCCGGGGGTGCGTTGTCGTTCTTGCCCCCACCGTCCAGCGCCGCCACCAGGTAGCCCACCGTCTCTTCGCTCGTCAGAATCAGGGCGTGGCCCACCACCGACTTCATCTGGACGTTGAGGGCCCCTTCCAGCTTGGAGTTGGTCGATGGAACCACGATCTCGTCCAGCGCAGTCCAGATCGATGTGTACCGGATCGGGTCCCACGGAGTCTGGTCGCACCCGTTCAGCTCGAGCAGGAACGGATTGTCCTTCCAGGCATCGGCCTGACTGCCGACGCACAGCGCATCCGCACCGCAGGAGACCGGCTCGAGGCAGGCCATCACCGACCCCAGGTTCGCACCGGCGATCGACACGAAGTCGTTCACGCGGCCGTAGCCGCACAGATGGCGGATCCACCAGCGGGAATCCACGCACCCCATGCTGTGGCAGGCGATGTCGAACCGCTCCTTGCCGGTCCAGGCCATCAGCTCCTGGGCGTGGGCTTCTATCTCCTCGCCGTGCTTCGGGTTGCAGCCGAACACGCTCTCGAACTGAAAGGAGAAGAGGTACTCCTCCGGCCACCCTTGCTCCACCAGCCGCTTCTTGAGGAAGCTCCAGGTACCGGCTTCGCCCAGGAAGTAGCCGTGGACGAACAGCACCGGATCCTTCGAGTAGTCCGGCTCGGCCGCCGCAACCGTCAATGGAAGCAGCAGCAGGAGCGTTGCCGGAAACCAGGTGTGCCACCGGGAGATCTGAGCCACGTTCCCCCCACGCCGGGCATGAACCGACCCTTCTTTGTGAATGTACAGTCCCTGAACCCGCACCGCAAGTGCCGGCTACCGGTCGAGCCCCAGGAGTCGCTTGAGGATGGTGTCCAGGAGCCCGTCACGGCCGAGCCGTTCGCCTTCGTCCGCTGGCGAAGCCGTCTGCCAGGACAGGCGTTCGGCAGCCGGCTGGGCCGGCAGCGGCTCCGTCGGCCGGGGGGCCGTGTAGTCGCGACGTGTCTGCCCCTCCTCCGAAAGTGGGCCTTCCACCGCGGGCTTGCGGATGTCGTCCTGCGGCCGCGGGTCAGGCCGGCCGGACGGAGCGGGAAGAGGGGGAGGTTCGTCCGCAGGGGCCTGATCCTGCACCGTTTCGGCCTGGATCGGCTCCATGTCTCCGTTCCGGCTGCGCCTGCCCCGGCGTCTCCGGCGCTTGCCCCGCGGTTCCGTGCCCGGCTGCGGCGCATCATCGGGGGCTTGCGGCCCAGCCGCGTGTGTTGCCTCCGGTTGGGGCGGCGCCTGGACCTCTCCTGCCTCGGCCTGCGGCTTCTCCGGCTCCCCCTGCTTGCGGCCACGGTCGCGACCTCGCTTCTCGCGGGCCTTGCCCTTCGGTGGAGCCTGCGCTGCCTGTGCGTCCGGTTGCGCCCTCTCTGCTGCTTTGGCTTCCACCCGAGGCTGGACAGAAACCGGTTCGACCGCCTGAACATCGACAGGAGCCGGTGGCTTTTTCGTCGGCAACTCCTGGCGGGAGGACTCGATGGTCTCCTGGACGATGTCCGCACGCCCGAGGATGACGACCTTGATCCCGTGCTGTCGCTCGAGATCGAGCAGCAGGCCGCGCAGGCTGTTGTGCATGAAGTTCGCGACCTCGACGGGCGCAGTCACGGTGATGGTGTCCGCGTCCCCGGAGACCGCCACTTCCCGGATCCGCCGGAGCACGTGAAGACCCATGGAGGGCACCGTCCTGACGTAGCCGACGCCGCCGCACCGGCTGCACGATTCGGTGGCCCGGGAGACCATGCCCGAGCGCAGCTTCTGCCGCGTCATCTCCAGCAATCCGAACTGTGAGATCCGGCCGAACGAAACCTTGGCCTTGTCGTTCTTGAAGCACTCCTTCAGGTGCTGCTGGACCTGGTTGCGGTTCTTCTGCTGGTACATGTCGATGAAGTCGATGACGACCAGGCCCCCCAGATCGCGAAGCTGGCACTGGCTTGCAATCTCCTGGGCCGCCTCCATGTTGGCGCGCAGCGCCGTCTCCTCGATATCCTTCTCCCGGTGCCTGCCCGAGTTCACGTCGACCGCGATCAGGGCCTCGGTCTTGTCGATGACGATGCGTCCCCCCGAAGGGAGGGGCACGTCGCGCAGGAACATCTTCTCGATCTGCCCCTCGACGTTGTACCGCACGAACAAGGGAATCCGGTCCGTGTAGTGCTTGAGCATCTTCCTGTACTTGGGCATGACCACGGTCAGGAAGCCGTCGACCTCCTTCTTCAGGGCCTCGTCGTCGACCACGATCTCGTTGACGTCCGTCGTGAGGTACTCCCGCAGGAAACGGATGGAGAGGCTCTGCTCCTGGAGGACGAGCGACGGGGACGGGCTCTCGTTGTAGACCGCCTCGATCTGGTTCCACACCTTGACGAGCTCCGTCAGGTCCTTGAGCAGCTCCGCCTTCTTGCGGTCTGCTCCAGCGGTCCGGACGATGACCCCGAAGCCCTCCGGGATCTCCACCTCCTCGATGATCTCGCGCAGTCGCTGCCGCTCTTCCTCGGGCAGCTTCTTGGAGATGCCCGTCTTCTCGACCGCGGGCATGAGGACCACGTAGCGGCCGGGCAGGGAGATGCAGGTGGTGAGCATGGCTCCCTTGTCGCCCACCGGATCCCTCAGGACCTGGACCAGGACGGTCTGGCGGCGGCTGAAGATCTCCGACATGTGGGGACGCTTCGGGAAGCCATCGAGGATGGCGGGATGCACGTCGTTGATGGAGAGGAACCCTTCCTTGCCGGTCCCGATGTCGACGAACGCGGCATTGAGCGACCTCGAGATGTCGCTCACGGTCCCCTTGTAGATGTTGCCGATGGTGCTGCTCCCGGAGGTGCCTTCGGCGTCGATGTTGACGAGTTGTCCGGAGGCGAGGAGGCAGGCTCGGGTCTCCCCCCCCCTCCCGGCTGATCAGAATCGCTTCTTCATGTAGCGGAACTTCCTATGTTGAGTTGGTTCAGTTGCCTGTCGCGTCGCTCGCGACGGCATCGGGAGAGGGCTCCGGTGTGTCGACCTCGGCGGGCCCAGCCGGATCCTCGAGGATCTCGGCCAGATCGGACGGCGTCGTCTCTGCAAACGAATCCGGGGGCATCCGCCCGTCCGCAGGCAGGATCTCGGTCCCCAGGTCAATTGCCGCATCCACAGCCACGTCCGCAGGTCCGGGCAGCACGAGGTCCAGCTCGCCGGCCGGCGTGGAGATCCGGCAGACTCCCCCGTTCATCTCGGAACCGGCCGGGCAGAGTCGATCCCCGGAGCATCCGAGCCCGAGTACGACTGCCGCGACCGCCAGGAAAACACGCACCATGTACCGCCTCCCGCAGCGTAACGTAATAGAATCGGGGTGCGGCGTCAAGGTGGCGATGAGCGGGGGCATCTCCGGAATTCCTATCTGTTCTACGTGCGCCCATGCGCGTCGACGTGCGCCCATGCGCGACGCGATTTCTCGACTCGATCCCCCTCTGCGGGTAGGATTGGATTCCAGCCGTTGCATCCGCAGGAGGTTCGACGACCATGGACAAGCCTCGTGCCACCCTTGCCCGCAACCTGGGATTGCTGACGACGACTGCGATCGTCGTCGGCTCGGTCATCGGGTCCGGGATCTTCAAGAAGCCCGCGGTCATGGCCGCCCAGCTCGGCTCGGGGGAGCTGCTGCTCGCGGTCTGGGTCGTCGCGGGAATCCTGACCCTCTTCGGCGCTCTGACCAATGCCGAGATTGCCAGCATGTTCCCGGTGACCGGCGGCCAGTACGAGTTCTTCCGCCGGATGTTCGGGGACTTCACCGCGTACCTGTACGGCTGGGCCGTGTTTGCGGTCATCCAGACCGGCTCCATCGCATCGATTGCCTACATCTTCTCGGAGTATGCCGAGGTCTTCGTACCGCTCCCGAGATTCCCGCCGGGCATCGAGCAGGCCCTGGTGCTGAACCTGCCTCTGCTGGGTACCATCACGCCGCTGGCCAACATCGGGGTCAAGGCGCTCACCATCCTGCTGGTGTGCGGGCTCACGACCGTCAACTACCTGGGCGTACGGTTCGGCGGCGCGGTCCAGGTCACGTTCACCACCCTCAAGGTGGCCGCCATCCTGGTGCTGGTCGCTGCCGGATTCCTGCTTACGGGGCGGGCCGTCGATCCGGCGCCGGTGGCGAACGTCGTCTCCCACTCCGGGACGCCCATGATCCTGGCGTTCGCTGCCGCCATGTCCGGCGCGTTCTGGGCCTACGACGGCTGGAACAACATCACCTACGTGGCCGGCGAGGTGAAGGACCCGCAGCGGACCGTCCCCCGAGCGCTTTTCATCGGGACGGGCATCATCATTGCGGTCTATGTCATGGTCAACCTGGCCTATCTCCATGTGCTGCCCATCGAGGCCATGGCCGGCTCGCAGCTCGTGGCCTCGGACATGGCCAACGCGGTCATGGGCGGCCTCGGGAGCGGATTCGTCGCCGCTGCCGTGATGATCTCGACCTTCGGCACGGCCAACGGGACCATCCTGGCAAGCGCACGGGTCTACTTCGCCATGTCGAACCGGGGTCGTTTCTTCCGCCCCATCGGCAACATCCACCCCGTCTTCCGGACCCCGGGAAACGCCCTGATCCTCCAGGCCTCCTGGACTTCCCTGCTCGTCCTTTCCGGGACCTTCGACACCTTGACCGACATGCTGATCTTCGTGAGCTGGGTCTTCTACGCGCTCGGCGCAGCGGGCATCTTCGTGCTGCGTCGGACCCTGCGGGATGCACCCCGGCCCTACAAGGTCTGGGGCTATCCGTTCGTCCCCGCCATCTTCGTGCTGGTGGCCACGGCCTACGTCGTCCTCACGCTCTGGAACGACATCGCTGCGTTCCAGCGCGGGGAGGTCCCCATGGTGAACTCGGTGTTCGGCCTGCTGCTCGTGGCAACGGGGATCCCGTTCTACCTGGCATTCCGAAGACGGCCGGCGCTTCCCGGGACGGCCGAGTAGCTGGCGGCCGCTCGCCTCCGGTGCGGGGCCCGTACCTTTCCATTGGGCAAACGTCAGTGGATCCTGGGAGGCCGATCATGAGAGCGACGTCCTGGTTTCCGGCCCTGCTTTCGGCCGTCGTCTTCCTGTCGCCTGCGTGCCGGCAGGAAGCGGGCGGAGGCGATGCGGCCTCCGCGCCTGCCGAGGTTCCGCCCGCAGCCGATCATGCGCCGCCGACGGAGCCCACTCTGCCTGCGGTCAAGCCCCCCGCTCTCCTGGCCGAGCTGAAGATCGATGCCGGCGATGCCGCGCCGGTGAAGCTGGCCTACGTCCCGGTCGAGAAGGCCGAGTACGCGGTCAAGCTGCGGCAGGTGAGCACCCAGCACCCGGCCGGCAAGACCATCTCCATGGGCATGGAGCAGTCGTTCCTCCTGGAGAAGGCGCTCATCGAAGGCGGCGACCGCACCGCATGGGCTTTGAACCTGCGCATCCGCGACCTGGCGATCAAGCCCGACGGCAAGTCGAAGGACAAGGAGATGGATGCGGCCATGGCATCCCTTCGCGATGCCATCGAGAAGGCCCGCTTCCGACTCCACACGACATCAACCGGCAAGGTGGAGCAGTTCGCTCTGGAAGGCGAGGGGGCCGAGCGCTGGGCCGGCATGAAGGACGTGCTCGAGCAGCTCATCCGGGATGCGGTCATCGAGCTGCCCGACCATCCCGTCAAGCCCGGAGAGTCCTGGCAGGCCGACCGGGAGACCAAGGTGGACCGGCGCAAGACCGTCAACCGGATCCGGTTCACCATCAAGTCCACGTTTGCCGGCATGACCCGACTGGCAGGGCACTGCGAGCGTTGCGCAGTAGTGCAGACCGACAGTCGTTTCGTGATCGACGGAGATGTGACCGCACCCGGAATGACCGGGAAGACAGCGGGGAAGGGGCAGGGGACCGGGGTCGCGGTCATCGACCTGGAACGCGGGATCATCGTGAAGTCGGCGATGGCCACCGCATCCGGTCAGGCATTCGAAATCCGCAGCAAGGGACGTTCGCAGAAGTTCGACGAAGTCATGGAGTCGGCCTACTCTCAGGAACTGGTCGAGCCCGGCTCCAAGGAGCCCCCCAAACCCCAGGCAGGACAGGTTGGAAAATGAGCGAAGGACGCGTCATCAAGCGGTACAGCAACCGCAAGCTCTATGACCTCAAGGAGAGCCGCTACGTCACGTTGCAGGAGGTGGCGGAGTTCCTCCAGGCCGGCGACGAGGTCCAGATCCTCGACAACAAGACCGGAGAGGACATCACCTCCGTGACCCTGGCCCAGATCCTCTACGAGCAGGAGAAGCTCAACCGGAGCAATCTGCCGCTCTCGACCCTGAAGGGGATCGTCCGCAGCAGCGGCGAGATCCTGCACAAGAAGCTGGCCAACGTGACCGCGCTGGCCGACGAGGCCGAGAAGAAGATGGCCAGCTTCAAGGAGCAGGCCGAGCGCAAGGTCGAGAAGATGGGCGAGGATGCCCGCAGCGTCGTGGTCGGCGTGAGCCAGGCCACCCAGTCGGCCCTCGACGAGCTGACCAAGGCCGTGGACGACCGCTTCAAGCAGCTCATCGGGTTCCCGATCCTGGGGGCCTCCCAGAAGGAGGTCGAGCCTACCACGATCTCCGACCGGCTGGTCGGACTGGAGAAGCGAATCAAGGAGCTCGAAGCCCGCATCGCTGAGCTGGAAAAGAAGTAGGGCAGCGGGAAGGACGATAGCGATTTCTATTGCGACGCCGATATCGATGCCGATGCCGGAGGCCCCGGGTGGCTTGCGCACCACACGGTTCTGCTTATATTGACCGTGGCGGCAGGGGTGCGAAATGAGAGACTACTACAAGATCCTGGGGGTCGAGCGCAACGCGACCCAGGACCAGATCAAGAAGGCGTTCCGGGAGCTGGCCAAGAAGTTCCATCCCGACGTGAACAAGGCCGCCGGAGCCGAGGCCAGGTTCAAGGAGATCAACGAAGCGTACGCGGTGCTGTCCGACCCGGAGAAGAAGAAGCAGTACGACACGTTCGGTGCGGAAGGATTCTCGCAGCGGTTCAGCCAGGAGGACATCTTCCGCAACTTCGACTTCCAGAGTGTGTTCAGCGATCTGTTCGGCGGGATGGGGGGTGGCGACGACATCCTCTCCCGGATCTTCGGGATGGGGGGAGGGCGGAGAGGCTCGGGCAAGAAGCGGGGCGGGCGATCGTCCGGCCCGGATTTCCAGGGCTTTTCGTTCGAGGGCAACCCCTTCGGCGGTGCTCAGGGCGGGCCCTTCGGCGGAGCTCAGGGCGGGAATCCGTTTGCAGGCGGCAGTCCCTTCGGCGGAGCTCAGGGCAGGCCCTTCGGCGGGGCTCAGGGCAGGCCCTTCGGGGGCGGATCGTGTGCGGACGGCTCGTGCGGGCAGCAGCGGAGCAATGATGTCGAGGCCGAGCTGACCATCACGCTCGACGAGGCCATGGCCGGGGGCAAGCGCCGGGTCAGCCTCGAAGGCGGCGGTGGAGCGGCCCGAGCGCTCGAGATCACGATTCCGGCCGGCGTCCGGGACGGCCAGAGGCTGCGGCTGGCCGGCAAGGGGAATCCGGGGGGCGGCGGGCAGGCCGGAGACCTGCTGCTTCGCATCCGCGTGGCCCCGCATCCGCTCTTCCGCATCGAGGGGGACGACCTGGTCACCGAGATCGACGTCCCGCTCACCACGCTGGTCCTGGGGGGCAGCGTGGAAGTCCCGACCCCGGACGGCCCGCGGCGTCGGCTCAAGATCAAGGAAGGCACGCCCAACCGGGCCCGCATGCGCGTTCGGGAGCAGGGACTGCCCGTCAAGGGGGGCCCCCGGGGCGACCTGTACGTCCTGCTCCACGCCTTCCTGCCGGAGCATCCCACCGACGAGCAGAAGAAGCTGTTCGAGAAGCTGCGCGAGCTGGGGGGGTAACTCCCCACGGCCGAGGCGGGTCATGGGCCGATGCGGATGGGAATGACGGGTCGGGGGTCGGGCGGGCCTACCCGGGCTGCCGATAGGTCGGATGGGCCTCACGCACGCTGTGCGGATGTGCTACGGGCGCCGGGCAGACCGGCCGATACGTCGGCACAGGCCCAGGAGGGCGAGAAGACCCAACAGGCCGAGCGGCCATGAAGCGGCCGTGCCCGCGGTCCCGGCCGAGCACCCCCCGGACTTCTTCGCCGGGATGTGCCCGGTGACGCCGGGTTGCGACGGTGCGGGCCCCTCGCCTTCGGCCTGGTAACCCTCGCCGGACAGAGGGGAATCCCACTCGGGGCCGGCCTCGAGCGTACCGTCGGCCGGAGCGGCCGAATCCGCGCCGCCCGCTTCGGAGGTCAGCTCCTCGAAGCCGTTCTCGGCCGTTCCCCCGGCGTCGACCTCTTCGGGATTTCCCGTGCCATCTGCCATGCCGGCGTCGGCATTGGCATCGATACCGGCGTCGCAATCGTTGTGGCAATCGTCCTCTTCCACCACCGGCGGATCCTCGTGCACGGTGTAGAACTCGATCATCTGGCTGTCCTTCTCGCTTCCGTGCGTCGCGGTCACGACGATCTCGTGAGGATACAGGTCGAGCTTGGTGGCATCGAAGTGGCCTTGCCAGACGTGGTCTGCGATCTGGACCATCGGGATCTCGGTCGTGGAGTCGAGCATGGCGGTGACCGAGTCGATCCCGTCCGGGTGGAAAGCGATCGCCCGGATCGGGGCCTGCGCCATGTAGTCGGGGACTTTGTAGTCGTGCTTGTGGTTTCCCGCCAGCCCCGCGTGCAGCGGCGCCGTGATGAGCAGCATCGGCCAGTCGCCGGCATCGAACGCCCGGGCAGAGAGCCCTCGACCGTCGTAGGCGAACAGACCGATCTGGAGCTGCTTCGACTTCCCGAGCGATGCCAGGTTGACATGCAGCGTCTGCTCGATCCACTTCATCGCGTAATCGTGCGTGTGGCCGTACAGGTAGGCCGAGGCCCCCTCCTGCTCCAGGAAGTCCTTGAACTCGTTGCTGCCGAACTCGAAGCCGGAGACCGGGTGGTGGCCCAGCACGGTCATGACCTGCGCCTCTGCGTTGGCGGCAGCGATACCCTGGGCCCACTGGATGTCCTCGGCCTGGAGTCCCGCTTGGTCCACCGGCCAGAACGCCCCGTCCGAGTTGCAGGTCCGCATGCCGAGGAACAGGAACCGGGAGTGCTGGGTCTCGACGGTCCACGCATGTCTCAGCTGCCCGGTGGCCTTCCCCTGTACCGAGTAGGCCAGGTAGTGCGGCAATCCCGGGTCGCCGTACTGGTCGTGGTTTCCCGGCAGATCGTAGTAGAAGTCGGGCGTCATGCCGTTTCCCTCCACGATCGTCTGGTAGTTGCTCCACTCCTCGTCGAACTGGCCGACCGGGATCAGCCCTCCCCCCGTGCCATCGACCAGGTCGCCCAGGTTGGCCAGGAAGCGGGGTTCGACCGTCTCCACCAGCTCCGAGGTGGCGAAGTTCAGGTTGTCGGTATCCTGCAGCCCCCCCCAGAGGTTCGCCCCGATGTGCGGGTCGGTGACGGCCAGGAACCAGATCAGGTCGTCGGCATCGGCCCTGTAGGTCGCGCTGTCCGGCTGTGCTGCGAAGAGCGGATGGGAGAGGGTGGACAGGGCGAGGCAGAGTAGGGAAGGAGGGAGAGATCTCACTTCTTCTTCGTCTTGTCGCTGAGCGCCTTCTGGAGCAGCTCGCCGAAGCTGCCCATCTTGTTGACGCCCTGCTTGGACATGTAGGATTCGAACTCGGACCGTTCCTCCTGGCTTTCGCCCGACACGGCCTCGAGGGTGACCCGCCGTCGTTCCGGATCGACTTCCCGAACGGTGAGGGAGACGGTCTTCCCCACCTTGTACTGGGCACTGAGCGGCTCCCCTCGGGTCGTTCCGGCCAGCGAACCCGGAAGGAACCCGACGATCCCTTCCTCCAACTCGACGAACACGCCCCCTGCGCCGATGCGCTGGACCGTGCCGGCCACCGCCTTGCCGACCCTGTATTTCTCGCCCACGTTGGCGAACGGGTCCACGTGCATCTGCTTCATGCCGAGCGAGATGCGCTTGCGCTCGCGGTCGATGTTGAGCACCGCGACCTGGACCGAATCCCCGACGTTGACGACGTCCCCCGCATGCCGGACGCGACCCGCCCAGGTCATGTCCGACACGTGCACCAGCCCCTCGACGCCCGTTGCGATGCGCACGAACGCTCCGTACGCCTCGACTCTCGTCACGGTACCGGCCACGGTGGTACCCGACGGGAAGCGGAGCTCGACGTCATCCCAGGGGTCGCTGCCGGCTTCGCGGATGCTGAGCGACAGCTTGTCCTTGGCGGCATCGTAGCCGAGCACCTTGACGCGCACGGCCTGCCCCTCCGACAGGTGGTCCGCGGGGTTCTCCACGCGGTCCCACGAGATCTCCGACACGTGGACCAGGCCGTCCATGCCCCCCACATCCACGAATGCACCGTACGGCATGATCCGCTTGACCGTGCCGTCGATCATGAGCCCCGGCTTGAGCCGCTCCCGCGTTTCCCGGGCCCGGGCCTTGTCCTGCTCCTCGAGGAGCTGGCGACGGGAAACGACGATGTTGCGCCCCTCGGATGAGAACTCGATGATCCGGAAGTGGAAGCTCTGGCCGGGGTACTCTTCCGCCTTGTCCACGAAGTGGTTGTCGATCTGCGAGATCGGACAGAAGGCCTTGGACCCGCTGCCCAGCTCGATGCCGAAGCCGCCCTTGCGGACCTCGGCGACCTTGCCTTCCACGGGAATCTGGTTCTCGAAGGCATCCAGGAGCACGCCGTCGGTCTGGTGCTCCTTGCGCAGCTTGCGCGACAGGCGCACGCCGTCCCGCAGCGTGACGACCGTTGCCTCGACGACATCCCCGAGCTTGAGATCGATCTCTCCCTCGTCGTTTACGAACTCCTCGACGTTGATCATCCCCTCGCTCTTGCCGCCGATGTCGACGAAGACGAATTCGTCGCCGATGGAGACGACCTTGCCGGCGACCATCTCGCCGGGCCGCACGATCTCCGGGTCGAGGTTCTGCTTGAGCATCCGCTCGAATTCGGCCGGGCTGATGTCCCCGCCCTGGTGGCCGTCCTCGGTCTTCACGATTTTCACCATTGCGTCCACAACCTCCGTCTGGTCCGCTGCCCACCGGGGCACATGGCGCCATTCCAATACCATATCGCTGTCCGCGCGGCAACTCAAATCCGGTCCGGGGAGGCCCGAACGCCGGGCCGGAACGGGGTTGGACGCGCGCACGAAATTTTTTACTTGCGCGGGTACGGGGTTGTGTGGAGAATGACGAAGTTTTCGGGGGAGGGGTCCGTCCGGGCCGCTTCCTGCAAGCATCCAGCGGTCTTTTTCCGGGCAGGTAGTTGATTTTGGGTTTCGACCTGAGTACAACGATGGAAGTTTCATGCGGAACCGGGCATGGTTATGCGGACATGCCTGCCGCAGAGGAGGGAACTTTGAAGCGGGCGATACTCTGGGTTTTCGCAGGTCTGGTCGTCGTTTCCTCGTGGCCGGCACTGGCGCAGGAGTCTGCAGGGGCGCCCCCGGCAGTCACGGAGCAGGAGCGACGGCTCGAGGAGGCCAAGAAGGAGAAGTTCCCCATCGGGGCCGGCGTCTCGCTGACCCAGGAGATCGGGGGGGGGACGTTCATCGACGATCCCTACGTCCGCCGCGCCTCGTACGACGTGAGCCTGGGACTTGCGCCGTACTGGCGAATCACCCCCATGATGCGCCTGACCGCGGGGCTGAGCATCTCCCAGTCGGTGGTCGAGAACTACGAGAGCTCGGTGACCTACAAGAACCGGCTCCTGCTTTCCGACCTGAGCCTGGGGCTCTCGCACGCTCAGCTCTTCAAGATTCCGGTCCTCGACATCGGCGTCAACGGGGGGCTTGGAATAGGATTTCCCACGAGCCTGCAGAGCCAGTACCGGACGCTGCTTCTGTCCAGCAACGCCCGGCTCGGGATGGGACGATCCATCGGCCCGGTCTACATCGCCTACGGCATCTCCTTCTTCAAGAACTTCAACCAGTACACGCAGCCCGTCATCGACAAGTCCAAGGCGGGTGAGCACGTCGTGCTGGCCCACTACCAGGGGAACGAGCAGCTCACCACGGACCTGGTGGCGGTCGGCGGCGCCAACACCAGCTTCGGCCTGGTCAACTCGATCATGGCAAGCTGGAATATCACCGATGCCCTCTCGTTCGGCATCATGTACGCGTACAACAACTCGTGGACCTACACCTCGTACGCGAAGGACGAGCTCTCGGCCGAATACGCGGACGGCGGTCAGGGGTACCGGGACAGCCAGCAGGGGGTCCTCGACCTGAGCTACCAGTTCAACGACTACGTCAGCGCCTCCATCGGGACCGCAACGATGGTGTCGCCGAAGTCAGCGGACAACAAGGCGTATGTCTTCCCGTTCGCAAACTTCTGGGACGACTACCGGCGCAACAGCACGTCGGTCTATGTCAGTCTCGGCGGAAACTTCTAGGTCATGGGCATTCGCAAGGAGGGAATCCTGATGAAGTCGGGCATGTCTTTCAAAGGGTTGACTGGGGTGTTGGGGCTGCTGCTGATGGTCAGCGCGTGCGCCACCGAGGTCGGTGACATCGACCGCACGAGCCCGGACAAGATCCGCAAGGCGGACCTGAAGGGGTACTGGTACTACGCTGCCACCGTCATCGAGGCGCCGGTGCCTTCGCCGGTGACGTTCGACGGGGAGATGGCGTACTTCCCCGGACCGACCAAGGTGATCTTCGACATCCAGGAGGACTTCCTGGTGGTGTACCCCACCGCTGAGCTGATTGCGGCAGGGGCGGAGAAGGGGTGGCACACCAAGAAGATCCGGAACTACTGGGACGAGGGCAAGTCGGAGGAGTTCGTCGAGATGTACGTCGGTCAGCCCATTGCCGCGTTCAAGATCTCGAAGCACTTCGACGTGATCCGGCAGTACAACGCCCAGACCGGCGACCAGAGCAACGTGATCGTGGAGGACACGTCGGACAACAAGTGGTTCGAGCGCGAGTACATCCGCGTGGACTGGGCCTCGAACGACGTGAAGGACCTCCTGTTCCTGGCCGGGACCGGCATGAGCGGCGTGGACTACTACGTCCAGGAGTACGAGACGGACAACCCGGACCGCTTCGAGCTCGACGAGCAGGCGATCAACATCGTGACCAAGGTCTACATGGAGCCCAACTCGCCCGAGGCATGCAGCGTCTACCTCATTGCCCCGACCGACTGCGTGGGTGCGGTGGCCAAGGTGCGCCACTCCTTCCTGA
Source organism: Deltaproteobacteria bacterium (assembly GCA_016875215.1). Classification (GTDB taxonomy): domain Bacteria; phylum Myxococcota_A; class UBA9042; order CAIXZC01; family CAIXZC01; genus CAITUV01. The sequence goes on from VGRX01000003.1 coordinate 59,253, forward strand.
AGGTCGACCCGAACGGCGACTACGTCCCGATGCGGTACGACCAGATCAACCACATGGAGAACTTCGGGTTCTTCCTGACCGAGCGCAACGGCTACGACCATGAGCCCCGACTCGTGTACTCGGCCAAGATCAGCCTGATCAACCGTTGGAACATGTGGAAGAACTCCCGTTCGTCCACTGCGATCCTGGACGAGAACGGCCAGCAGATCGGTTGCGAGCAGGACGTCGATTGCGAAGGGCTGCACGAAGGCAAGGTCCACTGCTGGCTGGATGACGGCTGGTTCTCGAAGGGGCACTGCGTGACGTGGGATTCCCTCCCTCCGCATCAGCGGGAGCCCAAGACGATCCGCTACTGGATCTCCCCCGACTGGCCGGCGGAGCTGCTGCACTCCGCGTACGAGTCCGCGGATCAGTGGGATTCCGCGTTCAAGGATGCCGTCGCCTGGTCCCAGTTCTACAGCGAGAAGGGGCTCTACGACGTCAAGTACTGCGAGACGAACGACGATTGCACGTCGGACGCCATCCTCGACATCTACTATCCGGACACGCACCCGCGCTACTGCGACCCGGATGCCGAGAAGATCGCTGCGGAAAAGGACAAGCTGTGCCTCTACCTGGTCCCGTCTGCCGAGAAGGCCAACCAGCAGTGCACGGACGAGGGGTACTGCGGTGCGCCGGTGCTGTGCGGCAAGAATGCGCCGTGCCCGCTCGACCAGGCCTGCCTGTCCGGCATCTGCCATGCCTGCCCGGCCGGCAACTGCGATCCGAAGAACTCCACCGGGTGGGAGAAGCAGTTCAAGGTCCGGATGGACAAGGGCGTGTTCACCCTGTACTGGCTCAGGGAGCTGGTCAAGCAGGAGGACGGCAAAGGCAAGTACGTGGACCACTTCCGCCGCGGGGTGGATGACTGGATCGGCGGCCTGGGCGGCGGAGAGACCCGCATCGCACTGGCCCACCTGAACAAGAGCATCGGCGACGTGAAGATCCTGGACGAGAACGGCAAGAGCGTGTGCCAGAATGCCGACGGGTCGGACATGCTCTTCTCCTATCAGGAGGCCGAGCTGTTCAAGACCCATGGCTGCAAGATGCTGCTGCCGCTCAACGAGAAGGACGTGCCGCAGCCGATGACCCGGAACTTCACCGTGATCACCAAGGACGGCATCAAGGTCGGCCAGGTCAACTTCGTGCACATGATCGGCCAGTCGGTCCACACCCTGGCGTTCATCGGCGACGAGAACGGCAGCAGCTACGTGCTGCACGCCTCCTCGACCATCGAGGCCACGGCCCGCGGCGGGATGCGTCTGGCCCACGCCAACCCCGGCAAGGGCGCAGTCGACTTTTCCGTCACCGGAGCTCTTTCGGGCCGCAACGTCACGTTCGGCCAGTTCACCCAGTATGCGCACGTGACCCAGGAAGAGAACCGCGTCGTGGTGCTCCCCGCCGGGGCCAACGGCGAGATCACCTGCTACCGGGACCATGCCCAGGACGCGGGCGTGTGCACCGGCTGGAAGCCGGAGCTGACCGCGGAAGACCTTGCGCGGGAGAAAGAGATCCACGACAGCCTGCCATCCATGTTCGCTGTGTGCGAGAACGTCTACGCCGGCGATTTCTGCACCGAGGAGGAGAAGACGGCCCCCTGGGACGACCCTGAGGGCAAAGCCAAGATCCTTAAGAAGAGTATGCTCAACGACTGCCGCTACTGGTACCAGAAGGCGGATGGCGAGTGGGCCAACCCGTGCGGCGAGGTCGAGGGCGCGGATGAGTTGAAGAAGCACGGAGACCTGCGCTACAGCAGCTTCTACTGGATCTCGGAAGACCAGACCGCGTCGCCGCTGGGCTACGGCCCGAGCGCTGCCGACCCGGACACCGGCGAGATCTACTACGGAATCGCCAACATCTACGGCGCTCCGATGATCAGCTACGGCCAGTATGCCAAGGACCTGCTCGACGCGGCCAAGGGCAAGCTGACCAAGGGCAACATCATGTCGGGTGACTACATCGCCCAGTACATCCAGGCCAAGGGCAACCCTTCCGCGTACGAGAGCCTGTTTGCTCCTCTTCCTTCCAAGGATGTCCTCAAGACGAGGGTCGAACGGATAGGCAAGGTGCGGCCGCCGGTCCAGCGTTTCTGGATGACGTCGCAGGAGCAGGCCGACTTCGACGAGCTGAAGAAGGATCCCGGATTCGTGCACATGATGACTCATCCGCGTGAAACCATGAAGAAGACCATGGCCGCGCTGCCGCCGGCGATGGAGCCGGAGCAGCTCCTTGCCCGGTTCGGCAAGGTCGCGGGCACCTGGCTCGAGAACCTCATGATCACGGAGGAGGTCAAGCAGATCGCTGCGGGCGGGAGCCTCGAGGGAATGGTGCTCACCGCCGAGGACATGAAGCAGCTTTCGCCGGTCCAGTGGGCCTCGCCGGATCGGCTGAAGAAGGAGCGGGAACGGCTCACCCGGCTTGCGGAGACCGGCTGCTACTACGCGCAGGAGATGGTGGAGCCCAACGTCTTTGCCACGGCCCTCTCGGTCGAGGAGTTCTGCAAGGACGCCAAGAACCAGGAGTTCTACGGCGGCAGCGAGGACGAATGCCAGGTTTGGGAGATCACCAAGCGCATGCTCGACGGCGTGCTGGAGCACGAGATCGGCCACACCATCGGCCTGCGCCACAACATGGCCGCATCGACCGACGTCTTCAATTACCAGGACGAGTACTACGACATCCGCGAGAAGGACTACCGCACGTGCACGCTGGAGGGCAACAACGGCTGCTTCCACGGCGACACCTGCAAGCTCAAGTGCGTGGATGAGAAGGACTGCATGCCCGGCACGGTCTGCACCGAGCTGGCCGTGGACGGAGAGGACGAGCCGGTCAAGGCCTGCGTGGACCAGCACGGGGAGCCGCTGGGCTGGTGCTGGGGCACCCGCAAGCAGTTCGTGGATTGCACAGCGGATGCGGACTGCGGCCAGCTCGGCCAGGCCCGCTGCCGCATCCGGGCCGAGGAGAAGTTCGGGAAGTGCGAGGTCGTTGCGAACGCCAAGGTCCTGGGCGTCTGCCCGCCCAACACGTTCGAGATCGACGGCAACTGCCAGTCCTCCGACTACTGCAAGGAGCTCAAGGACGGAACGGGCGTCTGCGCCCTGGACGGCAGCCGGACCTGCGACCCCAAGGGCAAGGAGAACACCTGCGCCCAGGTCTACACCCTGTTCTACAAGGAGGAATACGGTCCGGTCATGGGCTTCAACGTCCGCCCGGGCCAGACCGAGTCCGAGATTCTCAAGGGCCGTTCGGAGTACACCTACTCGACCCTCATGGACTACGGTGGAACGGTCAACTTCGACATCCACGGCATCGGCAAGCACGACCGGGCCGCGATCCGGTTCGGATATGCCGAGCTGGCCGACGCGTACGTGGACGTGGACCGGCTGTACGAGGAGATGGAGGACGTCGGCGAGCTGTGGGGTGACAAGTACGGCTGGTCCGGTGCCTTCATGGATTCGGAGTTCTGGCCCGACTTCTACTGGTGGTCGCCGTTCTTCTACCTGGAGGACTTCATCGGCGTAAAGGAGAACCTCGAGCGCGTCCCGGTCCCGTTCCGCAAGGCGCTCAACGAGAAGACCATGCTCATGTCGGAGGACCGCGGGCTGTACGATACCACCTACCGGCTCGTTCCCTGGGTGATGATGACCGACGGCTGGGTCGGGTCGCTCGGCACCTACACGTTCGACGTCGGAGCGGACCTGGGCGAGATCATGGACCACTCCTGGAACAAGCTGATGGAGTACTACATCTTCGACGCGTTCAAGCGGGAGCGCTGGGGGGCCTACCGCGGGGCCAATCCGCTGGGCTACTTCATGCGCATCCGGGACCGCTGGTTCCCGCCGATCGAGGATGCCGGCCGGTTCGGCGCCATGTTCCGGTTCTCCTGGCGTCCTTATGCCAATACGCTGATGCCGATCCTCTACGGCAACTCCCAGTGGATGGGGCGCTGGGACAGGTGGGCCGAGGACGCGGCCCGGAAGCTGGCCACGCTCCTGTTCACCGTGAAGCCCGGTTCGTACAAGCTGGTTGATGCCGGCCTGCCGACGGAGCGCTATGCCAACTTCGACTACGAGCCCGGCACAGAGGACAGCGAGCTGGACGTGCTCATCGGTCCGGGCAAGTTCCCGTACACCACCTTCTGGAAGGATGCGGGCTACTACTACTTCGACCACGCGGCGTTCATCGGCTCCTTCTGGGAGAAGCTGGCTGCCCTCGGGGCGCTGACCTACTCAATGGGCTACTTCCTCGGCGAGTACATGAGCGAGCAGATCGATGTGGGCGTGGGCTCGAGCATCGGGTTCAACACCATCTACTACACGGAGCTGACGAACGTCCTGGCCGGCTTCATCGTCGGGGACCTCGAGCGGTACGCACCTTATGTCGAGGGCGGCCAGATGCAGTTCCTGGATCCCCTCCGCCCGTGGGAAGGCATGGGGATGCCCCGTGTCGAGACCAGCCTCGAGACGTTGGCCATGAAGGCCTACATCGGCATGTACGGATTCGCCTTCATGCCCTCCGGCTTCGACCCCGGCTTCATCGACTCCCTCTCCATCTGCCTCAAGGGGAACGGAAGCTGCTGGAACGTCTGCAAGATCTGGAAAGACGGCGTCTGCGTCGAGGCCCTGGGCGAAGGGGAGGAGGCCGACTGGACGATCGACGTCATCGAGTTCTTCGACCCGTGGACCAAGAAGACCTACGTCGCACGCACCACCAACTACGACCCCGGCCGCATGAATGCTGCCTACGAGCTGCTGCTCGAGGCCAACGACCTGAAGGCGGAATGGGAAGCTGCTCCGGACGACGCTGCAAAGCAGGCTCTGGTCAAGCGGCTCAATGATGTTCGAGAAGTCATTGACATGATCTACACGTACAATGAATTGTACGGCTTCGTCCAATTCTAGGGGGCAGGAGGAAACCATGAAGACTACCATGCACGACAGCTTCAGGATGTTCTCGGTGGCCCTCTTCGTGTCCCTGGCCCTTCTGGCCGGCTGCGCACAGGATTTGGGCGAGATCGACCGCACGCAGGCGAACTACATCGCCAAGCACGATCTGGAAGGGGAGTGGTACTTCCAGCGCACCACGGTGGAAGCACCGTACGCCTCCGCGTTCACGTTCATCGGAGACCAGGGCAAGCTCGAGCGGGGCACCTTCGAGATCCAGGAGGGCTCGCTCAACTTCTACTGCACCTACGAGTTCTCGCAGTTCAGCCAGACCATCGGGCTCAAGGCCGACACCGACGTGCCCTATCTGGCCTGGCTGGCGGAAGACGAGAAGAACTACACCCCGAACCCCTACCAGTCCCGGGGGATGAAGTTCGCGGAAGGGACGGTCATGGTCGGCAAGGACGGCAAGGGGATCGCGTGTGCGGAGCAGAAGGCCGACGGCGGCACCATGCACGAGTTCTGCCAGGCGCAGACCTCCAGCGCGATGTCGTATTGCGGTCACGAGGCGGGGACGGCCCATGCGGAACGGACGCGGGCGGGCGCGGTGTGCGTGCGCCCGACGCGGTACATCTTCAAGGGGGCCCCCTTGGCCGTGTACCCGATCGAGGACCATTTCGACCTCAAGTACGACTACAACACCGGCACCGGGGAACCCACCAACGTGCTCGAGGAGAACAGCTCGGACCGCTACTGGTACGAGCGCGAGTTCGTCCGAGTCGACTGGTCCGATTCCCAGGTTCCCAACTACGAGTTCTCCCTTTCCGGCGTCATGAAGCAGCAGATGAGGGACTGGGAGGTCACGCAGGACATCGTCATTTCGAGCTATGAGGGCGAAGCGGCCCCGGAGGAGGAGCAGTTCCGCATCTTCCGTGACGAGGCCGAGGTTCCGACCTACGTTGATTTCGTGAGCCGGCACATCCTGTCCGCGCCCAAGACCTTCTACGAGTATTGGCAGCAGGACGTCCCCATTTGCGTGTTCTACCCGTTCTACCTGGGCGGCGTGTTCGAGTGCAACTCCGAGGAGATCAAGGTCAGGACCGCGTTCAGGAAGGTCGACCGGCAGGACGACTACGTCCCGGAGCAGTACGACGACCACCACATGGACAAGTTCGGCTACTTCCGCCAGGAGCGCCACTTCTATGACGAGCAGTACGAGAACACCTACACCGGCGTGATTCGCCACATCCAGCGCTGGGACATCTGGGATTCCCACCCGCTCAAGGAGGACGGAACGCCCGACTACGAGGAGATGAACCCGGTCCCGATCGTGTACTACCTGTCCGAGGGGTTCCCTCGCGACCTGGTTCCCGCAGCCAATGCGTTGGCCAAGGACTGGGCCCGTCCCTTCAACGAGGTCGTCGAGTTCCACAAGGGCAAGACCGCGGTCCCGGCCGAGGGGATGTTCGTGCTGTGCGAGAACAACAATACCGAGGCCCAGGCGGCCCTCGCAGCGGGCCAGCCGGTCGCCCAGTACGAATCCGGGTACTGCAAGGACATGGACTACGTGAAGCGCGTCGGCGACATCCGCTACAGCTACCTGTTCTCGGTGAATCCTCCGACGGAGAACGGATTGCTCGGATACGGACCTTCCTCCGCGGACCCGCTTACCGGCAAGATCATCTCCGCCAACGCGTATGTGTACAATGCGAACGTCACGCTGCAGGCCAACCGGGCCGCGGACCTTGTCGAGTTGATGGCGGGCTACATCGACCCCGTGGCCTACATCAACGGCCTCGACATCTCGCAGGGCAACACACCGGCTCTCATCCGCGTCGGGCACAACCCGGCGCCGGCAAGCATCGCGGATGCCCGCTCCATGGTCTCCAACCTGGTGGAGCCGGCAGCAGCGGAGCGCCTCACCAACTTCGGCATCGAGAAGACCGACCAGGACTGGGCGTTCATGCGCATGAGCATGATCAAGCAGAACCCCGAATTGGACAAGGCCATGATTTTCGATGCCATCCGGGTTCTGATGCGGGACCCCGCTGCGTTCGAGACGTCAGAGCTGACCGAGAAGGACTACGAGCGCATGGCTTTGCGCAACTGGGCCAACAACCGGGGCATCGAGAAGCAGCGCGAACTCCTCCAGGCGTATTCGAAGGAGCAGTGCCTCTACAGGGTCGAGTTCACCGATGCTGCCATCGTCGGCGTTGCGAAGGAATGGACCGACCGATTCAACCAGGAGCTGTGCGGTGCGGTCGTCGATGCCATGCTGGACGGCCAGGAGCTGGCGTTCGACCTCGCGGACTTCAACGTGGTCAAGGATGGCTGCACCAAGGAGCAGGAAGGGCAACTCCGTCCGTTCGGGGAGGCTCCCAAGCTGTACCTGTGGCGGGAATACAGCCCGAAGTACCCGGCCCCTGGCGATACCTGCATGTTCGTGTCGCAGGGCGCGGTCGAGGGATACTACTGGGTCAACACCTGCACTGCGGCCAAGCTGGCGCAGCAGGTGGCCCACAAGCTCCAGTACACCGAGCTCGGCAACCAACTCGAGCACTGGATCCCGTCCGCGTGGTTCTCGGATACCAAGGACCCGCTGGTCGCAAAGACCCAGAAGTTCATCCGGGGAATCGCTGACGGTATCCGGGCGGAAATGATCAAGGAGTTCCGCGAGCGGATCTACCTCTCGGTGGCCACCCACGAAGTCGGCCACACGTTGGGCCTGCGCCACAACTTCGAGGCGTCGACCGATGCCATGAACTTCCCGGAGGAGTACTGGGAGCACAAGGTGGCACTCTCCTCGGACGGGAAGTCCTGGCTCCCCGTGAACCTCTTCGGAAGGGAGACTGAGCTCCAGAAGAACAACTCCATGCGCATGCTGCAGTACTCGTCGATCATGGACTATGGCGCCAAGTTCAACGACCTGTGGCACGGTATCGGCCTGTATGACGAGTCCGCGATCAAGTTCGGCTACGGTGGGCTGGTCCGGGTTTTCAAGGTATTCCAGGAGAAGCCCGCTCTGCTCAAGGACTGGGAGCCCTATCTGGCCAACCCGGAGGACGAAGGTCTGCACGGCACTTCTTCGTCGCTGCGCGCGGAGCCGGACCGTATCGAGGAGCTGTTCAAGCGGATCCACTATACCCAGATCCCCAACGTGTTCGGCAGTCCGGGCACGGCCTATGATCGCGAGGACGTCAAGTTCTCGGAGGTCGTGGGAAAGAAGTGCGCCGGCGACGCGGATTGCGGCGCTGACGCCGGGTGCACCGGGTGCACTGCGTGCCGGCAGCAGCTCGGGGCTTCCTACTGCTCCCCGCCTGACAAGGTCGAGGTGCCCTTCCGGTTCTGCTCGGATGAGTACGCGGGCAGGACGCCTTACTGCGACGTATGGGACCAGGGGGTGGATCCCTACGAGATCGTCCGCAACACGGTGGACGACTACTGGTGGTACTGGCCCATCTGGGGCTACTGGCGAAGCCGCATCACCTACCATTCCGACCTCTACGCCAACCGGATCATGTGGGCGTTCACCCGCATGAAGCACCAGTTCCAGTGGTGGGGCATCAACTACATGCGCTTCAACGTCATCACTCCGGAGTACCCGGAAGGCTGGTGGAAGGGGAAGTTCGGAATCGAGTGGGACAAGGACCTGAACGGCGGTCTCACCGGCGCCATGGCAACCAACGAAGCCTTCAACACCCTGGTCAACACCTTCGCAATCCCGTCCGGGGACGGCGCCGGCGGGTACGTCTACCCGTTCGGCTTCAACACGGAGACCGATCGGTACGAAAAGGACACGGCGTTTGCCACGAAGCTGACCAAGACCTTCGTGCTCGAAGAGGACTACGGCAAGTTCGCCGCCCGCCCCATGTACGGCGGCATCATGCTTTT
>VGRX01000004.1 GCA_016875215.1 Deltaproteobacteria bacterium
TTTTCCTGATCCTTCCCGTCGCAGAGCTCGGGCAGCCCCGGCGCCACCTCGGCGTCGAGCGGCGCACAGTCGAGCTTGTCGGGGATCCCGTCGCCGTCGTCATCCTCGTCGAGGCAGTCGGCCAGCCCGTCGAGGTCAGTGTCCGGGAACGGGTCGTCCACCTTGCCCGAGCAGTCGTTGTCCACGCCGTCGCACACCTCGGGCTCGCCCGGGTTCACCTTCTTGTCGAACGGAGCGCAATCCTCGTCATCCGCGAACTGGTCGTTGTCGTCATCCGGATCGCACAGATCGCCGATGGTATCGAGGTCAGCGTCCTTCTGGTCCGGGTTGGCCACGTAGGGGCAGTTGTCCTCGTTGTTCTTCACCCCGTCGCCGTCCGCGTCGTCGGTCAGGCAGTCCGCCTTGCCGTCGCCGTTGCTGTCCGGGAAGGTCTCGTCGACCAGGTTGTTGCAGTTGTTGTCCTGGCCGTCGCACAGCTCGGGCCCCGGCGTCTTGGCGTCGCAGGTCCACTTGCCGTCCTCGCACACCTCCTCGCCGAAGCACTTGCCGTGCTCGTTCTTGACCATGCAGACATCGGGCAGGACGTCCTCGTCCGTGCTCCCGTCGCAGTCGTCATCCATGCCGTTGCAGTCCTCGACCATCGGAACCGGCGCATCGCAGGCCGTAAGCCCCGACGGCGAGCACTTCCGCATACCCCAGCACACACCCGCTGCATTGGCCTCAAAGCACTCGGTATACGCCCCGTCGTCGATCCAGTCCTGTACGCAGCCGCACTCGTTCCCATCCCGCTTGCACTGGGAGTGGGGCTTGCCCAGCACGTCCGTCACCTCCTCGCACGCGTACCCGCCCGGGCACTCCGAGGCCTCCAGGCACGGCTTTCCGCAGTAGGATCCGGCCGCACCATAGTCCACGCAGACGTCGCCATAGTCCACGCCGCCGACCAGGCAATCCGAGTTCTTCGTGCAGGGCCGGCACAGGCTCGTCGCAGGCGGTATGCACAGGAAGATCAGGTCCGGCTTGGCAGGCGGGTACTCCAGGCATTCCCACCCCAGCGGGCACTCCTCGGTACACGTCTGCGTGCACCGCTTGCCGTCCGGCGTGTCGATGCACCATGGCTCCAGGCAGTCCGCAGGCGCATCGCACGGCCACCCGGCTGCCCCCGGCTCCACACCTCCCGTATCGCCGAGATCCCCGCCGGCATCGAGCACCCCCTCGGGCCACCAGGCCTCGGGCGCCAGCTCGGGAGCCACCTCCGGCCCCGGAACGTCGGCCGGCACGATCGAGTCCGCACCCCCATCCGCCACGGCATCGGGTCCGGGCTCCGCCACGTCGAACTCGAGCTGCACCCCACCGGTGCACGCCCCGAGGAACACGGTGACTGCAGCCATGGCGGCAAACGCCATTCCATGCCTTCTCATTTCGTCCTCCTGATGACCGGCTGCTCTCCCCTGTAGACGTCCTTCCTATGGCCCACCTTGACGACCAAAACGACGATTTCCTCATCCCGGATCTCGTAGATGACCCGATGGTCCCCCTGTCGGATCCGGTAGCGTTCCTGCCCGGACAGCTTCTCGCATCCCGGACCCCGGGGGTCGTCCGAGAGCCGTGCAAACGTCTTCACCAGTCTCCCGACCACCCGCTTGGGAAGGGCCCTCAAGTCCTTCGCCACGGACCGGCGAAACAGCAACCTATAGCTTCCCATGCTTCCTCAGATCCTTGAGCAGTTGTTCGTAGGTCATAAGCGGTTCCTCGCCCCGCTCTTCGAACGCGGCCAGATCCTCCTCATCTTCCCGCAAGGCCTGTCGGAGCGCATCATTGACGAGCTCGGAAATCGACCTCCTGGCGTGGGCCGCCTTGATTCTCAACGCCCGATGCAGGTCGGCATCGAAGTAGACAGTCGAGCGAATTGCGGGGTCTCCCATGTGGTGCCTCCTCTGTCCGGCATCATAGCGTCGTGATGCTATGGCGTCAAGGAGTCAGCCTACCCCTGATCCACCATCTCGGGCCACCTGCGGCGTTGCTCCGTCGCCGCCTCACTGCGACGTGGCTAAGCCACGCCTCATTCGGCTGGCTCGGTCGCGCCTTGCATCTGGCACCAATCTGGCACCAATCTGGCACCAATCTGGTGGCCAGGGATTCCCCACACAGGCAGGCTCATCGCCCTCTGGACGCCGTTGACGGTGGATTTGGGCTACGGCCTATTCCTGCCTGTAGTTCGTCGTCCACTCGGGCTGGGCGGGAACATCCGCAGCGGGGCCTGCCAGGATCTCCCGCCACTTCTCGTCGGTCAGGCGGTCCTCCATGGGATGCTTGAACTCGTAGTAGGAAAGCACGGGACCGGCCCCCAATCCGATATTGCCGTTCGGCAGGCGGTACGCGGCCACCAGCAGCTCCACGTAGCCCGTCCCTTCCTCGAGCACCTTCTTGCTGTTCTGGTCGGTGTGCACGTCCGCAATCAGCGTGGTCTTGACCCCCTGCTCCTCCACGCCGGCCACCACCTTGTCCAGCGTGTCGGCCAGCCCGTCGATGTACCAGACGTCCGCTTCCTCGAGCGGCTTGCCTTCGAGCTCGACGATCACGATGTCGAGCAACCTCTGCAACGCGGTCGAGAGGTTCTCGAGCCGCTTCTTGGCCGCGGCGGGGAGCATGCCCATGTCGTCAAGGCCCGTCCGGGTCATCTCGTTGAGCGCAAGCAGGCTGGCGAAGAAGGCCGCATTCGGCTCGACATACCCGGTCACAGGCTCCGGAACCGACGTCTCGAACCCTGGCGTGTAGCTTTGCTTGGCATACAGGATCGTGTCGTGCCGAAGCTGAGACCACGAGGCCAGCGACGCGGTCAGCCAACGGTCCGTGTAAGCCGGCGTCTGCATGAAGGTCTGGTTGCCCGCTCCGGCCGGCGCCAGCAGCGTCCGGATCGCGTCGAGCCACCCCCAGTAGAGGTTGGCGTGCCACTGCTCGGGCGTCTGCGTGGCCAGGAAATCCGCCATCTCGCCGAACGCCTGGTCGAACTTCGTGTACTGGTCATCCCCGTACTCGGCCAGCAGGTCACGGGCCCGCTGCGACCCCATCACGGCCATCACGTCGAGCCCTCTCGGGAAACCCCGGATGATCCCGACGTCCGTCGGGACCGCGGTGAACACGGAACCGTCCGCTCCCTCCTTCAACAGCCCGGCCCCGGGCGATACCAGCCTCCCCATGACATAGGAATCCGGGATGAACCGCTGCCCCATGAGCCGGAATCCCTTGCTCTTGTCGAGCAGCTTGTCCAGCATCTCGGGCGTCACTTCTTCGCCCGGCTCCACGATGATCACCTGCCCGCCCGTGCCTCCGTAGATCTGCGGTGACCGCTTCTGAGCCAGGTCGGCCCGGATGTCGAACAGAGCGTCCGCATCGGTCAGCTCCACCAGGGCCGGCTTGCCCCCCAGCACCTTCGTGATCGTGTCCAGGTACTCGTAGAAAGTCAGGTCGTCGGCCAGCCCCACGAAGAAGCTGGTCGCCTGGTAGATCCGCTCCCATCGCCCCTTGGCCGTCTCCCCGCCGGCATCGAGCCCGACCAGGTCGAGCGACAGCAGGAGCGCCTGCACCGTCTGCGCATCGGCGTCGGCAGGCAGGATGAGCGCCGGGCATTCGTCGTATTCGCACGCCGGCTCGCCCCCCTTCAGCAGCATGGCCAGCCGGCCGTACCACATCATCCCCTTGAAGTAGGCCCTGAGCTTCTCGCTCCTCGTGTAGTGCCCCCGAGGCACGTACTGCGAGTAGTCCTCCTTGTACAGGAACAACGGGCCCGCCACGAACCCCTGGTGCCCCTCGATGAGCTTCAGCTCCGCAGCGACCACATCCGACACGTAGTCCGGCACCTCGGTCGCGGGCTTGGTCGTCTCGTCGTCGGCCACTACGAACAGCGCCCGTGCAACCCGCAGGAAGGCCACGTTGCGCTTTGCCGCCTCCTTGAGCAGTCCGTCAGAGTCGCCGTACAGCTTCTCCGCACTGGCCAGCAACGCATCGGTCACGGCCACGATGTCCGAAAAGAAGATCTCCTCCTCCAGCGTCATCAGCAGCTCGTCGAACTGCACGTGGTAGAGGTGCAGCCACGTGTCCACCGTGACGAAGAACGGGACGTTCATGTCCTTGAGGGCCCGGTACGGCGCCGCGATGTCTTCCTCGTCGCCGTAGGGCACCACGACGAAGCCGTTGGCCAGCAGCTTGTCGGTCTTCCCCTCCAGGCCGAGGTTGCCCACCACGACCTCCCAGTTGGCCACGTCCCCCGAGGCCAGTGGCAGCGTGTAGGGCTCGATCTTGGCCTCCGCCTGATACTCGAGCGGCGCGTAGTACTGCGCCATCTGCCCCTTCTCTTCCGACATGCTGCTTTCGGTCCGCAGCGGCTCGTCCGGAACTGTCGTCTGAGGGGGCTTTGCATCAAGCCCCGCCACGTCGTCCCCCGGGATGACGGCATCGTTTCCCGGCTCGACAACGTCGGTCTCCTGGCCAGTCCCATCCGTTTCGCCTGCGCCTCCGCCACCACAGCCGGCCGCCAGGATGAGCCACGTCATGCCCGACAGCGCTGCCATTCCCCAGTGCCGCATTCTCATGTCCATTCCTCCTCGGTCGCTCAGCCGTCCGGAAAGTCCACCGCCAGCGGTAAAGCAACTCCCGTGCCAGGATCCTCCCAAGGCGCAAGTCACAGCAACCATGCGGCTCCGCATCCATCTGCCACAGGGCCCCCGCCGTGGCCAGGATACACAGTTCCACTCCCCGCGTAAACGGAGTGCACAGTGTTTGTACCCCGTCTCCGGAAGGTGTAGACTGGCACCGGGCCCGGTGGACGCTCAACCTTGGCTGGTCCGCCTGGCACCTGGAGGCGAGAAACGTGAGTCCGACGGTGTTTCGGTACAGGGGCTACCGGTTCTTCTTCTTCTCTCGGGAGGAGCGCCGCGTTCATGTCCATGTGCACGCTGCGTCAGGCGAAGCCAAGTTCTGGGTCGAGCCGGAAGTGGAGTTGGCCCAGAGCTGGGGACTCGCAAAGGGAGAGCTGAATGGGCTTCTGGCGTTGGCAAAGGAGCGAAGAGATGAAATCACAGAATGTTGGAAAAAACACTTCGGAAGTTGAGGTGCTCAACATTTCCAGGCACGGGCTTTGGCTTCTGCTTCATGAAGAGGAAGTGTTCCTGCCGTTTGACTTGTTTCCCTGGTTTCGCACCGCCAGCGTTGCTGCGGTGCTCAACGTACGCATGCTGAGTTCCGAGCACCTGTACTGGCCCGATCTCGATGTCGATCTGGAGCCCTCGTCCATCCGGTCGCCCGGGGACTACCCACTCGTGTCCCGGACGATCGAGTCGTGAATCCCCTGCTCTCCAGAGGTGAAACTGAATGACTCTGCCATGGAAACGGAGGGGCCGAGCGAAGGTCACGCTGCTTCTACTTGCCGTCGCCGTCTTGCCCCCTTCCTGTCTCGAGTCCAACCCGCAGCCCTTCCCCGCGACCGATACGTCCCGGGGGGGAGGGGGCGGCCCGGACGCCGCGGGCAACAAGGGGTTGGACTGGGGGGCCCCCGAGAACCAGACCGATGGGGCCGTGGACTTCCGGGCCGAGATGCGCAGCCTGGTCCAGACGATTGCCGCCTACGCTCGAGCGGAGAACCCGGACTTCGTCGTGATCCCGCAGAACGGGCTCGAGCTGCTCACGCTGGACGGTGAGCCGGACGGCCCGCTTGCTGACGAGTACATCGAGACCATCAGCGGCTGCGGACAGGAGGACCTCAACTTCGGATACCCCGGCCTGGGGGACGTCAGCCCTGCGGAGATGACCGAACGGCTCACGGCCTTCCTCGACCGCCTTGAAGGCGCCGACCGTGATGCCCTCGTCATCGACTACTGCAAGAACGACGAGCAGACCGATGCCTCCCTTGCGGTCGCTGCCGATCACGGTTTCATTGCGTTCCCCGCGGACCGCCGCGAGCTGGACGACATCCCGGGGTACCCTCCGGAACCGCCGGACGTGAACGAAGACGACGTGACAGAGCTGTCCCAGGCCAGCAACTTCCTCTACCTTATTAACCCGGGGGAGTTCGAATCCAGGCAGGCCTTCCTGCTGGCCATGGCGCAGACCGACTACGACCTGTTCGTGGTCGACGCGTTCTTCGACGACGAGCCGCTGAGCCCCGAAGAGGTGGAGGGGCTCAAGACCAAGGCCAACGGCGGCAGACGCCTGGTCCTCTCCTACATGAGCATCGGCGAGGCCGAGGACTACCGATTCTACTGGCAGGAATCGTGGAACGACGACCCGCCCGCCTGGCTTGCGGCGGAGAACCCCGACTGGGAGGGGAACTACAAGGTCCGCTACTGGGACCCGGGCTGGCAGGCGATCCTGCTCGGATCGTCCGACAGCTACCTCGACCGCATCCTGGCGGCCGGATTCGACGGCGTCTACCTGGACATCATCGATGCCTTCCAGTGGTTCGAAGAGCAGTCTGGACAGGGGGAACATGGAGAACAAGACTGAGGGCGCGTCGCAGGCCGGCGAACCCGCTGGAGCGGGGAACCTCGGCCGACTGCGGCTCGGCTGGATCCTTCCGACCACACTGGCTGTGCTCTGCCTCGCATCGGGAATCCTCCTGGCGCTGCTGATCATGCGCCGCCAGAATGCCGAGCGGACCGGCGTCGAGAAGGCTCGGGAAGCCGCAATCGCCGTCACCCGGGAGGCCGCTGCACGGATCTCCGAGATCACGCTTGCCGCCCGCAAGGAAGCCGACTTCCTGGCCGGTCGCCTCAGCCGCGGCGACCTCGACGGCGAGACCGCTCCCAACGTCATGCGCGAGCTCATCGAGAGCAATCCCTCGTTCTACGGCGGGACCATCACGTACCGTCCGTATGGGCACGCACCGGGCGTCCGCCTCCATGCCCCCTACTGCATGCACCAGGACGGCTCGGTGATCTGCAAGCCGCTCGAGGACGACTACGACTACACCGCCGCGGGCACCGACTGGTACCTGCTGCCCATGAAGAACGGCCCCCAATGGGTCGAGCCCTATCGCTGCGGGTCCGGAAACGCCTACATGGCCACCTACTCCGCCCCCTTCTTCGCCCCGGGCGAACCCCAGGGCACGGACCGCAAACCGCTTGGGGTCGTCACGATCGACATCACCGTGGATGAGCTCGAGCGGGTCAGCCGCTCCCTGGACTTCGGCCGGGGTGGCTTTGCCGCTCTGACTTCCAGGGAGGGCCGCTACTTCTACCATCCCAACACGGACCTGGTCACCGGCCGCAAGACTCTGCTCCAGGTAGCGGAAGAGCTCAACGACCCCGACCGAGTGCTCGTCGCAGGCCTTGCCGAACGGGGCGAGACTGGCGTCCTCCTGCACACCAGTACCACCACCGGCAGGAAGTCGTGGCTCGTCGTCGAGCCTGTTCCCGATACCGGCTGGTCCGTCCAGGGAACCTACTTGCTCACCGAGCTTCTCTCCAACGTCGTCGCGGCGCGGCGCATGAGCCTCGACGTCGTGATCGCCGCCGTCGCCTTCGGCATCCTCCTGGCCGGCACCCTCTTTGCCGTGCGACCCGGCCGACACCGCATCTGGCTCCTGTCGACCATCATCTCGCTCCTCCTCGCCGCCGGAATCGGCCTCACCTGGCATCACTACATGGAATTCCATCCGACGACCGCGCACATCGGGACTCCGGTCACTGGCGTCACCGAGCTGGCCGGTGCGAAGCAGGACGTCCTCGCCTCGGCCCGCGACAAAGGAATCCCGGAACCGCAGTTCCTGCCCGTGGGCGTTTTCGTCCAGTCGGCCGAGTTCGTCGCGGCCAACAACGTCCAGGTCACCGGCTACGTCTGGGAACGGCTGGCACCAGGGCACAAGCCCGTGGATCTCCTCTTCCCCGAAGCCACCGACATGGAGATGCAGGAGTCGTACTCCCGCACCACGGACGAGTCGACGGTCATCGGCTGGCGCTTCCGCGGTACGCTTCGCGAGCGGTTCGAGTACAAGGAGTTCCCACTCGATCGGGAGACCATCTGGCTCCGGGTCCGGGCCGCAAGCCCGATCGACCCCGTGGTCCTCGTGCCCGACCTCGACTCCTATCCCATTCATGCGCCGGTCTCCCGTCCCGGCCTCGCCAGCGACCTGGTGCTCCCGGGGTGGGATGCCATCAGCAGCTTCTTCTCACTCAAGAGCATCGCGTACACGACCAACTTCGGCCTCAAGAACGCGGGCATGCAGGGCGACTACCCCGAGCTGTTCTTCTGCATGGCCATCCAGCGACGCTTCAACGATGCCTTCATTTCCTACCTGACGCCCCTCCTCGTCGTGACCATGATGCTGTTCGGCATGCTGCTGGCCCTCACCCGCCACCCGGAACGCTTCTCCCTGCTCGGCCCCCAGACTTCCACGGTCCTCGGCTTCACAGCGGCGCTCTTCTTCGTGGTAATCTTCAGCCACATCGACCTGAGGCAGAAGCTCAGCGCCCAGAGTGTTTTCTATCTCGAATATTTTTACTTAATTATGTATGTTGCAATACTGCTGGTGAGTATTATTTCGCTAGTATTCATGCTTGATGATAGGATAAAAGTAGTTCAATACAGGGACTGCCTGCTCCCGAAGGTGACCTACTTCCCGTTCCTGCTGCTGTCCTTCTTCGTCGTGACGATTGCGACCTTCTACTAGCGGATTGCCTCCGTGGCGAGGCGAAGCAGCGGCCCGAGTCGGATTGACTGAACCTCGGTAGCGGCCGGGGGACGTCTCCAACGGCCTCCCTTCGGTCCGGAGTTGGTTCCGGCCTCTCCGAACTGATCCATTCGAATGGCCTGGAATGCCGGTCCGAGCGGATTCCTCTTGACTTCCCGGACCGCAATCCCCATAATGTCTACTGTATTTGTAGTGTTTTGCGCCGGCGGGGTCGGGTGGCGAACGGCCGGCAGATGCCCTGGGAATGGCCGTAGGAGGAATACCATGACGAAGCTCGTGGCGGCCGCAACTGCGGTCGTTCTCACCGGGATGCGAGGTTGACCATGCCCAATCGCCCCCTCAATCATGATCGGTCGCTCCGTCGCTACGATGACATCCGCCAGCTCATCGGTTCCCCGGAATCGCCGACTCCGCTCGTGAGGCTCAACCGGGTCGCCCGGGGGAACGCGGGGGTGTTCGTCAAGCTCGAGTGGTTCAATCCCTTCGGCTCGATCAAGGACAGGACCGCTCTCTATCTCCTCCGCGGGCTTGCGGAACGGGGCCTCCTGGACGGACGGGAGCTCGTGGAGCCCTCGTCGGGCAACACCGGGATCGCGCTGGCCGCGCTGGCCGCGCTGGCCGGCATCCGTCTCACGGTGACGATCCCGGACGGCGTCCCGGAGGAGAAGAAGGTCCTGCTGCGCATGCTTGGGGCCACCGTGATCGAAACGCCGGATGACCTGTGCCCCATCGACCATCCCAAGGACGGGGCCATCGCATTGGCGCACTCCATTGCCGAAAGCCCGGCGAATGCCGGTCTGTACGTCATGCCCAACCAGTATGCCAATCCGGACAACGTGCGCGCACATTTCGAGACCACCGGGCCCGAGATCTGGAACCAGACCGAGGGGCAGGTACGGACGTTCGTGGCAGGATACGGGACGTGCGGCACCATCACGGGCGTCGCCCGCTACCTCAAGGAACGGAATCCCGAAGTCCGGGTGGTGGCCGTGGAGCCGCAGCGCGGTCACCGCCTGCCCGGTCTGAAGAATCTCCAGGAGTCCAGGCAGCCGGAGATCCTCGATCGGTCTCTCATCGACGAGGTCGTGCGCGTCGACGACGGCCCAGCCTACGAAATGACGGCCCGCCTATACAGGGAGGAGGGTCTCGTCGTCGGTCCGTCGACCGGGGCAATCGTGCATGCGGCGGTCTCGAAGTCCGCCATGGAGGAGGGGGTCGTCGTCGCGATCTCTCCCGACGGTGGCCAGAAGTATGGCAGCTTCTTCACGACCTGGCTCCGGCAGCAGCATCCGGGGTCGGGCTGAGAGCTGCGGGCCTGAAGGAGGCCAACCATGGAGCGGTTCGATCTGAAGGCGGTTCAGGAGGCCCACCTCGACAAGCTGAGGGCAGCGACGACCGCGTTCCTCCAGGGGACGCTGCCGACAGCCCACTTCCGGGCAGTCCGCGTCCCCGCGGGCATCTATGAGCAGCGGGAGAACGGCCGCTACATGGTCCGCATCCGCTGTACTGCGGGACTGGTGACGTCAGGGCAGCTCAGGACGCTTTCCGATGCGGCGGAGCGGTTCGGAAGCCCTATGCTCCATCTCACCACGCGACAGGACATCCAGATCCACGACCTGCTGGCCCAGAACCTCCTCCCCGTGGTCGAGATGCTGGCCGGAGTCGGGCTCTCGTCGCTTGGCGGAGGAGGAAACACCGTCAGGAACGTCACGGTCTGCCCGATGGCCGGCTTCTGCCCGCAGGAGGAGTTCGACGTGACCCCGCATGCGAGGATGCTCACCACGGCTCTGCTCTCGACCGGAGGGAACATCGATCTGCCTCGCAAGTTCAAGGTCGCGCTGTCCGGCTGCGAGGTCGATTGCGCAGGCGCCCGGTTCAACGACGTCGGGTTCCTTCCGGCCTCGGCAGAGTCCGACAAGCGGAAGGCAGACGAAGCCCCCTCCGCGTGCAGGTTCCGTGTGTTTGCGGGGGGGGGAATGGGAGCGCGCAGCCTCCCTGGCTTCCCGCTCGAGGAGTCACTGCCCGAGAACGAAGCCGTGGCCGCGACGCGTGCGATCCGGGAGGTGTTCGACCGATTCGGAAACCGGCGCAACCGCCACCAGGCCCGGCTCCGGTTCCTCGTGGAGCGAATGGGAACCGACGAGTTCGCAGCGCACTATCGTCGGGCCCGGTCGAGGTCGGACGGGATGCCCCCCCCTCCGGGAGCCTCTCCGGACTGGACCCGGACCGAGCCGGTCGTGGGCGGGGCCGGCCTCGCTCCTGTGACTTCGGGACCGGAGGGAACCGGGCCCCGCATCGAGCCCGACTCGGCCGATCTCGTCCGCTGGATGGAGCAGAATGTGACGCCGCAGCGCCAGGCCGGCTACTTCTTCCTGACCCTGCCGGTCTTCCTCGGAGAGATCCAGGCGGCCTCCCTTCGGGCCGTTGCGGACGTGGCGGAGCGGGTCGGAACGGGAGTGGTCCGGGTCGTCCAGACCCAGAATCTCCTGCTGCCGGGCGTACCGGCTGCCAGCCTGAGGCTGGCCCACTCGCTGCTGCGGGGCGCAGGCCTGGCCCGGCCGGTTCCCCGGGTTCTCCGAGAGATGACGGTTTGTGCGGGCTCGTCGACCTGCCGACTGGGGATCTGCCAGTCGCGTGGGCTCGCAACGGCAGTCGAAGCCAGGCTGGAATCGTCGAGGCTTTCTCTCGATGCTCTGTCGGGCGTCAGCATCCACATCAGCGGCTGCCCCAACTCCTGCGGCCGGCATCCGCTTGCGGACGTGGGCCTGGCAGGGGCCGTTCGCCGCGTCCAGGGGCGGGCCACGCCCCACTACGAATTCCGGCTGGGCACGGGCATCCCGGGAACACTGGCCGAGCCCGGTCCCACGCTGCCCGCCCGCCTGGTTCCCGAGGCGGTGGAGAAGCTGCTGGCCGGACTGGCGGACGCACGAGCCGTCCTTCCCGCCAGCTCCCCTTTGAGTCAGAAGGGGCTGCTCGAACAGTTTGCCGGCTTGCAGGAGGTTCCGGATCTGCACATCGACTGGGGAGATCGGGCGGAGTTCTCCCTGGCAGGCCGCGGCCCTGGCGAATGCGGGGCCGGGGTCTTCGACCTCATCGAGCTCGACCTGGCCACGGCCGACGAAGCCCTGGGGCAGGGCCGCTTGATCGATGCGACCGTCGCGTCCGCAAGAGCGCTCCTGGTCACCCGAGGGCTGTCCGCATCCAGCGACCTCGAAGCGCTCGAGCTCTTCCGCACCAGCCTCGTCGGGCCGGATCTGCTGGCCGTGGACCATCTCCCTGTCGTCGACCTGGCAGTCGATACGCTCCGGAAGACAGGTGCGGTCCCCCCACCGGACAGGGAGCATGTTGCCGCTCTCCTGGCCGCAGTGCGCGAGCTGTACGGTCGGCTGGACGCCTCCCTCCGGCTGCCCGGGCCCCCGGCATCCCCGTTGCAGGAGGGCCCGCCGGCCGAGCAGGCGCAGCCGCCGACTCCGACCCGCGGGAGCGTGGCGAACACCCCCGCCCCCTCCCCCCCCCCCCCCACGGAGGATCTGCGCGGGGTGACGTGCCCGCTCAATTTCGTCAAGGCCAGGATGGCGCTCGCCCGCGTTCCCATTGGCGACGAGCTCCACGTGCTGCTGGATGCCCCGGGTGCCCGCAACGTGCCGGAGAGCCTGGTCAAGGACGGCCAGCAGGTGCTGGAGCTGGCCGAGGAGGAGTCCTGGTGGCGCCTCCGGCTCCGTCGTCTACGATGAGGTGCGACATGGAAAAAACCGGTCGTTCCACGCCCCCTCGGGGCTCGCTGCGTCGCTCGCCCCGGACCCTGCTCACCCTGGCCTTCGATGTCGAAGGTCTGCCCTGCCTGGTGGTCGGGGGCGGACGTATCGGAACTCGAAAGGCGCTGACCCTGCTCGACCACGGCGCAACGGTATCCGTCCTGGCTCCGGCCCTGTCCACGAGGCTCCGCATGGAGGCCTGTTCAGGACGCCTCCGATGGCTCCCGGCGGAGTTCGCTGCCGGCGCCACCACGGGCTACCGCCTCGTCGTGGCCGCGACCGACTCGGCCCGAGTCAACGCAGCCATCGCGGACGAGGCCGCCAAGCAGGGTACCCCGTGCTGCAATGTCTCGGACCGGGGCCGGACCCGGGTGCTGTTTCCCGCGTGCAGCCGCGTGGGGGAGGTCACCGTGGCAATCCACACCGGAGGGACCGACTGCCGGCGCTCCCGCCGACTGAGCAAGGCCGCTGCCGCCTGGCTGGAGGCGCAGCAGCAGGACAGGCCGGCTGCCCCCGCAGGAATGGGGGGGCCCTCCCTCAAGCTCGTGAGCTCCCCGGCAGCATCGGCTCCGCCCGCGGGACTGGTGCTCCTCGTCGGGGCCGGCCCCGGAGCACCGGATCTGCTCACGCTTCGAGGGCTGCATGCTCTGCAGCGCGCGGATGTCATCATCCAGGACGATCTGCTTCCCGAGGACTACGTGGAGCACCTGCCGGTGGACATGTCCCGGACCCGCCTCATCCGCCTGGGTTCGGGAGCGGCACGGGAATCACAGGCCGAGATCGGAGTGATGCTGGTGCGGCTCGCCGGAGCCGGCCTGGTCGTGGCTCGTCTCAAGGGAGGCGATCCCGGGGTCTTCGGACGGCTCGAAGAGGAGCTGTCGGCCCTTTACGAGGCAGGCATCCCGGTCGAGGTGGTGCCGGGGACGACCGCGGGCCTCGCAGCGGCTTGTGCGGCCGGACTTCCGGCCACACGGCGCGGCCAGGGCCGGTCCGTGGCCCTGGCAACGGCCCGGACCGCAGACGGCGGAGGCGTTCCCGAGCTGCCCCGTGCGGATACACTCCTGCTGTACATGGGGGTCGCTGCGACAAGGGAGATCCAGGGGCGCCTGCTGGCCTCGGGCTGGGCTCCCGAGACCCCTTGCCGCATCTTCGAGCGGGCCACCCAGCGCTTCGAGCGTGTCCTGGACGCGTGCCTGGAGAGGCTGCCTGAGCTGTGCACGGCGATGGGAGTTCGGAGCCCCGCGCTGCTCATGGTGGGGATCGGGGCAACCTCGGTCGGGGACTCCGCATGCCACCCCCGGATCCTCTGCTTCGGCAACAATCCGCAGCCCTACCGATGCCTGGGGCACGTCCTGCACTGGCCGGCGTCCCATCCGGACTTCCCGGAACGCCTTGCCCCGGCTGAAGTGGCCCTGTTCCAGCGTCCGGACGAGGTGGACGCTATTTGCCTCCGCCTCGCACGGGAGGACCTCCCTTCCCACATCTGGTGCGAAGGGGATTCCACCCTGGACGCCGCCTTGAGAAGAGGGCTCCCGGCCGTCGCGCCTCCCCCTCTCGCCCTCGCTCGGCCGCGTGGCCCGGATCGTCGGCACGACGCCGTGACGAGGCTTCTGAAGAACGACGGGTTGGACGTGGGATCCGGGCATGGCTGAGCTCCTCCTGGCCGTGACGGCTGCAGCCTTTGCGATGAACATGGGTGGAAGCGGGCTGGCGCCAGCGTTCTCGTCTGCGCTGGGGGCCCGCCTGGTCAGCCGGCGCCTGGCACCGGTCCTCTTCGGCGTGTTCGTGTGCCTGGGGGCCATGCTGCTCGGTTCCCAGGTCGCACGGACCCTGGGGAAGGACCTGGTGGCGGTCGAGCATCTCAACCAGACCGCTGCCCTCGTGGTCGTGACCTCCGCGGCCGCATCTCTGCTCCTCGCCAACGTCCTCGGCGTGCCCCAGTCGACCTCCTGGGTGACGGTGGCTTCCATCTCGACGGTGGGCCTCCTTCACTCGAGCCTCAACACCGAAACCCTGTTCCACCGGCTGATCCCGGCCTGGTTGCTCCTCCCCTGCGCAGCGTTCCTCCTCACCCGCGTGTCCCTCTCGCTCTTCTACCCGCTTCGGCCCGACAACTTCCGCAGGATCGAGTGGCTGACCCGCCGGCAGCGCGCACTGAAGGGGTTCGTCCTGGCCAGCTCCTGCCTCGTCGCCTTCTCCATCGGCTCCAACAACGTGGCCAATGTCGTCGCCCCCATTGCAGCGGCAGGCATCCTCGATCCGATTCTGGGATTCGCGCTCTCCGCCCCCCTGTTCGGCCTCGGCGCTGCGCTCCTGACCAGGCCCAGCCGCACCGTCGGGACCGCCATCGTCCCCCTGGGCCCCATCGCGGCCACCATCGTCAACCTGGTCACCGGACTGCTCCTGCTGACCGCCTCGGTCTTCGGGATTCCCCAGTCGCTCGTCCAGATTATGACCGCTTCCGTCATTGCCGTGCGATGGGTCAAGGACGGCCCGGAGGCCGTCGCCAACCATGCCCCGCTCCGCAAGGTCCTTCTCCTCTGGATCATCTCCCCCCTGATCGCCGCACTGATCACCTGGCTGCTCCTCCCCGTGGCAGCCGGCCTGATGGACGGAGGCACCGGCCATGGTCCCTGAGAAGAAGACCGGAAGCGTCATCGCGGATAGCGTCCTCGACCTCGTCGGCTCGACCCCGCTCGTAAGGCTGAACCGCGTCGTCGGACCCGATTCCGCGGAGGTGCTCGTCAAGGTCGAATCGTTCAACCCGGGCGGCAGCATCAAGGACCGGGTCGCGCTCAACATGATCCGCATGGCAGTAGAGGCCGGCCTCGTCGACCGCGACACCACGATTCTCGAACCGACGACCGGCAACACCGGAATCGGCCTGGCCATGGTGTGCGCCGCCCTGGGCTATCGCTGCACCGTCGTCATGCCCGACAGCATGTCGCTCGAGCGGGTCATGCTGCTGCGACGCTTCGGTGCCGAGGTCATCCTGACTCCCGGGAAGGAGGACATGGAAGGCGCGGTGCGCAAGGCCAGGGCTCTCGCTGCCCAACGGGGGAACTGCTTCATTCCCTCCCAGTTCGAGAACCGGGCCAACCCCGATGCTCACCGGGATACCACCGCCCGGGAGATCCTCGCCGCGGTCGGCGAACGGCTGGACGTCCTCGTGGTCGGGGTGGGAACCGGAGGGACCCTGACCGGCCTGGGGCAGGCTCTGCGACGGCACCTGCCCGACCTCAGGATCGTGGCCGTCGAGCCCGAATACTCCCCGGTCCTGAGCCGTGGGACCAGCGGACGACACAAGATCCAGGGGCTGGGGGCCGGATTCGTCCCGCAGACGCTCGACCGGTCCCTCATCTCCAGCATCGTGACGGTCAGCGACGAGGATGCCTTCGACATGATGGCCCGGCTCTGCCGGGAGGAGGGAATCCTCGCCGGCATCTCCTCCGGAGCGGCCGTCTTCGCAGCAACGGGCCTTGCCCGGACCCTCGGCCACGGCCGCCGCATCGTCGCCATCCTGCCCGATACCGGCGAGCGGTACCTGGGAGTGCAACACTACTTCCAGACTTGAGAACAGGACCCATCCCACTGCGACCGGCAGGGGAGCGGAGATGACTTCGCTCCCGGGGGAGGCGGGGTCTTGCATCCCGTCGCGAGCAAGTCTACATTCCGGTCGGAGGTGGTCCGATGCGGAACGTGGGGGTGATGGCGTGCCTGTTCCCGGCCCTTCTGGCCGGAGCATCCTGCAGCAATGGTGGCGATTCGGCGGCAGATCTGTTGTCCGATGTTCGCAATGGCGATTCCGACCGCGGGGATCTGACCCGCCACGACCTGGTTTCGGATGCGCGAACTGAGGCCGGGCCGGGTGACGCGGGCGCGGACGCTGCGGGGGACGCTGGCGCCGAGGCCGGGGCTTCGGACGGCCGCTCCTCTCTCGACTGGACCGAACCACTGCCCGGCGAGGCGATACTGGCCGGTGCGGCGAAGATCGACATCACTCCGACGTTCGAGCCCTACACCGACCTGGACGGCAACGGCCACTGGGACGAGGGAGAACCGTTCGAAGACCTCGACGCAGACGGCCAGTTGGACACGCTCGAGCTCGGCGGCTTCGGCTGGCGCCACCCCACCAAGGTCCACGACCCGCTCTGGAGCCGGTCCGCTGCATTTCGGGTCCACGGGGAGTGGCTGGTGCTGTGCGCCGTGGATTCCCTGGGGCTGGGCATCGCCCGCGTGGAAGGGATCAAGGACAAGGTCCTGGCCCGGCTGGGCAATCCGGCCTCGTTGCCTCGTGAGCGCCTTGTGATTGCCTCCACGCACAGCCATGCAGTCCCGGATTCCATCGGGATCTTCGGAGAAGCGGGTGTCGACAAGACCTACCTTTCCTGGCTCGAGGTCCAAGCCGCAGAATCCATCGTCCAGGCCATTCTGGCGGTCGAGCCGGCCGAGCTCACAGTCACGTCGGTCGACGTCCCCGACCTGGTCCGCGACATCGACGAGCCCGACATCATCGACCCGTACGTCGGGATCATCCAGGCCAGGAAACCGGGCGAGGGGAAGGCCATTGCGACGCTCGTCTCCATCGCCAACCACCCGGAAACCACGTGGAAGGACAACACCGAGATCTCTGCGGACTTCCCGTTCTACCTCCTGGCCGACATCGAGACCGCCGAGGGGGGAACTGCCGTCTACTTCAGCGCAGACCTCGGGCTCATGCAGTCTCCGGTCAAGCTCGGCAGCGAAGGCTTCGAACGGGCCGAGCTTATCGGCAAGGGGTACGCCGAGGCCGTCCTTTCCGCCCTCGGGCCCGCGGCACCGGTTCCCTCCGAACAGCTCGTCCCGTCCTTCGGATTCGCAAAGATCCCCGCTGCCCTGGAGAACCCCGAGCTCTACATCGGCCTTGCCGACGGCGTGGTCGATGGCTACCAGGGCTACATCTACCTCACCGGCGAGCCTCCGTGCGACTTCTTCGGCTGCCTCGACCTCCCCGTCGCGGTCTGGCGCCTCGGCGACATCCTCACCCTGGTCACGCTTCCCGGCGAGTTCACGCCCGAGCTCATCATCGGCGGCATCACCACCCCGCCCGACTACCAGGGCATGTACCCCGATGCCCCACCAGAGCCGGTGATGATCGACCACCTCGTCACTCCGGACCGCTTCGTGATCGGCCTTGCCGGCATGGAATGCGGCTACGTCTACCCCAAGATGACCCACGACCCGAAGGCGCACTTCAGCCAGAGCCACGCTCCCGGCCCCAACATGGCCATGGCCCTGATGACGGGCATCGCCGCGCTCCTGGATCAGGTCAACGAATAGGACCGGACCACACAGCCCCGACCACACGGGAGGGGCCGTTGGGGCGCTGGCACATGCTACAGCACCCGTCGCAGGATCGCCTCGGCCTCTTCCGGGGACAGCGACTCCATGAAATGGAACACCCCGGGCAGAAGCTGCTTCTCCTCACGTACGTACGCGGGCATGGCGCACAGAGCATCGGCGAGCTGCTCCCGGGTGACCCCCACCGCTTCCGGGCGCCAGTCCAGCCCCAGTCGGTCGAGATACGTCCGGATCGGCTCGACGTCCTGCCCCTGTGCGGCCCCGGCCACCACGATGCACAGCGCCACGAGCTGTCCATGCAGGTAGTGCCCCCCGGTACGGGCCTCGATGCAGTAGGCGAGGTAGTGCTCGCTCCCCTCCTCCGGACGGGACGTCCCCACCATCTCGCACAGACGTACCTCCTCCACGTTTTGCTCGGCCAGCAGCCGCAACCCCTCGGGAGTCACGTCGCCAAGCGCCCTGCCGTTCCCGAGCAGGCGATCGAGGAGGCGGGCCGACTTCGCGGCCACGTCCGGGAAGTACGCCTCCCCCAGCCGCGCCCCCGCCTCCTTCCAGTCCCACAGCGCAGTGAAGATCGACAGGATGTCCCCGGCGCCGGCCCGGTTCAGCAGCTCCGGAGCGGCCTGGATCAACGGGTAGTCGATCAGCAGGTGGTCGGGGTAGACCTCCCCCACGTAGCGCACCCTGGAGCCCTCCCGCACCCCCACCGCCTTGGTGAACGCAGCATCCACCGACAGCAGCGACGGCACGAGCACCAACGGAAGCCCTCGCGTCCATGCCGTGTACTTCGCATGGTCCAGGGCCGACCCGCCCCCGATCCCGAACACGGCCGAGGCCGGCCCGAACGAGGACGACACTTCCCGCACCCGGCCATGCTCCATGGTCGTCACCATGTGCACCCGTGCCTGCTCCGACATCCCGGTCCGGCCCCCGTCCCCCTCGAACAGCTTCCTCACCAGCACCCATGGCTCGGGCTGTGTGTGAACGATGGGCCGCTCGAACAGCTCCGCCGGCAGCGCGGACAGCAGGTTGCTGCCGAACGTGGGCTCGGCAACTCGTGGGTTCGGATTGGGCAGCCCCATCTCTCCTCCTGTTTCGTCGCGGCGCCCTTCGGACTGCTCCTAGGGATTGTTCGAATGCGGCACGGTCCCGGCGTTGAACGGGTCGCTCAGCCACTTGAAGTTGTCCAGGATCACCTCGGAATCGAAGATGCCGTCGGACGTGTCGTGGATGTGGAAGGTCAGGGTGAACAGCTCGTCCCCTTCGATGGGCCACGACGTGCTCAGCCAGCCGGTCGAGGAGCCGTGATTCGCGTCCGGGGGACCGCACTCGAAGCCGGTCCCCGAGATGTTCGTCTTCGGGTTCGAGCACGGCTCGCTCAGCGCGGTGTTGATCGCGATGTAGCACTTCTTCTCCCCCGACTGCGGGTCGATGAAGTCGTAGTACGCGTTCGGGTTGCTGCACGCCGTGCTGTTGACTACCACCGACTTCCCCTGGGTGGTCTTCGGCGCATTCAGGATGATATAGAACTTATCATTGAATGAGCTGCCTATATATTCCTCGTATTCCTCGGAAAAATAGACGTAGTCGATCGAGAATCCAATAGCTCCGGTGGGCGCCTTGATCTGGAGCTTCAGCTCCACGTTGTCATAGGTCTGGTATCCGTCCTTGGCATACGGGTCCGGCGCCCCGCCTCCGCCGGGCAGGTCGGTCGTGTGAGAGGTCCCGGTCGCCGGACCGGAGGCCAGGAGCGCATAGCTGTTCCCGGCCCACGGTTTGAGGTCGTTGTTCACGTTCCCGAAGTGGCTGACCGCCTCCCACGAGCTGTCGACCATGTCGCCTGTAGGTGACCAGATCTGGGAGCTGAGCACCAGGTCGCCGAAGCACACTTCCATCGAGCAGAGGTAGGCGGCCATGGTATGGCCGGTGCAAGGGCCCTGGCACTCGAACTTGATCTCCCCGCCCGACTCGTCCGCCACGCCGTTGCAGTTGTTGTCGATGCCGTCCTTGGGCTTCTCCTTCGCCCCCGGGTTGACGAGCGGGTCATTGTCCTTGCAGTCTCCCCCGCCCATGGGGCACGAGGCCGGCGTCCCCATGACTGCGAAGAACGGCCCGCACCAGCCGTCGCCGTCGCTGTCGCAGCCGATGTCGGTCTTGCCGTCGCAGTTGTTGTCCACGTCGTCACAGACCTCGGACATCATGGGGTGGATGTCTGCTTCGTTGTCGTCGCAATCGCCGCTCTTGTCCGTGACGCCGAGCCCTCCCGGCTTGCAGTCGCAGCTCACGGCGAAGCCGCCGCCGAACCCGTCGTCGTCGCTGTCCCAGAAGACGGGCTTGCAGCCGATGGCTCCCGGGTCGTCGACAAAGCCGTTGCAGTCGTTGTCCTTGCCGTCGCAGCTCTCCATCACGTCGGGGGAGAGTTGGGCGTTCTTGTCGTCGCAGTCGCCGGCGACCGACGAGTACCCGGCCGCCTCGGGGTTGCACACGCACACCTGGGCCTTGCCGTCCCCATAGCCGTCACCGTCCGCGTCGAGGAACGCGGGCAGACACCCGAGGCCGTCCTCGCCCTCGTCGATCTCGTAGTTGCAGTTGTTGTCCAGTCCATCGCACTTTTCCGGGGCGAACGCCCCGACCTTGGGATCCTGCGGAGCGCAGTCGCTGTCGTCCGGGTCCGCGTCGTTGTCATCATCGGCGTCGCACGCGTTCCCCTGGCCGTCGGCATCCAGGTCGAGCTGGGACGGGTTTGCCAGGCCGGGGCAGTTGTCCTCGTCGTCGTGCACGCCGTCCCCGTCGCCATCGCCGGGCCCGACCGGCCCCGTGGTCTCGGCTGCGGGCTCAACCTCGCTCTCGGGGATCTCCGGGCCGGCCCCGGTCGCGTCCGGGTCCGCCGAGTCGGGGGAACCGTCTTCGGCTTCCCCGCCTGCATCGGCTGCGCCGGGCGCCGCATCTTCCCGCGGCGAGTCCTCGTTCAGGCATGTCCCGGCAACGCAGAAGTACGGGGGCTCGCACTTCCCGCAAGAGCCGCCGCACCCGTCGTCGCCGCAGTCGCGGCCTGCACACGAAGGGATGCAGACGCCGGGCGCGGCAGCATCCGTTTCGTCCTGGGCAGGCTTGTCGCACGCGAGGAGCGCCAGGCCGAAGACAAACGCCACCGCAACGCCGACAAGCAAGCACCGTGAGACAGCGTTCATGGCACTCCTCCTACGCCCCGCCCCTTCCACTTGGCCACAGGTCAGGGATGGGCGCAAGGAAAAAGGACGGGACCTGGGTAACCGTTCAGTCTCGGTTTGACCGAAAACGCCCATGGCCCCTCTGGTCCGAGCCCCGACGGTGAGGGGCCGCAACAGGCCTGCTCGTCAACCCAGCAGTGATCGGTTGCCCAGCGGCGCCACAAATCAGTTGAAACGCTCGCGCCCCTGCGTTAGGATTGGGGTGCGAACGCAGAATTCGCTTTCACAACGTTGCCCCAGGATTTCTGCCCGGAGGTGGTCATGCTGAGCAGTGCAGGTACCGAAATCAGAGAGTTCGTCAGCCGGCTCGTGGGGACCATCGTCGAGACTCCCGCCGGTATCGGCATCAATATCATCGAGAGCGGGAACATGGTCGTCGTCGAGCTCTCCGCTGCCAAGACCGACATCGGGAAGATCATCGGCCGCGAGGGCCGCATGGCCCAGTCGCTCCGCGTGCTTCTCACCGCACTTGCCACTAAACTTGGCAAGAAGGCGGTCCTGCAGATCATTGAAAAGTAGTTGGCGGCCGGGCCCCGCCCCGGGGCGTGTCCGTTCCGGCAAAGGAGGAATCCACACATGACACGACATGCTCTTTCCGTCCTGGCCTTGCTCTTCCTGGGTGCGGCCTGCCAGAACGTCTCCGTGGAGGAGGCGGTCCAGGTGACGGTCGCGCAGTTCGACCCTGCCCCGGTCTCGCCCGATGCAGACCACCCGGTCCTGCCTGCGATCCCCAAGCCGAGCGACCTGCTGATGGCCCCGGACCCGGACAAAAACGCCCTGATGCGGATCGCGTTCCCGCTCCAGGTGGCCCTCACCGTGCTCGGCCAGGACGAACCGCTGGTGGTGGACGCCTTCACGACCGACGCTGCCGAGCAGCTCGTGGAGACCTACCTCAACACTCTCCATGGCTTCCCGACCGACGGCGGGACGGCCACCTCGTTCTCGGGCCGCCGCATCGAGACCGACCCGGCAAAGGACAGCCCGATCACGTCCGAGACCGTCTACGTGCTCGACATCACCGGCCTGCTCCGCCCGGACACGGGAATCCCGGTCGCCCGCGTCGCGGGCTTCCAGCTCCTCGCTGGCCCGACCGACGACGAGAATGGCATCACACCGCTCAGCATCCTTCCCCCCGCGGGGCAGGAGTGGCAGCAGGGGCGCACCTATGCCGCGGTCGTGACGTCCGGCATCACCGACGAGATGGGCGACCCGATCCGGTCCGCCTATGCGTTCAATTTCATCAAGAGCATCACCCCGCTCGAGAAGGACGGACGCTCGGTCTGTGCGCTGCCCGATGCGACCGCGGTCCAGCTCGAGACGCTGCGCCTGGCGTTCGCCCCCATCTTCGACTGGCTCGCCGGCGACGCAGCGGGTGACGAGAAGATCGGCCGAGGGGACATCGCGCTCCTCTGGACGTTCTCGATCCGCCCCGAGTCGATCGTGCTCAACGACCCGACCCGGAACCTCTTTCCGACCCCGAACGACATCGTCAAGACCTCCGCTGCCGGCTCGCAACACGACTGCGACGGCAACGGCAAGCCGGACTGCATCGAAGGAAACCTCTGCTTCCCGGTCGACTGCGAGAACGACACGCCGGTGCAGAAGGCCTTCTTCCAGTACATGAACGCCCTGGACGGCTGGCCCGCCTCCATGGCGCTTTCGGCCTCGTTCTCCCTGCCTGTCGACCCGGCCACGGTCACCTCCGACACGGTGAAGCTGCAGAAGATCGGCGCCGCGACTCCGGAGACGGTCTTTCTGTCGCTCGACTCGAGCGCCACCACCCTCACGATCGTTCCGGAAGGCGGCTACGAGGCCGGCGCCTCGTACGCAGCGGCCATCACCACCGGAGTGATGACCGCAGGCGGGACCTTCCCGGTCACCCCCTCCACCATCACAGCGGTCTCCCGGCTCACCGTGCCGGTCGCCGTCGACGGCAAGAGCCAGTTGACCGACCTGGGGGTGGCCGACGCCGATGCCGTGCTGCTCGAAGCGATCCGCCAGGGCATCCAGGCGCTGATCGCTGCGGCCGGCCTGGCCGACATCGCCCCGTCGCTGGCCGGAATCTGGGGATTCACGATCCAGTCGCACAACGAGGCGATCTTCGATCCCACCACCGGGACCGTGCCCTTCCCGAACGACGTGCTCATGTCGCTCGATGAAGGGGGCAAGCCGGTCAAGGTGGCCATTCCGGTGAACCCGGCCTGGCCGGATTCCCAGAAGGACATCGTGGCCGAGCTGAACAGGCTCGACGGCTTCTCGCCCCTGGCCGCGACCCGGACGCAGTTCCTCCGCCCGCTCGACGAATCGTCGTTCAAGTGGCTCGGCGCCATGACCGACATCATGGGGGGCAAGGGGCTCGGCGACATTTCGCTCGGCATGGCCGACGTGACCGAGGTGGACCCCGCCCAGGGTGTCTCCGGGATGATGTCGCTCATGAAGCCGGAGAACATCTACACCGACGGCGAGGTCAGGGCCACGTTCGAGAACGGGAGCCTGACCGTCCGTCCCACCGGCGGATACCCCCTCCAGGCCGGGCGGCGCTACATGCTGCTTGCGTTCAACAACGCGAAGTCCAAGGACAAGGGGCAGGACGGGCTCCCCCTTCCCATCGAGGTCGCTCCCGTCTTCTTCATGGCCCGCAGCCCCGATCCGCTCGTCGACGACGCCGGCAAGAGCAACCTCCTGACCCTGTCGGACGCCGACGCCCAGCAGCTCGAAATGCTGCGGGTCAACTACAACTCGATCTTCGCTGCCCTCGAGTCGGACATGGTCGGCGTCAGCCGGGACCAGGTCCTCATGTTCTGGACCTACACCACCCAGACCATCGGGACATGGCTGGTCAACGTGGTCAAGGCCGAGCTCGACAAGCACACGATCGGCGACGACCCCCAGGGGTCCGTGGCCGAGGCCGAGACCGCGGCCCCGGACCTCAAGCACGCGGACAAGGTCGTCCTGGAGGGGGGCCACTTCGTTGCGTTCTCCGCCCTCGCCGCGCCCGACCCGGCAGCGGGCAACTTCGGCCGCATGAAGATCTCCGAGTCCGGCGTGCCCGACTTCACCCAGTACAGCCTCCCCTTCATCCTGGCTCTCCCCAAGGAGGACTACTACCAGGAACCCAAGACCCAGCTCCCGCTCGTCGTCCTCCAGCACGGGCTCGACGGTACCAAGGAGGGCACTCTTTCCCAGTTCGAGCCGTTCCTGGCAGCCGGATACGCTGTCCTGGCCATCGACCTGCCCTACCACGGCCAGCGCAAACTGCCCGGCATGGAGAACGGGGTCCCCTTCTTCTCCGCGGACGCCGTGGCCACCCGTGACCACATCGTGCAATCCGCGCTCGACATCTACCAGGCGATCCGTTTCGCCGGCGGAACGAGCAAGAACGGCCTCAACGACTGGCTCTGCGCCAAGAACGTGGTCTGTATCACCACCCGCGACGGGAAGCAGGTGGGCCCGATCGACGTGAACCGCATCTACTTTGTCGGCGAGTCGCTGGGCGGGATCGCAGGGACCCTCACGCTCGCCATGACCGAGGCCGTCGACCAGGCGGCCCTGGTGGCGACCGGAGGACACCTGACCCGGATCCTCCAGGAGACCGGGAACGAGGGGTTCAGGAAGCCCATCGAGGATGCGCTCGCCGCCATGGGATACGTGAAGGGCACACCGGAGTACGCCCAGTTCATGGACACGGCCCAGATGCTGCTCGACCGAGGGGACCCGGTCAACTACGCCCGGCACCTTGTCAGCTCACCGCTGGTCGGTGACAAGAAGAAGCTCTTCATCGGCATGGCCGAGACCGACGATTTCATCCCGCATGCGGCCACCCGCGAGCTGGCCTGTGCGGCCCGCGACGGCGTGCAACCCTACTTCAAGGAGTACCCGGTCGAGTGTCACGGGTTCTTCTACCACCGGTGCGACGGCGGCGCAGGGGCCGATCCCGGGGCCAAGGCGACGGTCGACGACATCCTTGCGTTCTTCGCCCAAGGGGGGGACGGTTCCAAGATCGCGGATGCCACGAGCGGCGAGTCGCTGCCGTGCGACAACCTGTAGGAGGTGCGGACATGAAGACCTCAGCCCGCCTGTCCGCCTGCCGCTTCCTCGTGCCCGGAGGGACCGCCATGAGCCTGACCGCTTCGCTTCGAATCCGCCTCGCGACGACACTGCTCGCGCTCGCCCTGCTCCTGCCGGCAACGGTGCTGGCCGCAGGAATCGAGCTCCAGGAGCAGGATGCCGCGGCCCAGGCCCGGGCGCTCGCGGTCCGCGCCTGGCTCCTCAACCCGTCCACGCTGTTCTACAACCCGGCCGGGCTCGCCTACCTGGAGAGCCTCTCGTTCTCCGTCGGCGACACCCTGGTCTTCCCCAACTTCAACTACGAAGACCCCGCCGCGGTCAACCCCAAGGGAAGCAACATCAACAAGGTGGTGCCGCCTCCGCACGCGTACCTGACCTACGCCCGCGAGATCGGCTTCGGGAGGCTCGGGGTCGGGGCCGGCGTGAACTTCCCGTTCGGACTGACGCTGGACTGGGGCGACGACTTCGCAGGACGCAACCTGGTGACCAAGTCCGCGCTGAGCATTCCCGAGATCCTTGCCGGGTTCGGCTACGCCCCCATCCCCGAGGTCTCCATCGGTGCGACCTTCGTCGCGTCTCCTGCCCACGTCTACCTCAAGAAGTTCCTGGGAAAGGAGTTCGGCCTCCCGGCCGACGACGGGATCCCCATCGAGGACGCCACCGTCGAGATGTCGGGCAGTGGCTGGGGGTTCGGCTTCAACGCAGGCATCCAGGCCCGCCCGCTTTCCTGGCTCTTTCTCGGAATCAACTACCGCAGCGCCATCCACCTCGGACTCGAAGGCAACGCCCATTTCAACATCGACGGCCTGTCCGACAGGTCCGGCTTCCCGGACCAGAAGGTCGAGACCGCGTTCGAGCTGCCCCACATCGTCGCGGCCGGAATCGGGGCCCGATTCGGCTCGTTCTACACCGAGCTCGACCTGGACTACACCTTCTGGTCGGTGTTCGAGGAGATCCCCCTCACCTTCCCGGAGGACAAGACCGGGGCCCTCTCCCAGAGCGTCCCCGAGGATTGGAAAGACGGGCTGACCGTCCGCTGGGGCAACGAGTACGCGGTCAGCGACCAGTTCCGGGTCCGCCTCGGCGGCGGCTACGACCAGAGCCCGGCCACGCCCAAGTACCTCTCCCCCATGCTGCCCGATTCCGACCGCATCTTCCTCATGGCCGGAGCGGGCTACACCTTCGACTTGGGCTTCTCGGTCGACCTGGGCTACGGGTTCACCTACTTCCTCCCCCGCGAGGTCTCCGGCCATGCCTGCACCGCAGCGGACCCCGAGTGCCTCGACGCGGACGGCAACCTCGTCCCCTACGCCGCGGACGGCAGCGTCAACTGGGTCGGCAACCGCTTCCCGGCCCTCTACAACAACTACGCGCAGCTCCTGACCGTCACGCTGGGGATGACCCTGTAGGAAGGACGGGACGTGAACGGCCGGGGCGGAATGGCCACAGGTGCGGAGCGAAGCTCGCCGACCGACTCGCCTCGACCGAACCGCAGGTGCGGTGCGAAGCTCGCTGACCGACTCGCCTCGACCGAACCGCAGGTGCGGTGCGAAGCTCGCTGACCGACTCGCCTCGACCGAGCCGCAGGTGCGGTGCGAAGCTCGCTGACCGACTCGCCTCGACCGAACCGCAGGTGCGGTGCGTCCGCGACGTGATGAAGATCACGACTCGAGGAACTCTTCGAGGAGGTCACGGCGGCCGGAGGCCCGGAGCTTCTCCAGTGCCTTGATCTCGATCTGGCGGATTCGCTCACGGGTGAGCTTGAAGCTGCGGCCGACCTCTTCGAGGGTGAACGTCCTCGTCTCGCCGATGCCGAACCGCATGCGCAGGATCTTTTCTTCCCGCGGGTGCAACGACTTCAGGATGCGGGTCGTCACCTCCTGGAGGCTGCGACTGAGGCAGGAATCCAGCGGGTCTTCCGCATTCTCGTTGCGGATGAAGTCCTTCAGCTCGGACGCGTTGTCCCCCACGGGCATGTCGAGCGGCAGCGGATCGTTGGCAAGGTTCAGCGTGCGGGATACCTGCGACGCGGACAGGCCGCACTTCTGGGCGATCTCCTGGTGCGACGGCTCACGGTCCAGCGACTGCTTGAGGCTCATGCGGGAGCGGTAGATCCGGCCGAAGTTCTCCACCAGGTGGACCGGCACCCGGATCGCCTTGCCCTGGTCTGCGATGGTCCGGGTGATGCACTGGCGGATCCACCAGGTCGCATAGGTCGAGAACTTGTGCCCTCGGCGATAGTCGAACTTCTCCACCGCCTTCATCAGGCCGATGTTCCCCTCCTGGATGAGGTCGAGGAGCTGGAGCCCGTGCCCCATGTAGCGCTTGGCGATGTTGACCACCAGGCGGAGGTTGGCCCGGATCATCCGGGCGCGGGCTCGGTGGCTTCGCTCCTCGCCGTGTGCGATCGTGGCCAGCACCACGGCCAGGCGCTCGCGGCTCACGCCGAAATGGCGGCGGCAGAGCGCGTTGGCATCCCGGGGGGCCGACAGCGTGCGGGAGCGACGCTGCGGCCGCAGGTCCGCCACCGGCAGCTTCCCCCTCCGCAGGAACGTCTGAGCAGTCCCGCAGAAATCGGTCGACAGGAGGTGCAGGGAGCGCAACCCCACGGGGCTGTTCTTGAACAGGAGGAACAGGGCGGATAGCGTCTCGTCGTCCAGGGCCCGGACCGGCAACGGGTCCCGCGGGTCCTTCATGTCGAGACGGGCCAGCTCCCTTGCCACCTCCTGCTGGAGCAGCTCCAGCTCTTCCTCGCAGTTGCGGCGCTCGAACGTGACGAAGTCGGTGGTCAGCTCCACGATCTCGTCGGACGAGCGGCTGCCGTCCAGGAAGTCCTCGAACTGGCGAAAGAGCCGTTCTCGTGCATAGGGTACCGAGAGCAGGGCCCGCAGGCCCTCGATCCGTCCCCCTTCAATCTCCTGGGCCAGCATTGCCTCCTCCTCGCGGGTGAGGAGGGGCACGGAGCCTATCTTCTTGAGGTAGAGCACGAGAGAGCTGTCGGCCTTCAGCTCCTTGTCCCCCGCACGCCCCCCTTCCGGGGGGACGACCACGTACCCCTCCGCACCGGCACACGGCACGGGATCTTCCGGGGCATCCTCTACGAGTCGGAACAGACCGCCTGCTTCGCTGGGGGACAGGGTAAGCCTCTTGCCGTTGCCCATCAGGACCTCCGCCAATGGCAGCCCTCAAGCATGCAAGATTCGTGCCCCAGGCCCGAGCACGGCAGGAATCACGGAACCAGGCGGAATCACGACGAAATCACACGGAATTCCCCGTGCGCGTGCCCGGGAGACGCGCTCCGGGCGTGTGGAGAATCTCTACTCACCCCTGATCCCCATGGCATCCCCGCAGCGCTCCGAACCGCGCGCTCGACCATCCGCTCGCGTCCGCCCCCGTCGAGGGGACGATCCGGGGTCCGCCGTATCCCCTTTTCTTTTCTTTCCGCTGTGATATACACACCCTGCTTCCGGGCGGGGCACGCCGCTGCCGCCCATAACCATGAGGTGGAGTCATGATCATCGGAGTGCCGAAGGAGATCAAGGTCCAGGAGTACCGTGTGGGGGTCACGCCGGCCGGAGTCCAGAAGC
Organism: Deltaproteobacteria bacterium; assembly: GCA_016875215.1. GTDB lineage: Bacteria > Myxococcota_A > UBA9042 > CAIXZC01 > CAIXZC01 > CAITUV01. Next base: position 28,664 of record VGRX01000004.1, read on the forward strand.
TGTCTTCTGCGGGACACACCGTGCTGGTCCAGAAGGGGGCCGGGGTGGGAAGCGGTCTGAGCGACGAGGAATACGTCCGCTGGGGCGGCACGGTCGTCGATACCGCGGAGGAGGTCTGGGGACGATCGGAGATGATCATCAAGGTCAAGGAGCCGATTGCGCCGGAGTACAAGCTCTTCCGCGAGGGACAGATCATCTACACGTACTTCCACCTGGCCGCAGTGCCGGAGCTGGCCCCGCACCTGCTCGAGAAGAAGGTCGCGGCCGTAGCGTACGAGACGATTCAGCTCCCCAACGGGAACCTCCCGTTGCTCCAGCCCATGAGCGAGGTCGCAGGCCGCATGGCCATCCAGGTCGGGGCCAGCTGCCTGGAGAAGGAGCGCGGCGGGAAGGGCGTCCTTCTCGGTGGCGTCCCGGGCGTCCGCCCCGGCAAGGTCGCGATCATCGGCGGCGGCACGGTCGGAACCCACGCGGCCAAGATGGCCATGGGGACCGGCGCCCAGGTCCGCATCCTCGACGTCAACGTCGACCGGCTGCGCTACCTCGACGACCTCTACGGAGGCCGCCTGGTCACGCTCTACTCCGACCCGGCCACCATCCGCGACAGCGTGATCTGGTGCGACCTGCTGGTCGGCGCGGTGCTGGTGACCGGAGCTCGGGCCCCGCTGCTGGTATCCGAGGAGCTCATCGCCCAGATGGAGCCGGGCTCGGTCATCGTCGACGTGGCCGTGGACCAGGGCGGCTGCATTGCCACCTGCAAGCCCACGACCCACGAGGATCCCACCTATGTCAAGCACGGGGTCATCCACTACTGCGTGGCCAACATGCCCGGTGCGGTTTCGAGGACCTCGACGTTCGCACTGACCAACGTCACCATCGGTTACGGCGAGCTGCTGGCCAACCTGGGGCTCAAGGGCGCCATCGCGGCCCGCTCCGAGGTCGCGGGCGGCTTCAACACATACGCCGGCAAGGTCACGCACAAGGCCGTTGCCGAAGCGCTCTCGCTCCCCTACACCCCCCTCTCCGCTCTCCTGTAGCTTCCCCTGTCCCATCGGAGTACACTCCCTGGGAATAACCCCCCCAAGGGCCGTGTTGTGTGCGGCGTCGGAGGTGGACGGTGCTTCGGTTGCTCAGACCACGCAGGCCGGGAAACGGGATCGAGGAGGAGGTTCTCCCCCACCTCGATTCGCTGTACGGTTACGCTCTCTATCTCACCCGGAATCGGAACGAGGCCGAGGACCTGACGCAGGAATCGATGCTCAAGGCCGTGGCCGCGTTCTCCCAGTACCGGCCCGGGACCAACTGCCGGGCCTGGCTGTTCCGCATTCTCCACAACACCTGGCTCAACAAGCTTCGCAAGCGGCACGTGGAGCTCGAGCTGACCGACGCCGCCACTGCGGACCTTGAGGAACGCGAGGATACGCGGGCCTTCGTCCGCAGCAACCCGAGCCCGGAGGAGAGCCTGGTTTCCCACATGGCCCGGTCCCGGGTCCGGGAGGCGGTGGATTCCCTGCCACCCGAGTTTCGGGCCGTGGTGGTGCTCGCTGACCTCGAGGAGTTCGCGTACCGCGAGATCGCAGACATCCTCTCCATTCCGATCGGAACGGTCATGAGCCGCCTGCACCGCGGACGGCGGCTGCTCCGGATCCGCCTCATGGACATGGCCCGGGAGCTCGGCCTCGTCGCCGGACAGACGGCCGCAGAGGCAGCAGACGCGAAAGAGGAGATCGACAACGTAGCTTTCCTGTCGGCCAGGCGACGCAAGGCCGCAGAGCCGGAATCGTCGGAGGAACTGCCGTGAAGTGCGACGAAACCCGCAGGGTCGCAGACCTCTACCTGGATTGCGAGTTCGAGGAGCGGGAGCGCGTCCAGGTGGAAGCCCATCTCGCGGAGTGCGAGGAATGCCGCGATCTCTTCCGGGCCCGCCAGGCGTTCGGCGAGGCACTGCGACGCAAGCTGACCCCCCACCGCGTCCCCGCCGAGGCCCGGAGGCGGCTGACCGCTGCCGCGATGGATGCTTCCCGGACGAGGGCTTTCTTCCCACACCGCCTCCTGTCCCCGATCCCCATGGCCGCGGCGGCCGTGCTCCTCGTCGCACTGGTCACGGGGGGGGTGTTCCTGCTTCGTCCGAGCCAGGACGAGCAGCTCGGAAAGCTGGTGGACGAAGCGATTGCCACCCACGAGGCGTTCCTGCCGCCCGAGATCGTCGGCAGCGCGGAGCAGATCCGCGGCTTCCTCGCCAGGCAGGGGGAGGCCGACGCCGCCCCACCGCTCAAGGAAGACGGCGCCACGCGCCTGGTGGGCGCCAGGCTCGTGCGGGTCGGAAATGTCCCCGCCATCCACTACCGCTACCTGCACCGCGGCCGCGACGTCTCGGTCGTCCAGCTCCCCCACCGCTTCGCCCGCACGCTGCGCCGGGCCGGCGACGCCCTGCCCAGGGCCGACGTCCAGCAGGCCCGCGTGCTGCTCAACGAAGCCCGTGACGGCCACTCCGTCACCCTCTACGATGCCCCGGGCTTCACCAACACCGTCGTCGGCGACGTCCCCCAGAACGAGCTCCTCAAGCTCATCCCTGCCAGCCTGTAGATCCGAGGTGCTCCGCTACTTCAGCAGCTCTTCCATCTCGTCGATGGTGCGGGCGAAGAGGTCGTAGGTGGACTGGACGATCTCCGGGCTCGTGAAGTCGATGCCCGACTTCTGGAGGATCGAGAGAGGATAGTCGGAGCCGCCGGCCCGCAGCAGGTTCACGAACTGCTGCACCGCACCCTTCCTTCCTTCCTGGATCCGCTGCGAGAACACGATCGCGGCCATGAGCCCGGTCGAGTACTTGTACACGTAGAAATTGTAGTAGAAATGCGGGATGTAGGCCCACTCCATCTCGTCGTTCGGATCGATGGTGAAGCCCGGGCCGAAGTACTTCACGATGAGCTCCCGGTAGATCTCGCCGAGCCGCTCCGCGGTCAGGGCGCCGCCCTTCTCCACCTCGCCGTGGATGAGCTTCTCGAACTCAGCGAACATGGTCTGACGCGTGATCGTCAGGCGGATGTTCTCGAGCCGCTTGTTCAGCAGCACCAGCCGCTCCTCCTTGCCGGTCGCCTTCTTGAGCAGGTGGGCCAGCAGCATCTCCTCCTGGAACGTCGATGCGATCTCCGCCAGGAAGATCGGGGCGTCGGCCACCGAGTGCGGCTGAGACTGGCCGGACAGGAAGAAGTGCATGGCATGCCCGAACTCGTGTGCGGTCGTGAACACGTCGTCCAGCTCGTTCATGTAGTTCAGCAGGACGAACGGGTGCGTGCCGTACACGCCGTTGCAGTACGCTCCACCCTGCTTGGCCTTGCTGGGATACACGTCGGTCCAACCCGACCCCGGCTCGATCCCCTGCGACAGGATGGCCAGGTAGTCCGCCCCCATCGGTTTGAGGCTGTCCTTCACCAGCGTGACCGCCTCGGCATACGGGATCTCCTTGCGGAAGTCGGGGAGGAGCGGGTTGTACAGATCATAGTAGTGGATCGCGTCCAGCTTCATCAGCTTCTTGCGGAGCTCCACGTAGCGGTGCAGCGTCCTGGGCAGATTCGCTGCCGTGGTCGACAGCAGGTTCTCGTAGACCGACACCGGCACGTTGTCCGCATCCAGCGACATCTCCAGGGACGAGGCATACCCACGGGCCTTGGCCTCGAACACCGCGCCCTTGACCGAGGTCGCCAGAGAGGTGGCCAGCGTCATCCGGTAGTCCTTGAGCGTGGCGAAGTACGCTTCGACCGCGTTCTTGCGCACGTCCCGGCTGAGCGAGCCGCGGTACCGCGGGAAGGTCGCAGGCCCGAGCTTCACCTCGGCGCCCTGCTCGTCCCTGATCTTCGGGAAGTCCGCCTCCTCCATGAGTGCGTTCATCACGTAGTAGGGGCCGTCCCGCATGGGCAGGGTGAGCGCGACCAGGGCCTCTTCCCGGGGGGACAGCAGGTGCTGCGCCCGCCGCCTCAGGTCCCCGTACGGATGGTTGAAGCGGGAAAGCTCCGGCTTTTCCTTGACCATCTCCGCCCAGCGGGCCGTGTCCACCTTCATCAGCTCCGGATCGAAGAACGACGCGGTCTCCTGGATGCGCGCCGACAGCGTCGACACCCGGTCCCTGATCTCCTGGAGCTTCGGCTGGTCCATCGCCACCGACCAGCTCTGGAACGCATAGGCATCCAGAGCTTCGGTCTCGAGCCTGAGGCCGTCCAGCTTGTCCAGGCAGGCGAACGTCTCGGACGCGGACGTGCCCAGCTTTCCCTGACACATCGTCAGCTCCGGGATCTTCCCGGCGAGCGCGTCGAAGCCCTTCTCCCACGCATCGATCCCCGAGAACAGGACCGCAAGGCTCCACCGGTGGTTCTCCGGGATCTCGGAGCGGGGGGTCTCCGCAGACGGTACCCCCCCGTCCCCGGCCCGACAGGGCACCACCGACAAGCACGTCCACGCCGTCACTGCGGCCACCAACGCTTTCAGGAACATCCGATTCCGCATCTTCACCACCTCCATTGTTGTCCCGTTTCCACACCGTGATTCCGAGCCGCCCACGGCACATCTGCACGGCCCCTCCCGCGTGGTCGGGGCTGGGATCACGGCACATCCGCAGGGCCCCTTCCGCGTGGTCGGGGCTGGGATCACGGCACATCCGCAGGGCCCCTTCCGCGTGGTCGGGGCTGGGATCACGGCACATCTGCACGGCCCCTCCCGCGTGGTCGGGGCTGGGATCACGGCACATCTGCACGGCCCCTCCCGCGTGGTCGGGGCTGGGATCACGGCCCGTGTCCCAGTCGGGCGAGCAGGTCCTTCACGTCACCGGCGAAGATCCCCTTCCCCCCGGCAGCGCACCCGAGCCGGATGCCTTCCTTGAAGCTCCCGTGGTAGTCACTTCCTCCGGACACCAGCAGGCCCCGACGACGTGCGAATCCCAATGCCACCTTCGACCATTCCGACTTCATGTTCGGATGCCACACCTCGACCCCGTCGAAGGGAAGCCGCCCCAGCTCCTCGAGCCCCTGGAGGATGTCGTACCCCTCGCCGGTCAGGCTGTTGGGGTGCGCTGCGATTGCCAGCGCGCCGGCCTCGTGTATGGCCTCGACCACCTCCTCGGGCATCGCCTTGCGCTTCGGGACGTAGGTCGGGCACCCGGGAGTCAGCCAGCGGTCGAACGCCTCCTGGAGGCTCGCCACGTACCCCTTGTCCACGAGGATCCGGGCGAAGTGCGGCCGGGCGACGACCAGCCCACCCGCCACCCGGGCAAGCTCGTCCATGCCGATCTCGACCCCATGCTCCCGGAGCTTCTCCACCATCTCGACGTTGCGGCTGTTCCGCCGCCGCCGCATCCCTTCCAGGAACTCGCGGATATGCACCCGCCCCGCGGGGGACAGCCCCATGGCCAGCACGTGGAGCTGCCGTCCGGCAAGCGTCGTCGAGAGCTCCGCAGCGGCGATCCCGACGATGCCCGCGTCCCGGCAGCCGGCCTCGAACCGCTCCAGCCCGTCCACCGTGTCGTGGTCGCACAGGGCCAGCACCGAGATCCCTTCCCGCTTCGCCAGGTGCGGGAGATCTTCGGGAGCATCGGTTCCGTCCGAAGCGGTCGAGTGCACATGCAGGTCGACCAGTGCCCGTGCCGCCAATCGGGGGATTCGCCCCTGACCCTCGCTCCGGCCACCATCGACCATCGACCATCGACCATTCGGCGACTGCATGTCTCCTGTCATTCGCTGCTCCGACCTTCCGGATCGTCGTAGCGCACCAGCGGCGGCTTGACCCTGCGTACTCCGCCGCGAGGGGTATCCACGTCCCCTTCGTACCGGGGAATCACGTGGAGGTGGCAGTGAAACACGGTCTGTCCCGCAGCCGCCCCGACGTTCGTCCCGATGTTGTATCCGGCCGGGGCGTGCTCCCTCTCGATCAGCGCCTTGACCAGCCCGATCACGGTCCACATGTCCGCCAGCTCCTCGGGCGTGCATTCGAACAGGTCCCTGCGGTGCTCCACGGGCACCACCAGGGCATGTCCTGGATTCACCGGGAACGCATCCCAGAGCGCTGCCGCCCGTCCGTGGCGGACTACGTAGCGATCGCCGGCAGCGCAGAATGGGCACTTCTCAGGCATGCGCCCCCCTCCTCGTCGGCAGGCGAGTATAGCCCCCCGGCACCGGAAAACAACCGTCACTTGCGTCTGGACCGCTCGGTTCGGATGTCCTATGATGAGGACATCGTGAGGTGACCCATGAGATCGGCAGCTCTTTCCCTGTGCATCGCCCTTTCCGCAACCCTGCTGTTCGCGTGTCGAGGCAAGGAGGAGGAACCGGCCCCCAAGGGGGTCGAGCCGGCCGCCCAGGCCCGAAGCGCCGCGGTGGAGGAGGCCGAGCAGAAGCTCCGGGCGCTCGAGGCCGAGCAGCAGGCCCTCCAGGAGAAGCTCGCCCGGCTCCGGGACCGGGCGGAGATGGCCGCTGAGCTGGAAGAGGAGCTGGGCATCCTCAAGCGGGAGCTCGACCGTTCCCGGATCGCCACGGCCCAGGCCGAGGAGGCCTTGCGCAAAGCCCGCGTCTCGGCTGCCGCCCCCGGCGAGACCGTGGGGGCAGGAGCTGCGGCCCCTTCTGCCGATGCCGAAGTCCCGCAGCCCGGAACCGAGCCGGGCGGGACCCCGCTGCCTGATGTCGCGGGCGCGGGCCAGCCGGCGAACCCGCCCCTTCCGATCGACTCGAAGCCGCCGGAAGGTGGCGATGCAGCCTCCGCCGGAGGAGCCCAGGATGCGGAAAACGTCGTGCTGGCCCCACCCGTGGGGCAGCTCGCACTGCTCGAGATGAAGACGGCCGCATCGGTAGACCGCGAGGGCCGGCTCCCGGTCCAGGAGCAGACCACATTCGCGGCGGGACAGTCCGACGTCTACGTCTGGCTCCACCTTGCCAACGCCGCGCCCGACGAGACCCGGGTCGTGGTCGGCTGGTTCAAGGGAGACAAGGAGATCTCCAACATCGAGCTCAAGGTCGCGGGCAACATGAAGCGCTGGCGCACCTGGGCCCACACCCGTCCGCCCAAGCATGCGGCCGGCGAATGGCGGGTCGAGGTCCGCGACCTTGCGGGCAACGTCCTCGGCTCACGACAGTTCCTTGTCCAGTAGCCCTTCCTTTGACACAAGTTTGAATAGCCAGGTGCTTCAGCCGTTGATCGGCCTCTTTGCGTCGAGTTGGAGGCTGGCCATGAACAAGGTCGGTGCAGTGCTCTTCGCAGTCGTGCTCGCAGCGGCCTGGGGCGGTGCGTCCCCGCCCGCCCAGGCGCGCGGAACCATCCTTCTCCTCGAAGGGGGGGGAGGAATCGGCGTGACCGACAACTCCGAGTCGGTCCGGTTCTGGCAGGCCGCGTTCGGAGTCGGCGGCAAGCTGCGGGGATTCCCGCCACGGTTCTACTTCCTCGTGGATTACAGCGGCGACGTGCTCGACTCGACGCTCAGTTCCCCCGCCGGCGTGGCCGACCGAACGCTCATCGACCACCTGCTCCTGTTCGGGCCGCGCCTCTACCTGCCCCTGAACCCACGCATCCGCATCTACTTCCAGGGGCTGCTCGGCGCGTTCTGGTCCCAGTCCGACTGGCTCGTCAACTCGGTCGAGCCCTACCAACCCGACGACAGGGGCATGGCCGCCAAGTTCTCGGCCGGCCTGCAGTTCCGCCCCGTTCGGGCGCTCTCGATCGGGGTCGGCGTGGACCGTGTCGTGTTCTGGGGGCGCGAGCAGGATCCCGCTGTAGCCGCAATGACCGGTTTCGGCGCCGATGCCGACGACGCGGACCAGACCCGCTTCGGCGGCACCATCGCCCTGCATTTCTGATCGCAGGAGGGAACCATGTCGACCACCAGAACGGTGCTCCTGGCGCTGCTCCTGCTCCTGCTTCCGGGGACCTGTCTCGCTGCCGGAGTGATGGTCGGTGACGGCGATGCGCTCGTGACCCAGAGCCTCCCGGGACAGCCGGACAAGTGGATCGGGAAGGAGGTCTCCGTCCTGGGGGCCTACGCAGAGAACGTCGGCAGCGGCGGCCACTCCACCGTGTTCCGCTTCCAGTTCGTCCGGCCCGATGCCAAGGCCGTGGCCTATGCGGTCTTCACCCTCCCTCCGGGGGCTTTTGCGGGCAGCTTCCCGGTCGGTCTGACAGGATCCGGCCTCATCTACTACGAGGTGAATCCGGAAAACCCGGGGCAGAAGCTGTTCATCGCGGACCACGCCTCGGGGGAGATCGCTGTTTTTTCTCCCTCGGCGTGACGCAGGAGTCCGGCAGGAAAGACGATCCCTCCGACAATGATGCCCGTGAGATTTCTGACGCTTCTGTGTGGTTTTATGGACGCGGAGACCTGTCAAAAGTGGAATATTACTACGACCCGTACTACGACGAGGTGTACTATTACGATCATACCTATATCGTATATGACGACGGCTGCACCGGCGGGCCGGACGACTACGACGATTCGGAGTACTACGACGACTCGGACTACTACGACAGCGGCGGAGGGGACTACTCCGGGGATTCCTGCGATGGGGACGTGTATGACGACGGCGGCTCCTCGGGTTCGTCCGACTGGGGCGACAGCTCGAGCAGCGATTCCTCGTGCGACTACGACGACACCTCGGGCGACTCGGACAGCTCGAGCTCGTCGAGCGGCAGCGGCGACAGCGGCTGGGAAGGGGACGACTGGGCCGAGTCGAGCAGCTCCACGTCGGACGACGACGACAGCGACTGGGAGGGGGATACCTGGCGGATGAGGGGCATGTCCTGGTTCGCACCCCTTGGGAAGCTGGCGCACTCGCACCGGCGGGTGATGAAGCTCATGCCTCTGCTGGCGGGACTTGCGGTGATCGGATTGCTGCGACGGTTCGGGAGACGCTTTACTTCCGCTTGCGGGTGCTGACGGACTTCTGCATCTTCTCTTCCAGCTCGGAGAAGAGGAACGGCTTGTCGACGTAGTCGTCGGCGCCGTACAGCGGCGAGGTCATCTCGTTCAGGTTGGGGCCTATGGCGGTCAGCATGATGATCGCGACGTCGTCGAACTCCCGCTTGTTGCGCAGGTACTTGCACAGCTCCCAGCCGTTCATGACGGGCATCATGACGTCGAGGAGGATGACGTCGGGCTTCTCGACCAGTGCGACCTCGAGCCCCTCTTCGCCGTTGATGGCTTCGAGCACCTCGTGTCCCTGCTTGGTGAACCGCTCCCGGACGAGCCGGATCTGGTTGATGTCGTCATCCACAACGAGGATCTTCATGACGCCCCCCATGCTGCTTCGAGCCTGCAAGGGAGTTGTAGTACACGCCTCCGGGGAAGTCAAAGCAAAAGTCAGGAACGACCTCACACCGCTTCGGACCGCTCAGGATTTCCTACCGTTTGATTCGCGCCCGCTGCATCATCGCGCTTGCGGTGCGACCACGAACGGAGATAAGGTCGGGGATGTTGTAGAGGACCATATCGATGGAGGAACCCGGATGTGCAGGAATCTGACGGTCGTGTGGGTGCTGGCGGTCATGGTGCTCTTCTCTTGGGGCTGCAAAGAGTCCTGCCCCATTTGTGAGAGCTACGTCAAGGCAGTCAAGGAATGCGTCAAGGAGAATGCTCCGACTGCGACGGCCCTGGACGATGAGAAGGCAATGTGCCTCAAGGCCTGCGCCCAGAAGGAGGCCACGCAGGACAAGCAGAAGCGGGCCGAGATCACGGAGATGTTCATGAAGCCGCAGACCTGCGTGCTGGAATACGAGGGCAAGGGCTGCGAAGCTTTCGTGACGTGCCTGAAGGGCCTCGGCAAGTAGTTTGCCGTTTGACCGATCGAGTGCGACGCAGGAACTGGTCGAGGGTGTGCCTGTCGTGACCGCGGCCAGCCACCGCACCTGCACGTAGCGGGCGCACTGCGGCCGGGCGGCGCCGCCTCGCCGCCGACCGAGTGATTCCCCTCCTCCGCTGGGCCGCCCTCTTCTCTCGGGTGGCCGGAGACATCCTCCAGTTGCTTCTCGACCCGGAGCCATCTTTCGCGCGACGCCTCATCGCCACGCTCATCTCGACGAGAACGTTCCGGTCGGGTTGGCCGGCCTCGTCATCGAGCCGACGGGGCCTCGGTCAGCAGGTTGCGCACCACGACGGTGGTCAGCACGACGACCAGCGCGAGTCCCACGACCAGGGAGGCCAGGAAGAGGAAGAACATGGTCCACTGCGGATGAACGGGCACCCTGCCCGTGGAAAAGACCGGCTCGAGCCAGGCGATCCGCAGAAGGTCCCTGAGAATGACGATTGTCGCCAGCCCGCCCGCAGTCGTGAGCGTCGCCAGAACGGGAAGGAGGAACGAACGGGTCCGGGTGGCCGCAAACACCAGGACCGTCGCGACCAGGAACAGGGCCACACCTGCGGCTCCCACGGGGACCAGCAGCGGCGCCTCCCGAAGCCGGCCCAGCACCTCCTCGGGAATCCGCGTGACGAACCAGGCACCGGACAGAACGGTCGCAGCGAGGGACACCAGGAAGGCCTTGAGCCCGAGCGCCTGGAACGTCCTCCCCCGACCCGGTCCGGACGGACCGCCATCCCCCTCGGATGCCCGCACACGACGTTGCGGCTCCGGCCCGCCTTCTCCCTGGTCGTCCGGGCCGCCTTCTCCCTGGTTGTCCGGCCCGCCTTCTCCCGGGTCGTCCGGGCCGAATCGGCCCCGGCCCCGCAGGAACGCTCCGGCCAGCAGCAGGCCGAGCCCGGCCACGGCGAGGGCCGGCGACAGGAAGGTGAACAGGCGGGGAACCACGGTCGGGTTCCGCATGTTGAGCGACTGCCCGTCGGGCCGCATCGCGTAGGTCAGCATCCACTGGTCCGGCTCCTGCATCAGCGTGAAGTTGTTCACGTAGAAGAACCCGATGCTCAGCATGGCCAGCAGGGCCACCAGCAGCCAGATCCACTGAGGTCGCGGGGACCGAACCCGCGTCAGCTTGTGCAGGTAGAGCAGCCCGTAGGCAACGATCAGCAGCGGGACCACCAGGATCCAGTGCGCTCCGATGATCACGGACGAGCTGTAGAAGAGCTGGCCGTAGATCACCTGCACGAACAGGAGGGGCGGGATGCCCAGCGTCACCAGGTACGAGAACCCCAGCGTCAGCCCGCCGCCGAGGTACCGGGACAGGCTCTCCGCACAGGTGGGCCGCCGGACCCGGACCCAGAGCCACAGGATCATCCCGCCCAGCGTGAAGTGCAGCGCCAGGAAGTGCAGCGTCAGGGTCAGGTAGGCCAGGGCCCGCAGCAGCTCGACCGGAATCGGGTAGCCCAGCGGATCGGCCGGAGGCAAGGGCAGCGCATCCCACAGTCCGGTGGCCAGGAGGAGATGGTTCATGGCATCACTTCCCGGGTTTCCCCTCCGTCACTGCGCCGGCGACCATCCGCCTGCGCTTCGGCCAGGATCTCGGCCGCGCCCACGTTCTTCCCGTGCAACGACTGGATGTAGGACGAGATCGCGGCCCGGTCCTCCGCTGTGCCGACGAACGGCGGGGGCACCCCCTGCTGGTCCATGGTCTCGAGCCACTTGAAACCGGAAAGCGGGGTCCAGGACTCGGTCCGGGGAATGATCCCGCGGTAGCCGCTGCGGGTATGGCAGCTTGCGCACTGGAGCCGGAACGCCCACTCGCCATGCTGCGGCGTCAGCGGGACAACGTCCGGATCCCAGCGGGTCAGCGACAGGTAGGGCTGCTGCCGGTATCCGGCTTCCGCTGCCTTGTGCTTCCAGAGCGAGTTCGAGTACAGCGTGTCGTAGATGACATAGGGCTTGCGGGCCAGCTCCCGGGCAAACTCCCCGCCCAGGAAGCCGATCTGAGCGACCACGAACAATGCCATGGCCCCGGCAACCCCCAGCGCCCTCGGCCGCACCTGGTAAAGCAGCGATCCGAGCACGAGAAGGGTCCCTGCCACGCCGGCAGCGACCGCAAACAGCGTCATGACCTCGAGCCGGCCCCCGCCCAGCCCCGTCGCCCCCGCTGCCATCAGCCTTGCCGTGTTGGATGGCAGCGTCTTCCAGTACCAGTAGGACAGCCCGGGCAGAAGCAGCGCCGCGGGCAGCACCCATCGACTGCAGAAGACCACGATCCGCTCCTTGAGCCCCCCCTCTTCCTCCAGCCGGGCAGCCACCAGCAACCCCCCGAGACCTGCAACCAGGAACATGACCAGCGTCCGGATCAGCAGCGACGGGAGATACCCCGGGTTGAAGAAGCCGGCCGCCATGTCCCGGTTCTCGATCGTCCACCCGCCCGGAGTCAGCATGAACGTCAGGATCCCGTTGATGACGAACAGCGACCCCCACGCGATGACGAAGTAGAGCCCGGCCAGCGCCACCTGGAGCCTGCGGCTGTTCTTCCGCCACCCGTAGTAGTACAGGTACAGCAGCGTCAGCTCGACTAGAAACAGAACCCACTCGATCGCCCAGGCGAACACGAACTGGTGGATGAGCAGGCTCGTACCCTCCGGGCTGGCAAGCTGGATCGAGAACCAGATCCCCACGCCCGTCATGGCTCCGAATACCGTCGTGTAGACCAGGAAGAAGGTCGCGTACTTGTGCAGCCACTCCCGGATCCGCTCGCCGTCAGGCTGGCGATCCGACCAGAGCTCGGCCACGAACAGAAGAGCCCCGCCCCCAATGGCGAAATGCGAGATCAGCACGTGGATGATGGCGATGATGGCCACCACCATCCCGGCCCCCAGAAACGGGACGTCCCAGACCGGGTAGTTCATGGCTCCTCCCATGGGGTCGGCGCGGCACGGAACACCGGAGTCATGGTCGTCCTCCTCAACTCACCATACCCCAGACCGTCATGGCCACGAGGTACACCAGGAATGCGACCCCGACCCGAGTCGCCACCCGCCCCCGACGGTCCGCCGGCACGCTGCGATCCACGAACGGCACGACCAGGAACAGGACCGGAATCAGCCCGGTCAGCGCCATCCCCAGGAGCTCGAGGCTGCCCGGGAACAGCTTCAGCATCTGGAACGGGACCATGAAGTACCATTCCGGCTTGATCCCCTCCGGCGCGGCTGCCGCCGGGTCGGCCTCGGGAGCCAGCACCCTCGGAAACAGTGCGCTCAACGCCACCAGCAGCGCGGCCAGTGCCATCCAGATCGGAATCTCGTTGACCAGGTACTCTGAGAAGAAACGGTGGTACCTCTTCTGCTCGGGAGGGAGCGCACGGAAGGAATCGGGCTCGCTCACCCCCTGCACCTGGACGAAGAACAGGTGGACCGAGAGAACGGCCAGGAGCAGCAGCGGCAGCACCACCACGTGCAGCGGATAGAACCTGCCGATGGTATCCACCGTCACGTCCGGACCGCCCCTTGCCAGTCCGGCGATCCAGGTGCCAAGCAGCGGCATCTTCTCCAACTCGCTGATGCCCACGCGGGTGGCGAAGAAGGAGAGGTCGTCCCACGGCAGCAGGTAGCCGGAAAACCCGAGGAACATCGTGGTCCCCAGCAGTGCCAGTCCGGTCAGCCAGGTGAGCTCCCGTGGCGGCCGGTACGCCTTCATGAAGAACGTGCTGAACAGGTGCACGAACAGCGCCAGCAGCATCAGGTTCGCGCTCCAGTGGTGGATGCTGCGGAGGAGACCGCCAAACGGGATCTCCATGACGATCCTCTGCACCGAGGACCAGGGCTGGCTCGGGCTGTAGTAGACCATCAGGAGCACGCCGGTGACGATCTGCACAACCAGGAAGAACAGCGCCATCGAGCCGATGGTGTACCAGAAGCTGTGCCGGTGTCTGGGGACCTTCTTTTTCGAGAGGAACTCCACCAGCGGCCAGACGGGTAAACGACGAAAGAAGGCCCGGCCGAGCTTTCCGGTCACGGTATCCGCAGGGGGAAGAGCCTCTTCGGCCTCGGGTGGAATCGTCACGAAGCGGGAGTCCGAGAAGCGCTCTTCCGCCTCGGGAGGAATCGGCACGAAGCGGGGGTCCGAGGAGCGCTCTTCGGCCTCGGGAGGAATCGGCACGAAGCGGGGGTCCGGGGAACGCTCTTCCCGGCCCGCAGCAACGGGAATGCCGGGATCACGACGGGTATCGTCCACGGTCATCCCTCCTGCTTCCGGTCGGTCGGGGCCACATAGAGCACGCCGTTCTCCTCGAACACACGAAGGGGTGTCAGCGGCCTGGGAGGCGGTCCGGCGACGTTCTTCCCGCCGAAGTCGTACATGCCGCCGTGGCAGTGGCAGAAGATCCTGTCTCCCGCGAAGTTGACGTTGCAGCCGGCGTGCGTGCACTTCGAATCGAACGCCCGGAGCTCCCCCTCGGGAGTCCGCAGCACGATGCATCCCCGCTGTCCGTACGAGCCGTTCGCTCCGGACCCCGGAGCGGCCACGTCGGCCGGCGAGACCTTCTTCACCAGGGCTCGCCCTTCCTCCCCGAACGGGTCGGGTGCGGGTCTGGGCGCCAGGTACCGATAGATGGGGTACGCGGCCAGCCCCAGCCACGCCAGCCCGAGCCCGCCGGTCACCCAGAGGAACCGCCGGCGACCCCGGTCGACCCCCTGCCTGCCGCCAACTTCGTTCTGTGCAACCCCGCTGCTGCGCCGGACCTCCCCGGCCTTGTCCGCATCCGTCATTGGCTCCCCCCTCCGGAGGACTTCTCTCTCTCCCCCTCCGGAAAGCCCTCTCACGCTGCCGAATGTAGACACGCCGGAATGATCTGCCAAGAGGGAAACGATTGACGCGCACGCGGACGTCGACTAGAGTGATTTGGCCTTCTGGAGAATCGCGAGAGACGGAGGTGCGCATGAAAGGGCTGAGACGATTCGTGACGATCTGGCATGTGGCGCTCGTGCTTCTGGCATGCAGCGTGGTGGCGATGGCGCAGTACGAGCCGGCAGAGGACCAGTGGCAGGGCGGAGACGCACAGGCCAACTGGGGGGAGAACCAGTACGGCCAGAAGTGGGGCGGGAACTACGGAGGAGACTCCTGGCAGGAGCTCGAGAAGCAGCGCAAGGAGATCCTCAGGCGGCTCCCCGACGAGCCCGACCTGCTCATCAACCTCACCGACGAGCTGATGCCTGCAACCCCGGACCTCACGGCGCTCGGGCGCAAGGGGACTCGGGCCCTGGTGAGAGGCCTGCTCGACAACGCGTCCGACGGCATCCGGCAGACGTGCGCATCGGTGCTGGCCCAGGTACGCGACCCCGAGGCCGCCTCCGCACTGATCGATGCCCTGGCCGACCGCAACGAGATGGTCCGCATGCAGGCGCTCATCGGTCTGGGCAACCTGGCGGAACCCGGATTCGGACCCCACTTCGTCAAGCGCATCGAGGACCCCGAGGAGACCTACGTCGTCAAGAACGCTGCCGTCACCGCCATCGGCGACGTGGGCTATTCCAAGGCGATGCCGCTGCTGATGAAGCTGGTCAAGGCCGATGATCAGACCTATGCCTGGACCGCGCTGGCAGCGATGTGGGACATGCGCAACAAGGCCGGCCGCGGCGACCTCGTCGACGCCTTCCTCTATGTGCTCAAGAAGGAGACCGGCAGCGGCAGCCAGGTCGTCGAATACCTCGGCGAGCTCAAGGCCGAGGAAGCTTCCGACCTGCTGGCGAAGTTCTTCGTCGGCCGCGACGTCCACACCAAGAACCGGGTCATCCTGGCCCTGGGCAAGATCGGCAGCTCCGGTGCCCGCAAGATGCTCAAGGACGTCATGAAAACGACCCAGACCGCCCGGCACCTGAACAACGCTGCCATTGCGCTGGCCAAGCTGGGCGACCGCAAGGAGGTCATCGGGATCCTCGTCGGCCTGCTCCAGGACCGCAAGGCCTACATGCGGATCAACGCAGCCTTTGCCCTGGGCGAGATCGAGGCGTCCGAACCCGCAGCGGTCGAGGGCCTCGTCACGGCCCTGTCCGACCCCAACGACTTCGTCCGCTCCGAGGCCGCCGTAGCCCTCGGCCGGATCAAGGCCGCGTCGGCAGCGCCCAGGCTCGAGGAGCTGGCCAACGGAACCAACCCGTTCGTCGCGCTCGACGCGGTCATCGCACTCAACCGGATCGACTTCGGCAAGTACCGCCAGCTCATCTTCGACAAGCTGCTCGTGCACAAGGAACCCAAGTTCGCACGGATCGTGTCCCGCGGAATCCGGTTCCTCGCCGAGCAGAAGGACCCGGCAGCCCTCCCGTACCTGCTGGCCTTCCTGAGGCAGCCCTCGGGAAACTACGGCGACACGCTGCAGCTCCTGGCCCCCTACGCGGCGGACCAGCTTTCCGACTTCCAGACCAGCATCCAGTACCTGGTCCACACCTGCTCCTACGACTGCTTCGGCACGCTGATGCGCAACCTGCGCGACTGGAAGCTCGGCGCCGTCGCACCCGCACTTCTCGAGCGCCTGTACCGGATGTACTACCTCTACGACAAGGAGACCGCCTACTTCACCATCGGCAAGGTGGGCAGCAAGGAGCTGACGGCCCGCATTGCGGGGATCCAGGAGACCTCCAACGCACTCAAGCTCTACCAGCAGTTCGCATTGGCGAACCTGGGCGACGAGGCCGCGCTCCAGAAGCTCGTGGACGTCGTCCGTGACGGCAATCTCGAGGACAAGCGGGATGCCGCATTCCTCCTCGGCTCCATCGATGTCGAGGCGGTCGTGCCCAAGCTGGCCGAGCTGATGGAGAAGGGCGACGCGTTCACCTCGCTGACCGCCACCGCCGCTCTCGTCGGTCTGGCCCACGCACCGGCCTTCGACCGCCTGTACAAGGTGATGAAGGACGGTACTCCCTCCCTGGCTGCCGAGGCGACTCGCGTGTTCATGATCTCGCCCAGCAAGAAGGTCGACGAGTATCTCGCCAAGGCGGCAGGCAGGGAATCCGACCTCGTGACCAAGCGCCGCTGCGAGGAGATCCTCTACCAGCGCCAGCCGAAGGAATTCCGCTAGCGGGGCGGCGGGGAACGCCCGGGGCGGCGGGGAAGGCCCGGGGCGGCGGGGAAGGCCCGGGGCGGCGGGGAACGCCCGGGGCGGCGGGGAGGGCAATAGGACGAATAGGACGAATAGGACAAATAGGACGAATAGGACCCGCCGCCTTGGGTGAGAAGCCTCCATGGCAAAGGATCTGCCGGAACGCCCGGGCCGACGAGAAGACCGGGGTGATGAGAAGCCTGGGGCGACGAGAAGCCCGGAGCGACGAGAAGACCGGGGTGATGAGAAGCCTGGGCCGACGAGAAGACCGGGCCGACGAGAAGACCGGGGTGATGAGAAGCCTGGGTCGGCGGGGCCGACGTCCGATGTTTCCTCGTCCCTCCTCCTCTTCCTGATCCCTGCGGTGGCGGTGGCCGCGTTCCCGTTCTTCTCCTCGTTTGCGCCGGCCAAGGCGCTCGTGGCAGGGGGGGGGCTTGCCGGGGCGCTGGTGTGGAGGAAGAGGCGCGGGCCAACCGCCTTTGCTCGAAGCTTCGGCCCGACCTTCTCGACCCTTGTGCTGGCCTTGCTCTACCTGGTCGTATCGCTGCCGTCGCTCCTGTTCCCGCACGCGAGGGGAGCGGCCCTGCACGCTGCGCACCTCGACCTGGTCGGGGTGGCGGTGTTCCTGGTGGCCCGCGGTGCGGCCCTCCAGGAGCGGTTTGTCGAGCGGCTGGCAGGGTGGGGGAGCATCGCCATTCTGCTGGTGGCGGTCCCCGCCGCTATCGAGTTGATTCTCGGGCGGCCCGTGCTCGGCTACTCGCTGCTTCCGGGCGGAACCACGCTCGGCAACCCCGACTTCGCGGCCGAGCTCGTTGCGGTGCTCCTGCCCGCTGCCGCTCTGGGGCTGGCCGACTTCCGGCGCTCCGGCCCGGATCGTCCGCCGCCCTCTTCGCCTCGCTGGACGGCGTGGATGAGCCTGGCCGCGGTTGCCGCCGCCCTCCTCCTCCTCGCACTGATCCCCTCGGTGACCGCGCGGCTGGCCGTGGGAGCCACGCTGCTCCTGGCCCTCCTCTGGCTTGCGAAGCCCCTCGTGGGAGGGTGCTCCGCGACCGACCCCACGCCGGATCGGCCTCGGAAGTCTCGCGTGGGAGGGTGCTCCGCGACCGACCCCACGCCAGATCGGCCTCGGAAGTCTCGCGTGGGAGGGGGTGCCGCGCCCGCCCCCCTTGTCTTCGCAATCCTCCTCGCTGCAGTGGCCGCAGCGGTCGTCCTCCTCTGGGGCGAGGGCCGGTTGCATCTCTACCGGACCGCGCTCGACTGCGCGCTGGAGCACCCCTGGACCGGCCACGGTGCCGGGGGGTTCTCGGGCTGCTTCCTGGAGCAACAGGCGGAGCGGGTGGCTGCGGACCCTGCGCTCCTTCCTTTCTGGACGAATGCGCGCCATGCGCACGACGAGTGGCTTCAGCTCTGGGTCGAACGGGGGATCCTGCCCCCCCTCGTGCTGGTGCTGCTCTTCGGGGTCGCTTTTCTGCGAAGTCTGCTCGGACGCGGACGGCAGCTCTGGGTCGCAGCGGGCATCCTGGCCGCGGGCCTCTGTGCATCGGGCTCGGTGACGCTGGCGCACTACCCTGGCCGGATCGTGACGTTCCTCTGGCTCGGCCTGGCCTGTGCTCCCATCCTGCAACGGAAGGAAGGAAGCGATGAACGGCCCGACATGCCGGACCCCTCGACTTCGCTCCTTTCGAAGGGGCCTGTCCTCGACTCTGAGGGCCGAACCCCTCAGGCCCGGACTCGAAGAGAACAGCCCTTCTCGGGGCCTGTAAAAGGCGGGGAAGGCGTGGCGGACATGTCGCTCGCAGCGTGGCCGGTCGCGTTCTTCCTCGTGCTGGCTCCGCTCTGGTCCGCGGGCATCGATGCCCTCTACGTCCGAGGCGAATACCGGCTGGTGCTGCAGCTCGAAGGCTCGCATGCCGGTGCTTTGCTGCACCAGGGGCAGGTTCTGGCGGATTCCGGGAATATGGAGGAGGGTTGCGGACTTGTAGAGCAGGCCCTGGAGGCCTCCCCCGACATCGGCACCGCGGTCATCGCCGGCGTGTGTCGGGCGAGGAACGGTGAGCTGGAGGAGGGCGTCCGACACTTGGAGACCGCAACGCGCTGGCATCCCAGATTCGGCACCGCGTACGCGAATCTCGCCGAGGTGTACCGTCTCGCAGGCCGCCAGGAGGAGGCGTGGCGACACATCACCCGCGCCCTCAGCCTGTGGCCGGGACGCAAGGATTTCCAGCGAATCCGCAAGGCCGTCTGCAGGAACAATCCGTTTTGTTTGCCTGCCCCGCCCGCGCCGCGGTATGATTCGGTCCGCCCGACCGGGTCTGACAGGACGAATCTACCGAGGTAGACCGATGCTCCAGGTTATCGACGTGTGCGTTGAGCTCGAATCCGTGGCCGCCCGCCTCTACAACTCCTTCCGCACCGCCCCGTTCTCCAATGAGGAGGCGACCGCTGCGTTCGACCGCCTCGTTGCCGAAAAACGGGAGCGGATCGAGCAGTTCCGGATCGTCCGCGGAGGCTTCGAGGCCGGGCTTGTCCCCTCGGCGCTTCCCTCGCCCGACATCACCCTCTCCCGACTGAAGTGGAAGCTCGACCAGGTGTATGCCCTGGCCAAGGAGACCCCGGCCGGGCTCGATGCGGCCGTCGCCATGGCACTTCGGGCGGAAGCCATGCTCATGGACCAGGATTCCCTCAGAATCCTCAAGCTCAACGACCTGTACGGGCTGGAAAAGTCGAAGGAGGACAGCGGCGTCCCCGCCCTGACGGCGTTGCGCAGACTGGGTGACACGGTCGGACGCACCCTGGCCGCTTTCGCAGAAACGCTGGTCGACCTCTACGATGCCCGGCAGAAGCTCTGGGAGCGGGAAGACCAGGATCCCGTCACCGGCGCCAGGGCCCGCAAGGTGCTCTTCCAGCACGGCCGCTTCCTTCTCGACTGGGCCGTGAGGTACGACCGGCCCGTCGGCCTCCTCCTGGTCCGCGTCGATGACAGCGCTTCCCTGGTCGGACAGTTCGGCCATGCGTTCTATGATTCCGCCCTGGCCGCAGTCAGCAACCGGCTGAGGACCGTCTGCCGGCGGACCGACTGGATCATGCGCAACGGCCCCGACAACTTCGCGGTCCTCGTGCTCGGAACACCGCGGACGGGCCTTCGCGTGCTTGCCGCAAAGATCCTCCAGCAGATGAGCTCCACCCGCTTCCTCGTCTCCGGGAAGAGCTTCCCGCTCACCGCCTCCATCGGTCTTTGCTGCTACCCCGCACCAGGGCTCGAAGAACCCTCGGTCGAGCTCATGCTTCAGCTCGCCGAGCGGGCCCTCGCCAAGGCACACGAGGTCGGCGGCAACTGTTGCATCGAGTCCGAGCCCGGACAGCCCGAGGAGGGAAGCTGAGCGCCCCGGAACGACGCTTGACGGCCCGGGGCTTTTCCGGTAGAAGCGCTGGCGCTTGAAGATACGACCATTCCCGGCTGCACTGCGGTCGGACTTTCTGATGGAGTCGCTCATGAGATGTTTCGCGCGGGTTGCCTTGGTGGGTTTCCTCTTTGCCGCGGTCGCTCTCGTGCACGAGGCAACAGCCTCGGCTCAGCCCAAGATCGGCGTCGTCGACCTTCAGCTTGCGGTGGCCTCCACCAAGCAGGGGAAGTCGGCCAAGGAGAAGCTGGAGAAGCTCACCGCCCAGAAGCAGAAGGAACTCGACACCAAGGTCGAGAAAGTACAGAAAATGGAAGAAGAGATGCAAAAACAGATGCCCCTCATGTCTGATGCGGGCAAAAAAGATATGCTGGAGAAGTACAGAAAGGAGATGATGGATCTCCAGAAGCTGTACGTCGACAACCAGACATCGCTGGCCAAGAAGAAGGCCGAGCTGCTCGAGCCGATCCTCAAGAAGATGGGGGAGGTCATCCAGGACCTTGCGCTCAGCGAAGGGTACACACTCATCCTGGACCGGTCGGAAGGCACCGTGCTCTACTTCCAGCCCTCGTTGGACGTGACTCCGGAAGTCATCAAGCGCTACAACCAGGCGAAGTGATGCCGCCCCTGCAACGCCTCCTGGCCATCCTGCCGATCCTGCTGACCGCGCCATGTGGCTGCGGGTCCCGGGAGGTGGCGGAGCCCGTGATCACGCGAGAGCCGCTGAATCTCTCAGCGGAGCGACCGGCCGACGGGAGCTCCACGGCAGCGGTCCCGCCCAGGTTCCTCAGCAGCGAGGAGCTGACGCTGAAGCTCTCGGCCCCGGTGCGTGTGGAGCTCCCCCGGCCGGTCGAGGACGCTCCGGCCGAGCCCGTGGTGGTCGAGGAGGTCGAGCCGAACGACGAGGCCGCGTCCGCTACGCAGGCCTTCGTGCCCGGCAGCGTGAAGGGACAGGTGAGCCCGAAGGAGAAGAAAGGGGCGTTGGACCACGACTGGTACCGCCTCGACGTGGACCTGGAGCATCCGCGGGTGATGCAGCTCGACCTGTCGCCGGCCGGCGAGCTGGATCTCACGCTGGAGCTGTACCGTGAGGGGCTCAAGGGGCGCGAGCTCCTGGTCTCGCTCGACAACGGAGGCAAGGGGCGCGGTGAGAAGCTCCCCAACTTCCGCCTGGCCAACGGGCAGTACCTGGTGCACGTGTTCCCTGTGGGAAAGAAGGTATCCGTCGAGAAGGCCAGCCCATACACGCTCACGCTGGTCTTGGAAGATGCCAGGGCCGGGGTCGAGACAGAGCCCAACGACGACCACCTCAAAGCCGAGATGCTGGCCCTGCCCGGTACCGTCACGGGCCTGATGCAGAGGACCGAGGACCAGGACTGGTTCCAGGTGGATCTCCTGAAACTGACGCCCGGGACGAGCCGGCTGGCGCTCGAGCTGCTGCCGCCCGTGGGGGCCGGGCTCGTGCTCACGGTCTTCACGCAGACCCGTGAGGAGCTGCTGTCGGTGGCAACGGGGAAAGGAAAGAAGATCGTGGTCCCGAACGTGGCGATCCTCGACGGCTCCCCTTCCTACTACCTCCGTGTGTCGGCACCGGAAAAGAGCAAGCCGATTGCCGGGGAGTACACGCTCAAGGCCGTGGTGGAACCGCTGAAGGAGAGGACCGAGGTCGAGCCCGACGGCACCCCGGAACAGGCGATGCGGCTGTTCCTGGAAGAAGCACTGTCGGGGTGGCTGCCCTACGAGGGGGACGAGGACTGGTTCCGGATCGAGCCGCCCGACCTGGGGCTGCTGGGCCAGGCAGCGTCCCACGACGATGCCGACGGATCTCCGGACGGGGATGCGGGGGGGACCGGCGGGCCGACGCCCGCAACGGGGGGGACTGGCGGGCCGACGCCCGGAACGGGGGGGACCGGCGGGCCGACGCCCGGAACGGGGGGGACCGAGTTCGCTGCCGGTGCCTCCGGGGCTGCTCCGCCCCAAGAGGAGGAGAGGCCGGCGTTCAGGCTCCAGGTCAGCGGCGTGCCGGGCATCAACTCCGTGATCGAGCTGTTCGAGGAGGACGGCCAGGCGCCGCTCGGCCGCTACGACGCGGGCGGCAAGGGGGAGGGAGAGCTGATCCCCAACCTGGCGCTGCCTGTCCACCCGATCCTCGTGAAGCTCTCCGCCAGCGGCCATAACGGCTCGGTCACCTACATCCTCCAGTCGTCGCTCGTGCCGACGAAGGGGATGGAGGTGGAGCCCAACAACCGCCCCGAAGAGGCCACGCCGCTGCGCGGGCCGTCGAGGCAGATGAAGGGCTACCTGGCGCTTGTCGGTGACGTGGACTGCATCCGTCTCGAGGCTCCGGTGCCGAGGCTCACCGTGACGCCGCCCCGGGACGTGGATGTCACCGTGAGCTTCTACGACGCTACCGACCGCCTCCTCGACCAGTCCACCAGCCTGGCAGGGGAACCGGTTCACCCGCGCAAGGCCGGCCTCGGGGCCACCCTCGTCTGCCTGAAGCTCGCGGGGACCGCAGAGCGCGGGGCCGCCGAACCCTGGATCTTCGTGATCGACCCGGAGGCCGCTCCCTGACGACCGGCCGGAGGAAGAAGCCATGACCCAGTTGTGGAACCAGCTCGTCGAGTCGCTCTCACGCGACCGCCCCTTCGCCATGGTCACGGTGGTGGAGACCACCGGCAGCGCACCGCAGAGCCCCGGGGCCCGGATGCTGGTGTACGAAGATGGCAGCATCGTCGGCACCGTGGGCGGCGGCGCTGTCGAGCACCGGCTGATTCGGGAGGGCCGGGAGGTGCTCGACGACGGGCGGCCACGCCTCCTGACCTTCGATCTTGCCAAGGACGTGGGGATGATCTGCGGAGGCCGGATGGTCGCTTTTGTCGAGCCGATGCTCTCGAGCTTCCACGTGGTGATCTTCGGGTGCGGGCATGTCTGCCGTGCGCTCGCCCCGCTCCTTGTCGGCCTGGACTTCCGAGTCACGGTGGTGGACGACCGGCCGGAGTGGGCCGATTCCTCGGCCTTCCCGTCGTCGGTCAGGGTGGTGTGCGGGCCGCTCAGGGACTACTGGGGCACCCTGGCGCGCCTGGACCGCACCGCGGTCCTCGCCATGACCCGCTCGCACGCATTCGACTACGAGCTGCTGGAGCATTTCGTGACCACTTCGGTTCCCTACGTCGGAATCATGGCCAGCAGGAGCAAGGCCGCCCAGTTCCGCGAGCGCCTCGCTGCCGCCGGCATTCCCCGGGAGCAGGTTGACCGCGTGCGGATGCCCGTCGGGATTCCGATCGGAGGCTCATCCGTCGCGGAGATTGCCGTGAGCATCGCCGCCCAGCTCGTCGAGCGCAGGGCGTGCGGCTTCGCCCCTGAGGCATCTGCATGAGTGCGCCCCGCTGCCGCGAGGGCATCCGGGCGCTTGCGAGCGGCTGGACCCCGTACGGACCGAACCCGTGGGCGAGGCGGCAGTCGCTCTGGGGACGCATGAAGTCCTCGTTCCTCGGACTGCCGCTCGTCGTCCGGCTGCTGCTGGTGGTCCAGGCCGCTCTCTATCTCGCCGTCGTGCTGGCGGGCCGGCTCCCCGGCGAGGAGTACGTGACGCTCTCGGCGTCGGCGGTGACCTCGGGCCGGGTGTGGACCCTGTTGACCCACATGCCGTTCCATTTCCGCTCGGATGCTTTCGGCTTTCTCTTCGATGTCTCGGTGCTCTGGAGCCTCGGCGGGATCTTCGGACGCCGGTGGCGACAGACCCATTTCCTGTTCTTCTACGGCACGGCGGGGGTCGTCGGGGGGCTCGCACACGTTGGGGCCGGTCTCCTGTGGCCCGCAGGGTGCGGCGTCCCCTACCTGGGCAGCGAGGCATCGTCGTTCGCGCTCCTGACGGCGTTCTGGGTCGTGTTCGGCGAAACCCCGGTCTCCATGTTCGGCTCCCCCCCCTTCAAGGGGAAATGGGTGTTCTTCGGCCTGGCTGCGCTGGAGGTCGTACTGTTCGTCAGCGGCAACAACCCCGCCTTCTTCGTCCAGGCAGGGGGCACGCTCGGCGGCTGGCTGATGCTGACCGGACGCTGGCGGCCGGGGAAGCTGAGGGCGTGGCTCGACGGACTCGCCCGAAAGCGGGAGCGTTCCCGCTTCCGGGTGCTCCACTGACGGCCCGGTCGGAAGTGCCATTTTTCCCTTTACAGTGCGAAACACTTGTGCCAGCCTTGTCAGGTGTATTTTGGACGTGGTTGTTGCGGGGGGCGTAAGCATGGCTGGTGGAAAGCTCATCCTCGTTCTTGTCGCGCTCGCATGCCTGGCGGGTTGCCGGGAGAAGCTCGCAAGCGAAAAAGCGGACGAGATCCTCAAGGATCTGGCCGTCGAGCTGTCCCAGTTGGACAAGCCTTCCTCTGATTCCCAACTCGGCAAGGTCCAGGATGTCTGCAAGAAGCACGGCATCCCGGCGGAGTCGTTCTCGATCTGGGTGAAGGACAACTCCGACGCCAACTCCCGCCTGGCCGCACATCTCCAGACCATCTACGACAAGCAGCTCGAGGGGCGCAAGAGCCAGCTTGCCGCCCAGATCAAGGCCGTCGAGGACGAAGGGGCCAAGGCAGCCGATTCCGTCAGGCTCGATGCGCAGAAGAAGGTGCAGGAGTTGGAAGCAGCGACGCGGACCGAAGTCGAGAAGCTGGAAACTGAGTTCAAGCAGAAAGAGCTCGAGCTCCAGAAGGCCATCCAGGAAGTGCGCAACCAGTAGAAGCCTGTTGCAGGCAGAGTCCGGGGCGTGGCCCCTCGCACGTTTGACGGTCCTTCGTACCCGAAGCAGGTGAAGCGATGCGCAAGTGGAGCTTCTTCGTCCTGTTCGCCCTGGCGGGGGTTCCAGGCTGCATGGACAAGGGACTGACCGTGGAGACCGCTCCCTCGGACGCGGTCGACGCGTTGGACGGTACCCTTGTCGACGGCAACGGCTCTGCGCTCGATTCGACCGTTCCCGGGGATTCCGGCGACACGGCCGGCCCGAAAGACGCCGCTGCGGATCTGCCGGGCAAGCCGGATGTCCCGACCGAGCTCGCACCCGATACCGCTTCCGAGGAGGTCTTTGCCGGCCCCACCTGCTACGAGGGGCTCCAGTGCCTCGTCGACATGAAGACCTGGACCCCGGGCAAGCCGATCCCCCAGGGGGGGTGCCTGGAGGGGATCTCGGAAAGCGAAATGGCCCAGGTGGACGACCTGATGGGCTGTGTGGGAGACCACTGCAAGGCCGAGTTCGAGGCCTTCGACCAGGGAGGCGCTGCCCAGCTCTCCCTTCTCTATGTCTGCCTGATCGAGAAGTGCGCTCTGCCCACGGCCGTCTGCATCGGGGGGCACGGGGACAAGAACTGCGCCGATGCCCTCTACTGCATGGCTGCGTGCCCGCCGCTCGACCAGGGATGCACGATCCCCTGCCTCCAGCCCACCAGCGTGGCGCAGAGCCAGAAGACCGGCAAGTTCCTGGATTGCGTGTTCCAGGAGTGCACGCTCCAGACGCTTTCCGGTTGCGATGCCATGACTTCGTGCGCCGTGTTCAATTGCATGGAGCTCGCCGGCTGAGCAAGCCCTACGCTTCCACCTTGAGCGTGTAGTCCGAGCAGGACCCGGAGGAGACCGGATTGATCTGGATGTAGGCCGTGCCTGAGTCGTCGTCCCCCTGCCAGATCGACTGGCAGCCGCCTACCCCGATGGAGATGGAGTTGGCGCCGGAGATGTTCTGGCAGGAGCTGTAGGAGTTGCCCCCCTTGTCGCACTTGTAGGTGACGCAGAGCTTGTAGGTCTGGCCCGCAGGTACCGTGAGGGTGACCTTCGGGTCGATGGAGTGCAGCGAGGTGTCGCTGATGTGGATCTTGAACCAGTCCTGGTCATACGCTGGGTTGATGCTGGCCGCGACGGTCTGTGTGTCACCGGCGGCGTCGGTGATGCCGGGCAGTGTGTAGGACTGTCCCTCGGAATCGTTCTCCTCGTAGCCGTCCATCTTCCCCAGCGCGCAGCTTGACCAGCCGCATGCGGCGGTGCAGGTCTGGGTCCCGCAGTTGTTGCAGGGCTGGGTGGTGCCGGGAGCGCAGACCCCCTCTCCCGCACAGCTCGTGTACGGCCCCCAGGTGCACTGGTCCAGGCAGAGGCGGGTCTTGGTTCCGCAGTTGCCGCAGGCTGCGGTTTCCTTCTGGTTGGGGGAGCAGACTCCTTCTCCGGTGCAGGCCCCCCAGGCGCTCCAGCCGCACTGGGCGGTGCAGGTGCGTTCCCGGGTCCCGCACTTTCCACATGCCTCGGTCTGCTTGTCACCCGGCGAGCAGACCCCCTCGTCCTGGCAGGGTCCCCAGATACCCCACGCGCACTGGTCGGTGCAGGTGTGCCCCTTCTTGCCGCACTTGCCGCAATCCGTGTACTCGGTCTCCGACGGCACGCAGATGCCCTGCCCCTCGCAGCTCCCCCACTGGCTCCAGAGACATTGGTCGGTGCAGGTGCGGGTCTGGTTCCCGCACTTGCCGCATGCCGTGGATTCCTGCGAGCCGGGGGAGCAGACCCCCTCGTTTGCACAGCCGCTCCAGTCGCTCCACTGGCACGAATCGGTGCAAAGCCTGAGGCTGCTCCCACAGTTGCCACACCCCTTGGTTTCCGAAGCTCCGGGCATGCAGACGCCCCCCTGCTGGCAGGCCCCCCACTCGCTCCACTCGCACTTGGCCGTGCAGGCACGCGTCTGGCTGCCGCACATGCCGCAGGGTGCGCTCTCCTGGGCTCCGGGCGAGCACGCCCCCTGGCCCAGGCATTCGCCCCACTCTCCCCACTGGCACTGGTCCGTACAGGTGCGCACGCTCTCCCCGCAGTTGCCGCACGTCTTGGGCTCGGTCGTGCCCGGTGCACACGCGCCCGATGCCTGGCACGCGCCCCACTCGCTCCACCCGCACGAGGCGGTGCAGGTCCGAGTCTGGCTCCCGCAGTTGCCGCACGCCTGGTTCTCCAACTCGCCGGCCGTGCAGATCCCCTCCCCGCCGCACGAACCCCACTCGCCCCAGAGGCAGGCCCCGGTGCACGTGCGCAACTGCTTGCCGCACTTGCCGCAAGGTTGCTCCTCCGCCGTCCCTGCGGTGCAGTCCCCCTCTCCGAAGCAGTTGGACCACTCGCCCCACTGGCAGTTCTCCTTGCAGGTCCGGTCCCGCTTGCCGCACTTGCCGCAGGTCTCACTCTCCACCTCGCCCGCGTCGCACACCCCCGCCTTGGCACACGAGGTCTCCAGGTCGGGCAGACAGACGAACAGCGTATCCGGATCCGTGTAGGCCACCCCCTTGCAATCCCACCCGTCAGGACAGTCGTCGATGCAGACGTCCGTGCAGATGTACCCGATGTCGGAAGGCACGCAGAAGCCGCTCAGGCAGTCCTTGTTGCCCGTGCACGAATCGCCGAGCTCCCCGCCCCCGGGGAGCCCGGGGTCACCCGCTCTCCAGTCCCCCGGGAGGAGGTCCCCACGGCAACCTCCGTCCCCCGGGCAGCGCGCATCCGGCCACTCGGTCCCGTCCGGCACCACGGTACGGCCGTCCGGCAGCACGGTACGGCCGTCCGGCAGCACGGTCACGGCATCCGGAGCAATCCCCGGAGCATCACCGGTCGCGTCCACCCCCGACGTGCCCGCAGGGGCCGAGCAGGCGGCAAGAAGGAGAATGGCCGGTATCGGAGAGAGAAATCGCCCCATGCACGACAGGTTCATCATCTCCTCCAGGAATCAGGACTCCGATTCGCCGCTTCGCCCACGGCCCCGGTCTTCTGGCGGAGGCCGACGGAGAAAGAGGCTCACTGCTTGCACTTGAACTTGCCCGTCGACATGTCAAACCCGCACTTCATGCCGTTGGCCTGGCAATCGTCGATGTAGATCTTGTTGACCGTACAGAACCAGAGGACCCCCTCGTCGCACCACCCCTTGTCCGTGATCCAGCCGCACTCCGCACCGGCCACCGGGAAGCACGTTCCCGACTTGCACGTCCATCCCGGAGTGCAGGTCCCGCATTCGCCGTAGCAGCCGTCGTAGCCGCACTCCTTGGGCGTTCCGTCATCCCACTTGCACTGGGGAACGCACCCCTGCGAGCAGACGAACTTCTGAGTCGGACCGTCCCACTTGCAGTAGTAGTCGGCCCCGTACGTAGCGCACGGCGTCTCCTTGAGCTTGCCGTCGATGCACTCCAGGAGCACGTTGTCGCCGGTGCACTTCCCCTTGTCCTTGGGCACGTCTCCGCACGGATCCGGCACGCACTTGCCCGCCCCCTCGTCACACACCAGGCCCACGCCGCACACGCCGCATACCCCTCCGCAGCCGTCGGCGCCGCACTCCTTGCCCTGGCAGTTGGCATCATGATCACAGAAGGGGTAGCAGAGCTGATCCTCGCCGCAGATGTAGCCCTCTGAGCACCCCGGAGGGCACTCGCCGTAGCACCCGTCCGGACCGCACTGCTTCTTGGTGCCGTCCGGCAGCTTGCACTGCGGCTCGCAGTACTCCTTGCACAGGCCATCCGCACAGATTTCACCCCAGTCGCAGTACCCGCAGATCGACCCGCAATTGTCCGGCCCGCATTCCTTTGCGGTCCCGTCCTCGAACTTGCAGTCCGGGACGCACGCCCCGTCATCCTGCTTGGTGTCCTTCTTGACATCCGGCTTGGGCGGCGCCCCCTCGCCGTCCCACTCCACGTCCGGCAACGCCGCGTCGGGCGGAACGTAGCCGTCTGCATCCGGAAGCAGCTCCGGCAGCTCGACAACGAGATCGAAGACGTGGTTGGGTACCTCGATCCCCGGTCCCTTGTCGACCCCCATGTCTCCGTACCGGAACTCCCAGTCCGGAGTCTGCTTGCCCCCGCCGCAGCCGGCAACGACCGCGACCAGCAACGCCAAGCCCCGCCATCGTTCCATGAAAGCCCTCTCCCTACATGCAGTCATAGCCGCCCATGCCGAAGTTGAAGTTCTTGCTCCACGCACACTTCTTCCCCTCGACCTGGCAGTCGATGCTGTACAGTTTGCCGGCCGAGCAGAACCAGCGGACGTCCCCGATGCAGGCGCCGGCCGAGCTGTTGATCCACGCGCACTCGGCCCCCTCCGACGGTTTGCACAGGCCGCCGCCACACCCCCACCCGAGCGGGCAGATCCCGCAGCTCCCCCAGCATCCGTCCGGGCCGCACTCCTTCACCTCGCCGTCATCGAACTGGCAGCTCGCGACGCACGCCTTCTCCGGTACGCACTCGAACTTCGCAGCCCCCTTGTTCCAGCCGCACATGTGGTTCTCGAGGCTCTTGCAGTTCGTCTGGACCGGCGCCAGGTCGACGCACTGCACCAGCGCATACTGGTCGAGGCACTTCCCCTTCGACGTCACGTCACCGCACGGGTGGGCAACGCACTTCCCCTTCTCGTTGCAGAGCTGGTCGGGCTTGCAGTACCCGCACGGACCGCCACACCCGTCGGAGCCGCACTCCTTGTCGTTGCAGTTGCCCTTGCACCCGCTTGCGTAACAGAAGCCGTCCTTCCCGCAGCTCTCCCCCTCTCCCATGCACATGCCGCAATACCCGCCGCACGTGTCGGGGCCGCACTGCTTGTTGACGGTCCCGCCGTCCGTCTCCGCAGTGCACATCGGCTCGCACTTGTTGGCGATGCACTGCCCCTGGAGATTGCACAGCTCCCCGTAGGCACAGTAGCCGCACACCCCGCTGCACCCGTCGGAGCCGCACTCCCCC